>NZ_JAKUGX010000004.1:0-236737 GCF_022664195.1 Bacillus cereus group sp. BfR-BA-01316
GAATCAACTACAGCAACCGCACATGGATCAGTCGCAACAACCACATATGAATCAACTACAGCAACCGCACATGGATCAGTCGCAACAACCACATATGAATCAACCGCAGCAACCGCATATGAGTCAGCCGCAGCAAATGTATACGAATCAACCACAGCAAGCGTATATGAATTCACAAAACTACATGTCGCCAGCTCAATATGTAAATCAACAAGCTATGTTTTATCCACCAAAACAACCATATCCAACGATGAATAAACAAAAGCAACAGCAACAGCAACCAAGTCAGTTTTCTAGTTTTGTTTCACAATTTAAATCATCAGATGGTAACTACGATGTAAATAAAATGATGAACACAGCTGGACAAATGATGAACGCGATGAATCAAGTAACAGGGATTGTTAAGCAAGTCGGGGGCTTTTTTGGTAAATAATATTAGGGGGTTGTCTATAATAGGTATTACGTATGAAATTGGATACTAGACAAATTTCCATAAAATAAATGGGTATATATAACAAGCGGCTTTACCCCCTCGCTCATATTGTAAAGTGTAGTCAGATTTTTTTAATGAGAGAGGAGAGAAAAAACTATGCATCATTGTCATCCTTGCTTTGGAGGGCATAAGCCTGTAGGACCTATTTGTACGACAGCTCCTGTCATTCATCCAACGAAACAGTGCGTAACACATTCTTTTTCAACAACGGTGGTGCCACACATTTTTCCAACTCATACAACGCATGTTCATCATCAACAAATTAAAAATCAAAGCTTCTTCCCACAAACAAACTCGAACGTAAACGTTGTAGATCCTGGTGATCCAGGATTTGTTGGTGGATTTGGCGGCGGATCTGTTGGTGGATTTGGCGGTGGATCTGTTGGTGGATTTGGCGGTGGATGTGGACCATGTGGTCATGGTCATCACCACGGTCATCAAATATCACCATTTGGACCAGGACCGAATGTGTCACCATTTGGACCAAATATGGGACCAAACATTGGTGGAATGTTCAAAAAGTAAATGATATGTTAGAACTAGCAAAATGCTAGTTCTTTTTTTATAATTGGAGTGTTGATATGAAAGTTGTTGCTGTAACAGGATATAAGCCATTTGAACTTGGAATATTTAAAAATGATCATCCAGGAGTAGATTGTATAAAAAAGGCGTTGCATCGCAAATTAACCGCTTTTGTAGAAGAAGGTTTGGAATGGGTTATTATAAGTGGTCAATTAGGAGTAGAGCTATGGGCTGCTGAAGTTGTTTTTGAGATTCAAGTAGAATATCCAAATTTAAAATTAGCGATATTTACTCCTTTTTTAGAACAAGAGGAAAATTGGAAGGAAGATAATCGTGAATATTACGAATTTATTCTTTCACAAGCAGATCATATTGATAGTATTACGAAACGGAAGTACGAAAGCCCAGAGCAATTTAAATTAAAGAATCAATTTTTTATTGAAAAAAGCGATGCACTTTTAGCTGTATATGATGAAGAAAAGCCTGGGAGCCCTAAATATATTGTAGAAGCAGCTAAGAAAAAAGGAGAAATAGAAAATTATCACAGTTATTTCATTCTTTTTTCTGATTTACAAGATATAATGGAAGAGGAACAGTGGAATAATGCAGAGTGATATGTAATATAGTGCTCGTATATTTGATTGACAAAAGGCATTGTTTCTGAAAAAATTTAGTTAATGAAAGTTTTGGCAAAAATTTGAGGTGAAGAAAATGATTTCGGATAAAATTAAATTAACGGCGAAAGATATTTTAGAAAAAGAGTTTAAAACAGGTATGAGAGGTTATCAACAAGAAGAAGTAGATAAGTTTCTTGATATGATTATTAAAGATTATGAAGCTTTTCATAAGGAATTTGATCAATTAAAACAACAAAATGCTCGTTTGAAACGTGAATTAGAAGAACAAAAAGTAGTGGCAACACAAGTTCCGCAACAACCGGTACAAACACCAGTTGCACAACCTGTATATAACAATACGAATACGGATATTTTAAAACGTCTATCTAATTTAGAAAAAGCTGTATTTGGAAGTAAGTTATACGAATAATGTAAGGTGGTAAAAAGGTTAAAGCATTTACATAGAAAAAAACATTGCAAAATCTTTTTGTTTCCACTATACTAATGTTTGTCATAACGTTTGGGTAATCGCTGCAACGCCAACGTTGTAGAGGAAAGTCCATGCTCGCACAGCCTGAGATGGTTGTAGTGTTCGTGCCTAGCCAAGTCATAAGCTAGGGTATTCTGGCTGTAAGGCTGGTTTAACGGCAGGGAAAAAACCTAAGTCCTTTCGGATATGGTTTGACTACCTTTAAAGTGCCACAGTGACGAAGTCCTTGAAGAAATGATAGGAGTGGAACGAGGTAAACCCCACGAGCGAGAAACCCAAATAATGGTAGGGGAATCTTTTCCAAGGAAATGAACGATGGAAAAGGACAGGTTTTCGTAACCTGTAGATAGATGATTACCACCGGAGTACGAGGCGTGGGCCGTTTGCAGTACAAAGGAACAGAACATGGCTTACAGAACGTTATGAACCAACTATGAAATAACTCAGCTCTCCTTTGTAAGAGGAGGGCTTTTTATTTGTATGAAGTTATAAATTGTGAGTTAAAATGGTAAATGAGAAAAATTTTCGTAATATGTAATAATTAATAGGACAACATGTTATTAATTATTGTTTGATTATACATAAGAGGTGAATGCAAATGGGAAAAGTTACTTTAATTGCAACAGCGGCAATGGGTATTGAAGCGTTAGTTGCCCGAGAAGTTCGCGATCTTGGTTATGAATGTGAAGTGGAAAACGGCAAGGTAACGTTTGAAGCAGACGAAAAAGCGATTTGTCGTACGAATTTATGGTTACGTACTGCAGATCGTGTGAAAATTAAAGTCGGCGAATTTAAAGCAACAACATTCGATGAGTTATTTGAAAAAACAAAAGCGTTAAACTGGGGAGATTATATTCCAGAGAATGGAGAATTCCCTGTTATTGGGAAATCTTTGAAATCAACATTATTTAGCGTTTCAGACTGCCAACGTATTGTTAAAAAGGCTGTTGTTGAGAAATTAAAAACAACGTATAGACGCACAACTTGGTTTGAAGAAGATGGTCCGTTATTCCGTATTGAAATTGCAATGTTGAAAGATATTGCAACGTTAACAATCGATGCGAGTGGTGTAGGTCTTCATAAACGTGGATACCGTCTCGAGCAAGGTGAAGCACCTTTAAAAGAAACATTAGCTGCGTCTTTAATTAAGTTAACAAACTGGAAGCCGGATCGTCCTTTCGTTGATCCTTTCTGTGGATCTGGTACAATTCCAATTGAAGCTGCATTAATTGGACAAAATATTGCACCAGGATTTAACCGAGGCTTTGCATCGGATGAATGGGGCTGGATTGGTAAACAAAATTGGCGCGAAGCTCGTCAAGAAGCTGAAGATTTAGCAAATTATAATCAACCACTGCAAATCATTGGATCAGATATCGATCACCGTATGATAAGAGTTGCCCAAGATAACGCAGAAGAAGTTGGATTAGGGGATCTTATATCATTTAAACAAATGCAAGTAAAAGATTTCACGACAAAAGAGGAATATGGCTATGTTGTAACGAATCCTCCATACGGAGAACGTTTAAGTGAAAGAGCGCTTGTTGAAAAATTATATAAAGAAACGGGAGAGGTATTCCGCCCATTAGATACATGGTCAATGTATTTATTAACAAGTTATGAAGCATTTGAGAAGTGTTACGGAAAAGATGCATCGAAGAAGCGTAAGTTGTTTAACGGCTTTATCCGTACAGATTACTACCAATACTTTGGAAAACGTCCACCGCGTAACTCATAGTATAAAACTCCTCCAGCGCGCATATACTGGCTATTATGTAATGCGTAAAAGGAGGAAGCGAAATGGATGGTTTCCAATTATCAATGATTCAAAAGGCTATTCACCGTACGTATGATGAGCTCGGAAAAGAAGTGGATAGTCAAGGTGCGATTGTAGATGAAATACAAAAAGCGCAGGAAGAATATTTGTCAGCTCTTTCGCATGAAACAGCGATTGATAAACGTTATTTAAGGTCATTAATATAGAAAAAAATTTTCCTTTTTCGAAAGGGAATTTTTTTTTCGTGTATTTCTATGTATTGCAACAAGGGAAAGCAACTGCATACATGTGAGTAGCAGTTGCTATATCTTTTTATAGAAAAACTGTTTGGTTGGAGGCTAAGGATGTTTACTGAGAATAGGTTACCATTTGAAGTAGGAAAACAAGATAATTTTTATGATAAGTTGAATGAGTGGATTGGAGATGTGTTTTACGACATCCTTCCAGAAAAAGGCTTTGAAGAGCGTGATGAACAGATTTTTATGGCGTTTCAGTTAGAGCGCGCTTTCCAAGAGAAGAAAGTTATGTTTGCAGAAGCAGGTGTAGGAACAGGGAAAACAATTGTATATCTTCTATATGCAATTTGTTATGCACGTTATACAGGGAAGCCAGCTATTATCGCTTGTGCAGATGAAACGTTAATTGAGCAGCTTGTGAAAGAAGAAGGAGACATTGCTAAGTTATCTGAAGCATTAGGGCTATCTGTTGATGTTAGACTTGCGAAATCAATGGATAATTATTTATGTTTGCGTAAACTTGAAGATGTTATGAGTGGACGAGCTCCAGAAGTAATTGAAGATGTATATTACGAATTACCTCAGTTCGTATTCGATCATGGTACGATGCAGAACTTTACTCACTATGGTGATCGAAAAGAATTTCCACTGTTAAATGACGAGGAATGGTCAAAGGTAAACTGGGATTACTTCCAAGATTGCTTCACTTGTGATTCTCGTCATCGTTGTGGTCAAACACTTTCTCGTGAACATTATCGTAAAGCTGCAGATTTAATTATTTGTTCTCAAGACTTCTATATGGATCATATTTGGACATATGATGCACGTAAACGTGAAGGGCAAATTCCATTGTTACCTGAAAGTAGCTGTGTTGTATTTGATGAAGGGCATCTTGTAGAGTATGCAGCGCAAAAAGCTTTAACATATCGTTTAAAGCAAACGATGATGGAACAACTTTTAACGAGATTGTTACAAAATGATATCCGTGAAGAGTTTGCACATTTAGTAGAAGAAACAATTTGGCAAACTGAACGATTCTTTGAGGTACTACAAGAGAATAAAAAGGAAATTGAAGGTTCCGATCGTTTAGAAATTAAAGTTACGGAAAAAGTAACTGCTGAGGCAGAACGACTTTATGCAAAAATTGGTGAAGTTGGTGACGCATTAGTATTTGAAAGCGAAATGTATACAGTAAACACATACGATTTAAATATTGTTGATGAGCATTTAGATGTGTTAGAGCATTCACTTCGTCTTTTCATGCACGAGAAAAATGTAATTACGTGGGGTGAGGAAGGTGATGGTGCCTTCACGTTAGTTATTATGCCGCGTGCAGTTGAAGAAGTGTTACAAGAAAAAGTATTCTCGAAGAAGATTCCGTATATTTTCTCTTCTGCGACATTATCGGACAATGATTCGTTTGCATTTACTGCAAATAGCCTAGGGGTAAAAGATTACTTATCATTCTCAGTTGCTTCACCGTTTGATTATGAAGAACAAATGGCAGTGAACTTACTCTCTTATACGAAAGAAAATGAATGGGAAAGAAAGTGTCAATATACACTTGAAAATATACAGAAAACAAATGGACGTACGCTCGTATTATTCCGTACAATGCAAGAACTTGCAGCGTTTAAAGAGTATGTAAGTAAAGAGCAAATGTCGGTTCCGTTCTTATATGAAGGGGATCAAGAAATTAGTCAGCTCGTTTCTCGTTTCCAAAATGAAGAAGAGACAGTACTTTGTGCGGTTCATTTATGGGAAGGTTTAGATATTCCTGGTTCATCATTATCACATGTTATTATTTGGTCATTACCATTCCCTCCAAACGATCCTGTGTTTGAGGCGAAGCGTAAACATGTGAATGATCCATTCTGGGACGTAGATGTGCCTTATATGATTTTACGTCTTCGCCAAGGAATTGGACGTTTAATTCGTACAAGTGAAGATAAAGGTGCTATATCATTATTCTTATCAGATAATGAAGATGAAAAAGTGATAGAAGCAGTGAAGAAAGTGCTTCCGGTAGAAGGAAAAGTACTTTAAACGAAAAGATGTTGTAGGGAAAAGTTTGGCACTTGCCAAGCTTTTTTTCTATTAGAAAAGGAATTTATGTTTTAATGTCGAAATAAGGTTGAGGTAGAAAAAGGAGGTTTTTTATACTATGACAGTTGCTACATATGAAGTAGAAAAACAATTTTTAGCATATGTGAAGAAGATAGAGAATTATGGAGAAGCATTAAGCTTAATGTTTTGGGATTTAAGAACAGGTGCACCAAAGCAAGGAGTGGACCAGCGTTCAGAAGTAATTGGAATGCTTTCATCCGAAGTGTTTGCGATGTCGACTTCAGATGAGATGGGGAACTATTTAACTGAACTAGAATCTTTAATTGTTGAAAATAAACTTTCTGAAACGACAAAGAAAATGGTTGAAGAGTGTCGTAAAGAATATGATAGAAATAAGAAAATTCCACAAGCGGAATATGAAGCGTATGTGAAATTAGAAGCGAAAGCGGAAAGTGTATGGGAAGAAGCACGCGAAAAATCTGACTTCGAAATGTTCCGTCCGTATTTAGAAAAAATTGTTGAATTCAAAAAGAATTTTATTGCATATTGGGGTTACGAAACGTACAAATATAACACGCTATTAGACATGTATGAGCCGGGAATCACAGTAGAAGTGTTAGATCATGTATTTGGTCAACTACGTGAACGTATCGTTCCGCTTGTGAAAGAAATTTCTGAGTCCAAAAAAGAATTAAAAACAAATGCTTTATCCGAACATTTTTCAAAAGAAAAACAAAAGAATTTTACTTTAGAGTTATTAAAACAATTGAACTATAACTTTGAAGCGGGTCGTCTTGATGAAACGGTACATCCTTTTGAAATTACATTAAATAGAGGGGATGTTCGTATTACGACTCGTTACGATGAGAAAGACTTCCGTATGGCTGTTTTCGGCACGATTCATGAATGTGGTCATGCTGTATATGAGCAAAATGTTGCAGAGGAACTAGAAGGAACACCGCTTTGCAGTGGAACATCAATGGGAATTCACGAGTCACAATCGTTATTCTTTGAAAACTTCATTGGCCGTAATAAGTCGTTTTGGAAGAAAAACTATGATTTGTTAAAGCGATATAGTGACGATCAATTTGACGGCGTATCGGTAGATGAGTTTTATGATGCGATTAATGAGTCAAAACCATCCTTTATCCGTATAGAAGCAGATGAACTTACATATCCGCTTCATGTTATGGTTCGCTATGAGCTGGAGAAAGAATTATTTGATGGCATATTGCAAGTAAAGGACTTACCAGCGGCATGGAATGATAAGATGGAAACTTATTTAGGTATTCGTCCAGAGAATGATGCACAAGGTGTATTACAAGACGTTCACTGGGCTGGTGGTTCATTTGGATATTTCCCATCTTATGCGCTTGGTTATATGTATGCAGCGCAATTTAAACATAGGATGCTAAAGGATATTCCGAACTTTGATGCATTATTAGAAGAAGGAAACGTGACACCAATTCGTGAATGGTTAACAGAGAATATTCACCAATATGGCAAAACGAAAAAACCACTTGAAATTTTAAAAGATGTGACAGGTGAAGGTTTAAATGCAAACTACTTAGCTGATTATTTGGAAGCTAAATATAAAGAGATTTATGAGTTATAAAACAGGAGCTGCTTAATTGCAGCTCTTTTTTATGAGGGAGTGAGAGAAATGGGCTATATGTTTATAGTAATGTCGCAAGCGGAAGCGGAAGAAATTGCATACAACTGGCATTATGAAGGGGAGTATTCTTTTTATGATATAGAAGCAGATCAAGAAGATTTAGTGGACTTTTTAAATGCTCATATGAGAGGAAATACTACATTTGTCGTGAAAGAAAACGATATTATAATTGGCTTCTTTAGTTTTTGTAAAATAAATAATCAAACGGTTGATATAGGACTTGGAATGAGACCTGATATAACAGGCAATGGATTAGGTTTACAGTTCGTAAAAGCTGGATTAGATTTTAGTAAAGAAAAATATAACTGTGACTATATAACATTATCGGTAGCGGCATTTAATGAAAGGGCAATCAAAGTATATAAAAAAGCAGGATTCGAAGCAGTTGGAACGTTTATTCAAAAAACGAATGGCAGTTGTTTTGAGTTTTTGAAAATGAACTATATATGTAAAAATGATTAAGAAACAGAAGGGGGCTTCTGTTTTTTTTATTTTGATGTAGAAATAAATGATGTTTGTTTTTGTACTTGATGTAGTTAGAAGTTTTGAAATTTTGGAAGAGGATGTGTATGATTGAAGTTTAGTAGCAAATAGCAAGTTTAGTAAGGAGAGGTAGAGGTAGTATGATTACAATTAAAACGAAAAATGAAATAGATTTGATGCATGAATCGGGGAAGTTACTAGCTTCTTGTCATAGAGAAATCGCAAAAATGATGAAACCAGGTATCACTACACAAGAAATTGATACGTTTGTTGAAGCATATTTAGAAGAGCATGGTGCCAGGTCCGAACAGAAAGGGTATAACGATTATCCATACGCAATATGTGCATCTGTGAACAATGAAATGTGTCATGGGTTTCCAACAGATGTTCCTTTAAGTGAAGGAGATATTGTGACAATTGACATGGTAGTAAACTTAAATGGTGCACTCTCGGATTCTGCATGGACGTATATAGTTGGAGATACTTCTGATGAAGCAAAAAGGTTATTGTTAGTAGCAGAGAGTGCTTTATATAAAGGGATTGAGCAAGCGATAAGTGGTAATCATGTTGGAGATATTGGATACGCAATTGAAAGTTATGTAGCTTCTGAAGGGTTTTCTGTTGCAAGAGACTTTACGGGACACGGAATTGGTAAAGAAATTCATGAGGAACCAGCAATTTTTCATTTTGGTAAGCCAAGGCAAGGGCCAGAATTACAAGAAGGAATGGTAATTACAATTGAACCTATTGTAAATGCCGGTATGCGATATTCTAAAGTAGATTTAAACGGATGGACTGCAAGGACGATGGATGGGAAATTATCTGCACAATATGAGCATACAATTGCGATTACGAAGGATGGGCCTATCATATTAACGACGTTATAATATGAAATGTAAGAGTTTGAAAAACTCGAACGAAAATGGTGTTTTCATAAAATTTGTACGTGTTTTTACGATAAATGCTTTTCAAAGTGAAAAAAGTGCGTTATAATCCTTCTATAAATAAATAAGTTAGCTACACTCATATAATCGCGGGGATATGGCCTGCAAGTTTCTACCGAAGTACCGTAAATACTTTGACTATGAGTGAGGACGAATATATTTGCTTGTTTAGCATTCTTTTTTGCGAAACTCCAAAAGCACGTCTCTCACTTGTAACGAGTGGTGGCGGCTTTTGGAGTTTTTTATTTGCATAAGAGGAGGAACAAACATGAAAGTATTACAAGAAAAGATTTTGAACGAAGGCAAGGTTTTATCTGGTGATGTATTAAAGGTAGATGCATTTTTAAATCATCAAATTGATCCAGTACTTATGCAAGAAATCGGAAAAGAATTTGCTAAGCGTTTTAAAGAAGAGAACATTACAAAAATCGTGACGATTGAATCTTCAGGCATTGCGCCAGCAGTTATGGCTGCTTTAGAGCTTGGTGTAAAAGTAGTTTTTGCAAGAAAGCGTAAATCGTTAACGTTACAAGATAATATGTATGTTGCGAAAGTATACTCATTTACAAAACAAGAAACGAACGAGATCTCATTATCTCGAAATCATATTGATGAAAATGATCATGTACTAATTATTGATGACTTTTTAGCAAACGGTCAGGCTGCTTTAGGTTTAATGAGCTTAGTAGAGCAAGCCGGGGCAAGTATTGCTGGAATTGGCATTGTTATTGAAAAAGCATTTCAAGATGGAGGAAAGAAGCTGCGTGAACAGGGCGTTCGTGTTAAATCACTAGCAGAAATTGCATCACTTGATAACGGCACAGTTACATTTGTACAGCAAGAAACTGCGGAGGTGAACTAACAATGAAGCAGCACCCATTTAAAATCGCATCGCTCGGCATTCAGCACATGCTTGCAATGTACGCTGGCGCAATTATTGTTCCACTTATTGTCGGCGGGGGACTTGGTTTAAATCAACAAGAATTAACGTATTTAGTATCCATTGATTTATTAATGTGCGGCGTTGCAACGATTTTACAAGCATTATCAAATCGCTTTTTCGGTATTGGGCTTCCGGTTGTACTTGGTTGTACATTTACAGCGGTTGGACCGATGATTGCAATTGGTAAACAATATGGCGTGTCCTCTATATATGGAGCAATTATTGCTGCGGGATTATTTGTTGTTATTTTCGCGAAATTATTTGGGAAACTTGTAAAACTGTTTCCTCCTGTTGTAACAGGATCTGTCGTTACAGTAATTGGGGTTACACTTGTTCCAGCAGCAATTAATGATATGGCTGGGGGAGTAGGAAGTAAAGACTTTGGAAGTCTTGAAAACTTAGCATTAGCATTTGGTGTTTTATTATTTATCATTATTATGTATCGTTTCTTTGACGGATTTATCCGTTCAATCTCTATATTACTTGGTCTTTTGTTCGGTACAATCGTTGCAGCATTTATGGGGAAAGTAAGCTTGCAAGCGGTTGGAGAGGCAGACTGGTTCCACGGCATTCAGCCATTTTACTTCGGTACACCAACATTTGAATTAACGCCAATTATTACGATGATTCTCGTTGCTTGCGTAGGGATTGTGGAAGCAACAGGTGTATATTTTGCATTATCTGATATTTGCAATAAAAAGATCGGTGAAAAAGAATTAACAAAAGGCTATCGCGCAGAAGGATTAGCAATGGTTCTAGGTGGTATTTTTAACGCGTTTCCATACACAACATATTCTCAAAACGTAGGCCTTGTTCAATTAACTGGAGTAAGAAATCGCGTTATTATCTATACTTGTGGTGGTATGTTAATCGCTCTTGGGTTTATTCCTAAAATTGCAGCCATTACAACAATTATTCCGAAATCAGTACTTGGCGGTGCGATGTTAGCAATGTTCGGCATGGTAATGGCGTATGGCATTAAAATGTTAAGCAGTGTTGATTTTGGAAAACAAGAGAATTTATTAATCGTTGCATGTTCTGTCGGAATCGGACTTGGTGTTACAGTCGTTCCAACGTTATTCTCACAGCTTCCGGAAAACATTCGTATTTTAACAGATAACGGAATTGTACTTGGAAGTGCATCAGCAGTACTTTTAAATATTGTATTTAATATGGTGCCGCAGCGTAAAGTGAAAGTAAAAGAAGAGCCAGTTTCTATGCAAAGTGCAGTAAGAGAAGCATAAAAAAGCAAGGTCTCATCAAGAGACCTTGCTTTTCTTTTTAAGGGGCATCATCTTTCCGTACGTACCAAGGCGCCATATATATTCAAGCGGCCCGTATTGGTAGCGAGAAAGCCACCAGCGGCTAATAAAGATTTGTAACGTATAAAAGCCGATGCAAAATAGTGGTCCCACCCATAATGGAGCAGGATAATAATTTTTGAACAATAGACCGAATACAAGTAACGTAACAATTGTATGCGAGATGTAATTTGTTAACGCCATTCGTCCGACATATTGGAATGGTCGTAATAATTTTTGCCATCTTTCTTTTTGTAATAAACGCATCAGTGTAAAAATGTAAAAGATGAATAATGTTTTTCCGCTTATCATCGTAATGCCCATAAGGGTAAATGGTGTATAAGGTTGGTTGTTAATAAAGAAGTGAATCATAATAAACCACATTGGCAATGTTAAAATGAACATAATTATTTGCCATTTTTTTAGTTTTGGATCTAATTCTTTTGCACGACGGAAAATATCTTTTTTACCAGCGTATAATCCGAGTAAAAACAACCCTAGTGTTTCAGGAAGCATAATGAAACTGTTTCCTAATGCTTCCGAATAGAATGAATGGAATCTGTCTTCGATTTGTAAGCCACAGTTTTCTAACGGTATAATTGCTGAGGAAAGGTCTAATTCATTTAAAGGCACTAGTGCCATTAGAAGAGAACCTAATAATGTGAACAATTGCATGAAACTTAATAGTACAATTGACCATATTAAAATAGTACGTGGCTCTCTCTTGTAAAATAGAAATAAGAAAAACCCAGTGATTGCATAAGTATGTAAGATGTCTCCATCCCATAAAAGAACGTAGTGCAAGAAACCAAATAATAATAAAATGAGAAGACGGCGAACAAACAAAGTTTTTGGACGATCTGTTTTCGCCTCAGCACGATTCATAAAGATATAAAAACCTAATCCGAATAAAAACGAAAAAATAGTATAAAATTTCGTTTGAATAAACATATCGTAAAATAGGCGGATGTAGCTGTCTACTCCTTCGTAAATCCCTGAAATTTCACTTGAGTCAACTCCGGCAATAACTGGCCAGTTAACAAGAAAAATACCAAGT
Source organism: Bacillus cereus group sp. BfR-BA-01316 (assembly GCF_022664195.1). Lineage (NCBI taxonomy): Bacteria > Bacillati > Bacillota > Bacilli > Caryophanales > Bacillaceae > Bacillus > Bacillus cereus group sp. BfR-BA-01316. Next base: position 12,606 of record NZ_JAKUGX010000004.1, read on the forward strand.
ACAGCTATTCCTCTAATAATATCGATAGAGTGTATCCTCTCGCCTTGCGTGAGATTTTGTGTCATTATTTTCCTCCTTGTTAAGTAATTCCCTTTTATTATACAAAATGTAAAGGGGAGGGTATATAGGTTATTTCCAATTTTTAAAACTGTTAAGATGTGTATTATGAGATATAATAAGAGTGCACAGCAAGTTTTAAACTTCTTTAAAACAGGCAGTAAAGCTCCTTTTCCCGAAGGAGCTTTCTTTTTTAGAAAATTGTTGATAATGATTCTCTTTAATGATAAAATGTATTCAAAAGTGATAATCATTATCAAAAAAGGTTGGTGTGTTAATATGGTGTATGCACTTGTTGCAGGAACGATTGCTATATATGTTGGTGTTACAAAGTATGTATTAAATGGAGTAGGAACAACAAAATGAATAATATTACATAAAATCCCTTTCATTTGTAAAAAGAATGAAAGGGATTTTTTATTTTTGATGTGAATATGCTGAAAATTTAGTATGATAATAAAGTGAAACTTTAATCAGCGGGGAGGTCTATCCCTCACTGATTATTAGCCCGCACGAAACGGGTTTTTACTGCCCACAAATAGCGGGATAAAGTATATACATCTTGGATAAAGGGGAACAAGGGGATGACAAACATAGTACAGACAAACGGTATGAAAAAACTTGTTTGTTTTTATGAAGAGTGGCAAAAAAACGGCGATGTAGAGAATAGTTTGAAGTTGTTTGAAGTGATTCAAAAATATAAACAAGAGCAGCTTATGCTAGCTTTTTGTGGTCATTTTTCTGCGGGGAAATCGACAATGATGAATCACCTATATAAAGCGCAATTATTACCGACAAGTCCGATTCCAACGAGTGCTAACGTCGTTAAAATTGAAAGAGGATCTGATCGCGTTGTTGTAACGATTAAGTCTGGAGAACAGTATGAATATGACGGCGCATATTCAGCAGAAGAATTAAAACAAATATGTAAAGACGGTGATGAAGTAATTGGTGTTCATATTTATCGAAATGATGCGCCAATTCCTGATGGGGTTATGTTAGTTGATACGCCCGGAATTGATTCTACGGATGATGCCCACCAATTAGCGACAGAATCAACACTGCATCTAGCAGATGTTATTTTCTATATGATGGATTATAACCATGTCCAATCAGAGGTTAACTTACAATTTGTGAAAGAATTGAAACAACGTAATAAAACGGTTTATCTCGTTGTAAACCAAATAGATAAACATAAAGAAAATGAACTATCGTTTGAAGAGTATAGAGATAGTGTAAAACAGTCTTTTTCTAACTGGGATATAGAAGTAGATGGTATTTTTTATACATCGTTACGAATGATGAATCATCCGTACAATGAAATTCAAAGATTAGAAGTATTAATTTCTTCAATTATGAAAGAAAAAGAGCAGTATGTAAGGAATGGAATGGAGCGAGAAACAGAATATTTACTGCAAGAACATTGCTCGTTCATACTTTCTGAAAATGAAAAATATCTCATGAAATATGAAGAAGAATTGACATCACTGCTTTCCCTGTCAGAGATAGTCGAAAAGAAAGAAGAGTTAACTGAAAATAAAAATCGCGCGGCTAGTAAAGAATCCGATGTGAGAAATGAGTTTATAAAAGGTTTACAAGCTATATTAGATAACGCGTATTTAATGCCATTTGAAATGAGAGAATTGGCAAACGGGTATTTAGAAACGAAATTAACGAAGTTTAAAGTTGGTTTGTTATTTGCGAAAGGAAAGACGGAGCAAGAAAAGCAAAGACGTGTAGATGTTTTTTATTCTGTTCTTCAAAAGACTGTTGAAACGCAACTTGATTTTCATGTGAAAGAATTTATTGTAGCCTTCTTAAAAGAAGAAGGGTTATTTACAGAAGAAATAGGGAAAGACATATATGCGTTAGAGATTGCTTTCGGACCGGAAGTGTTGGCTGAAACAATTAAACAAGGGGCTGGATTTACCGGTGATTACTTACTTCTTTATACTGCTGACGTTGCAAATGAGTTAAAGAAAAGATACTTTATGAAATCTCAGCAAATTTTTGAAAAAAGTATGGATGCATTGCAGAAGAAAGTGAAGATAGAGATTGCTCGTATTGAAGAAGAAATTGAAAAATATACGATGTTACAAACAGCGAAAGAAACGAAATTACAATACATTAAGACGTATGAGGAATATGAGGGCTATTTACAAGATGTTTGGTATGATCGTGTTTCTACGCCAGATGGATTGCGAATAGACGAAATATTACAAAGTGAAAAACAAGTTGTTAGTGAGAAGTTTACACTACAAGAGCAAGAAATTGTAAATGATAACGTAGCGGCTAGTGAAGAAGAGATTAAAGGAACGAAAGCTTTAAATATTCAGCGTATATTAGAAAAAGTGAAGAAAGCTGAAACGATATTAGATCCATTGCCTACACTTAAACATTTACAGCAAGAAGTAGTTAGTAAAAGAAAGCGCGTGGAAACGAAGCAATTTACAGTAGCATTATTTGGAGCTTTTAGTGCAGGTAAATCATCATTTGCCAATGCATTACTTGGTGAAAAGGTACTTCCTGTATCACCAAATCCAACGACAGCAACAATAAATCAAATTTTGCCAGTTACAGAAGACAAACCACATGGAACGGTAATTGTGCAGTTTAAGTCAGAGCAAGCACTATTTGAAGATATGAAAGCCGTTTATAAAATGTTTCACTATGAAATTGCTACGTTGGAAGAAGCGCTAACACAAATTGATAAAATTATGAAATATCCTTCACCAAGCGGGAAGCAAAAAACAACATTTAGCTTTTTACGAGCGGTACAAAAAGGGTATGGGGCAGTTGCTGCTCATTTAGGTGAACAAGTACAAGTTACGTTAGAGGAGTTCTCTGATTATGTAGCAAATGAAGAAAAATCATGTTTTGTTGAGTATATGGAGCTTTATTATGATTGTGCTTTAACAAGGCAAGGGGTAGCTCTTGTGGATACACCAGGGGCTGATTCTATTAATGCTCGTCACACTGATGTTGCATTCCAATATATAAAGAATGCGGATGCTATTTTATTCGTAACATACTATAACCATGTTTTCTCTCGTGCAGATCGTGAATTTTTAATTCAGCTCGGTCGTGTAAAAGATACGTTCGCGCTTGATAAAATGTTCTTCTTAATTAATGCAGCCGATTTAGCTCAATCTGAAGAAGAGCTTGAAATGGTAAAAGGTTATATTGCGGATCAGCTTTTACAATATGGTATTAGAAATCCACGCTTATTTGCAATTTCAAGTTTATGTGCACTCGAAGAAAAACAAGGGAAAAGTATTGATAAAGAAAAGTATGGTATTTTACAAAACTCTGGGATTGCTAAGTTTGAAGAATCATTTACGTCCTTTATGATGAGGGATTTAATGCTTGTATCTGTGCATGCTTTATATGGTGCATTGCAAGGAGCGAATCAGCTTCTTGTAAATATGATAAATGGCGCGAAGCAGGGAAATGATGAGAAAGAGAAGCAAACAAAAAAATATGAAGCAGAGCGTGATCAGCTACTTCATATTATTTCATCATATAGTGTACTTGCTGAAGAGCAAGCAATGCAAAATGAAGTGAAAGAATTACTTTATTATGTACACCAACGTCTATTTTTACGCTATAACGATGTGTTTACTGAATTTATTAATCCGGCTTCGTTACGAACAGATGGAAATGTGAAAATGCAGTTGCAACAATGTGTAATGGAATTAGTTTCATTTATTCAACATGATTTATTACAAGAAATGCGTGCGACATCATTACGTCTTGAAAAATGGATAGATGAAGCGATGAAGTGTGCAAAGGATGAAATTATTGTGAATTGCAAAGTGGAAAATGAATCGATTTCTATGGGTGGAACAGTGGATTATGAATATAAAGTTATTACACATAAAGAGCCGTTTCCTTCAATAGAAATAAAAGATTTTAAAAAGGCACTAGCACATTTTAAAAATGAGAAAAGCTTTTTTGAAAAAAATGATAAAGCTTTTATGCAAGAAGACGCTAAAGGAGTGTTAGAACCTTTCGTATCAAACTATGTAGTTGATGAAGAAGATTTATTCGTTCATCATTATAAGCAAGAGTGGGATGCAAAATGGAACCTATTCCAAAAAGTGATGCAGCAAGATGTTGAGAATTATTATGAAAGTATATTATTCGCTTTAGCTGAAACAATTGATGTATCACTATACGAACAAAGTAAAGAAGAGCTACAAAAGCAGTTAGTAGAAATTGAAAAAGAAATTTATATTAAATAGCTGTTATGAAAAAAAGATTCGTTCAATTTTCTTTTGTAGTACAGTATCTAAAGATTTTACAAAACCTGCAAACTCATCAGTAGAAATCATATGGGTAAGAACTAAGCGTCTGCCGTCTGGTGTTTCACCGCATAAGACGAATGAAGAGAACTCATACGTTTTGTTTTCTACTACTAATTTTGGATAGGAATATGTGTCGCTCTTCTTTTTCTTTCCATCAATAGAGATGACGTTGCATTTTTTCTCATTGTTGTCCATGGTGAATCCCTCCTTTCTATTATCTATGGTAGACAAGGGGGGTTTAGAACAATAGAGAAGGAGGAATTTTTATGTCTGTTGTAATAGAGCGGATTTCGAAAGAAGCTATACCGAAATCTATATTGCTTCTTGCTGATCCAAGTGAAAGTCAAATTAATGCATATGTACAAAGAGGACTTATGTATGTAGCTAAACAAGAAGAAAGAGTTATCGGTGTCTATGTGCTTTTGGAAACAAGACCAAAGACGATGGAAATTATGAATATTGCGATTGTAGAACATATGCAAGGAAAAGGTATTGGTAAGAAGTTATTGTTGCATGCAATAGAAACAGCTAAAGAATATAATATGTACAAGCTTGAAGTTGGTACAGGTAATTCTAGCGTTTCACAACTTGCGTTATATCAAAAATGTGGATTTCGGATTTTTTCTATTGATTTTGATTACTTTTCGAAGCATTATGAAGAAGAGATTATTGAAAATGGAATTGTATGTCGTGATATGATTCGGCTTGCAATGGAATTAAACAAATAAGTATAAATTATTTAGGGGGAAGAGAAGATGGAAGTACATAAAGCAATTACAGCACATTCTCGTAAACAAAATGAGATTGTAAAAATATTTTTACAATTAGATGCGCAACGCGAAGCAGCGATTGAGGCTACGATCGCACTTGCATCAAATGGAAAACATTTCTCAGTTGATGCAATTAATATGGTAACACAGCAAATTAATGACCTTGCAAAACGCGGCGTTGCGCCGCAGCGTAAACTTGTTACAACAGATATGGTTATGGAGTATGTAGGTCGCGTGCACGAGAAAGAAGGGCGTTAAGGATGATTGTTACAGTCGAATGGTTGCGTGAGCATTTAGAAGATGAACATGTCCGTATAGTCGATTGTCGTTTTGATTTAGCGAATCCAAATTGGGGTAAAGAGAAGTATGAGGAAGAACATATTCCTCATGCGTTATATTTTGATTTAAATTTAGATTTATCAAGTTCTGTAATAGAACATGGTGGTCGCCATCCATTACCAAGTATAGAGCAGTTTGCAGACAAGCTTTCACAAGCTGGAATTGATGAACATACGACAGTAATTGCGTATGATAGTCAAGCTGGTGCAATGGCTTCTCGTTTATGGTGGTTATTAAACTATGTAGGACATGAGAAAGTGTATATATTAGACGGTGGATTTCCAGCTTGGAAAGAGAATGGATTACAAACAACGTCGAATATCCCAGCTATTGCACGAAAACCTTTTATACCGGAAATACAAGAAAGTATGCTTGTAACGATGGAAGATGTGAGAGGGAAAATTGGTGCAGATGCACATATGACATTAATTGATTCTAGGGAACCAAAACGTTATGCTGGTGCGGAAGAACTCGTTGATTCAAAGGCAGGGCATATTCCGACGGCAGTAAACTATTTTTGGAAAGATGGAATTTTAGAATCGGGACACTTTAAAAACGAAGAGGAACAGCAAGGGCGTTTCCAAAATCTTGATAAAGAGAAGGAAACAATCGTATATTGTGGTTCTGGTGTTACAGCGTGTCCGAACATAGTTGCATTAAAATTAGCTGGTTTTCAAAATGTTAAATTGTATACAGGTAGCTGGAGTGATTGGATTTCTTATCCAGAAAATCAAATTGCAAAAGAAGAAGATTAATCACTTGCATGCAAAAATAATTTGTATTAAAATAAGGTCACAAGCAAGAGATTGCTTCAAAAATATTATATTTTACACATTGGAAACAATGTGATAATATAACGACAAGTAAATAATACATCCTGCGGTGTGCGTAACTTATTTATGTCTAAAACCGATGTTAGTTTTACGGAAGCTCAATATTTAGTGACCATTATCAAGCCTTCCTTGTGGAGGAAGATATACGGTAACTGTGAGGGCATCCACCTGCGAGTAGCGGGTTTTTGGACATTTACGAGGGACGGCACTTGCGGGGGTCTTATTTCAACTAACAGTATATAAAATTCCTACGGTGTACGTAGCTTGTGTATGTCTTAAACCAATAAGTATAATATGGAAGTTCAATATTTAGATGTAGATAGCAGGCCATCTTTTTAAGAAGGAAGTTACAAACATTTGTGAGAACATCCACCTGTGAGAGCAGGTTTATGGACATCTATAGATAACGGCATATGTGGGACTATATAAAAAACCTTACGTTTTATACGTAAGGTTTTTTTGTTGAATAAATATGCTCATGTTATCTCGATTTACCTGTAAAGTTCCCATAATAAATATAGCACTTGCGGTCTTCATCAATTTCTCTTGAATCTAGGGTGAATTCCAAATGTATTCCATCCCGTTGAATATATATAATATCTGAATGGAGAGAGGGTAAGATGTCCTCGTAATTCCACACATCTTTACTTTCTATCATAATTGAGCTTGCTTCCTTTAGTTCTCTAATTTCAAAACCTATGTGCGAGTATGTAGGATCTGAAGGGTCGTTGAAAAAAACTTCTTTTTGTATATATAACACTGCTGTCCCGTCTGGATCTACTGAAGTTGCAGTAACGACATATGTATTTCCATCTTTTATAAAATATTCACAAGTCATGCGCGCGACAATTTCAGAATTAGAAATATTTGCGTAGTTCCATAAAGCCGGATACCCGTTAGTTTCATCATTGAGCCGGTATTCCAATCGCATTTTATCCCTCTTCTTCCTTTTTCTTCTACTTTATCATGACATCTTATATAATAGAAATATAATTGGAAAAGGGGAGTGCAAAGGTGACAAAAACGAAATGGCTAGTAGGTGGTGTCCTGACATCTTTAATGACGGGCACTTTATTTGGCTGTGCGCAAGATATTCCCCCCGAACCGAATGATAATAGTTGTTCTGATTGGGATTGGGATGATGAACTTGGCGTTTGGCAGTGTGATGATAGTAGTTCAGGTTATCGTGGACATTACTTTTATGGTGGTAAATACTATCAAAATAAATCCACCTTCAAAAATTCATCAGAGTTTAAAACTTATCAATCTTCGGCCGAATTTAAAGGTGGAATTGGAAGCGGTTCAAAAGGTGGATTTGGAGGTTAAAATATGTCGCAATACATAAAGAAACGAAAAGAATTTTATTCGAATTATCCGCATTTCTGGTCGAATTTATATGAATGTGAGTATAGTTTGTTTCATGTTTTCCCAATAACAGAGCAAACGATGAAACAATTGCAATTAGCAACTGTACGAATGGGGAAAATATTTTTTAAGACTGCTAGACTTCTTCGGAATTTATCTAATGAACAGCTTCTTGAACTCGGTTTTCCAACTGCAAGTTTGCCTTTTATTAGACTGAAAGGAATGTATCCTGAATCTGTTATTTCACGATTTGATTTTGCTTTAACAGATGATAATCGTATTAAAATGCTTGAGTTTAATAGTGACACGCCAACTTTTATTGTGGAATGCTTTCAAATGAATGGAAAAGTTTGTGAAGAACTTGACTATGATGATCCAAATACAAATCAAGAGCGGTTACTTTCTTCTGGTATTACAAAAGCCGTAATGGAGTTTGCAAAAGGAATGGAAGATCCAAATGTTGTTTTCACAGCTCATCATGAACATATAGAAGATTGGAATACGACTATGTATTTGAGCCAACTATGTCATGTTGAAAATAAAGTGATGCCAATGGCAGAACTTAGAATTACAGCCGATGCTTTAGTAGATAGAGATGGTGTACCAATTGATATTTTGTATCGCCAAACATATCCAATCGAAGACTTGATTGAAGATCAAGATCCCGAAACGGGGGATTTGGTGGGAGTGGAACTCTTGCAACTTGTAAAAGAAGGAAAGCTTTTTATTATAAATCCTTTGTCGTCCTTTTTACTTCAGCCAAAATCAATTCAATGTCTTATTTGGGGATTAGCAGAAGAAGGTGCTTTTTACACAAGTGAGGAACAAAAGTGGATTAAAGAATATATGCTTCCTACATATTTAGAGCCAGATTTATTTTTTGGGAAAAGTCCTTTCGTTCAAAAACCTTCGTTCGGTAGAGAAGGTGACACGATTACGATTCGTGATAAGGATACAAACGTTATGATTCGAAATGCACATGAAACGTATAAATCGTCACTTCCCATATTCCAGAAATATACAGAGCTTCCAGTTTTATTTTTGGAGACTGAAAAAGGAATTGAGAAGCTGTCGTACGTGTTTGGGGCGTTTTTAATTGCTGGAAAAGCGAGCAGCATCGGTATACGTGCTGGAGAAAAAATTACGGGAAATGAATCATATTATTTACCGGTAGGTATTAAGAAGGAGGAAAATAAATGATTAATTTTTTACTATATTTAGCAGTATCACTTGCACTTTTGTGTATCGGTCTTTTTCTTATGGAAGTGACAACGAAAGTTAAGGAATTTAAGTTAATGGCTCAAGGGAATAAAGCGGTAAGCTATGTACTTGGAGGAAGACTACTTGGTCTTGCTATCGTTTTATATTCAACGGCTGCTAATTCTATTTCAATTCTTGATATGGTTTCATGGGGAGCTGTTGGGATATTAGCTCAAATTATTGTCTTTTATTTAGCGGAATGGCTTACACCACGTTTTAATATTAATAAAAGCCTTGAAGAAGATAATCAAGCAGTTGGTCTTTTCTTTATGTTTTTATCACTTTCCATCGGAATTGTAATTGCTGGTTGTGTAACATATTAAAACCCTTACATTTTAACGTAAGGGTTTTATTTTTCATGTGCTAATTTTTTGCAATATGTGTTCAATTAATTTATGTAGCCGAACGCTGAGCAGGATGCGTATTAGTGTACTAAACTCGAGATAGTTGTTGTAATAAGGAAAAGTTTCCATACAAAGTGTTGACATCTATTTTAAATAAGAGTAACATTTTCTATGTAATTAAAATAAGTCTCTGTTAGGTGAGGCTCCTGTATAGAGAAATGCTACTGCCCAAAAATGTCGAGAGACGCCAATGGGTCAACAGGAATGATCGAATTAAGGTTTTTCTTAACGTAGCTGGTAATGAACCTATGCTATACAGTGCTAAAACTCGGCGAGGGAGAGGTCCGTAGATTTCTAATTGTATTATATTAGGAATCGCTTATTTGTGTATGCAATGACCTTTGCTCTCTTATGAGTAAGGGTCTTTTTTGTTAGCAAGCTATGAGTAATTTCATAGTATAGATTATAACTAAAAAATTAAAGAGGAGGTGAGGAGCATGTCAAATTCTGACTCGGTTCCGTTACCCATATACTTCAAATCAAAAATATATGATGTAGGCAGGAAACGACTTGTTCCTCCCTCTATATTTATCATAATGTAGCGTTTATTCGAGTATTTAAGCGCTAGACACTTTCACGGTGAAGTGGATAAATTGAGAAACAAAGCGTTTCTTCCTATGTTGTAAAGGAGGAGACGATAATATGTTATATGTAAATAAAAGTGTGGGTAACACTCCGTATAAATTAAGTAAAAAAGCAATGAAAGAACAAACAATGCTTCAAAAAAATAAAGATCTATTAATTGAAATCGCAACAAGAGATGTAAAATCTGTATTTGCGTATTTTAAAACAACAAGAGACGGACTATCTATGAAAGAGGCACAAAAGCGTATTCAAGTATATGGCCGAAATGAATTAACTTCAAAAAGAGTGCGTATTGCGGAAGTAATGATGAAGCTAAGTGGAATGATCCCAGGTCTTTCAAAACAAAATGTGCGTGATGAATTACAATGTGAAACAGTTACTGTTTCTAGAGTAGCTGGTTGTAGCGTAACAGGGCTAAACAGTGAACTGAAAATGATGAAATTACCAGTACAAGAGCTTGTACCTGGAGATATGATTTTTCTTTCAGAGGGCGATACAGTGCCAGCAGATGTACGTATTACTTATGCAAATGGTTTATTAGTAAATGAATCTATGCTGACAGGAAACGATGCTAGTATTGAGAAATTTGAAAGTTGCTACCATCTTGAACGTAAACGATTTATTCCATTAAAACGGATGAAAGACTATAATCCACTTGAACTTGAAAATGTATGTTTCAAAGGTACGTATATTGTTGGCGGAAATGCAAAGGCTGTAGTTGTTTCGACAGGTAAAAATACGTATTCAGGAATACTTCATACTTGTTGCGGTAGAATGTCTTAATGTGTTAATGATGCTAAATATACAAAAACAATGTATAATAGACAAAGTTGAACAAAAACGTAGAATGGTAATCTATATATAACCTTACGTGATAACGTGAGGTTATTATTTTTTGTTAGTAGGAGAGGAATTATGAAAAAAGTATTATTAGTTGATGGTATGGCACTATTATTTCGTGCTTTTTACGCAACAAGTGTATATGGACAATTTATGAAACGACAAGATGGTACCCCGACGAATGGGATTCATGGTTATATGAAGCATTTATTAACAGCAACACAAGCAATCGAACCAACGCACATTGTAACGTGCTGGGATATGGGAAGTACGACATTTAGAACGGAATCTTTCTCGAATTATAAAGCAAATCGTGCAGCACCGCCGGAAGAATTAATTCCGCAATTTGATTTAGTGCAAGAAATAACTGCGAAATTATCTATGCCTGTAATCGGTATGAAAGGTTATGAAGCGGATGATTGTATCGGTACGCTTGCAAAACAATATTGCAATGAAGCGGAAGTTTATATTTTGACAGGTGATACAGATTTACTTCAACTTGTTGATACGAATGTTACAGTTATGCTTCTTCGTAAAGGAATTGGAAATTACGAGTATTACACACCGGAAAAAATCATGGAAGAGAAAGGTGTAGAACCTTGGCAAATCGTGCATGCGAAAGCTTTCATGGGAGATACAAGTGATAATTATCCGGGTGTAAAAGGTATTGGTGAAAAAACAGCGTATAAGCTTATTCAAGAATATGGAACAGTATCGGCTGTACTAGAAAATATAGCATCATTAACAAAAGCGCAGCGCACAAAGATTGAAAGTGATTTAGAGAACTTAAATATTTCATTACAATTAGCACAAATTCACTGTGAAGTTCCAATCTCATGTTCATTAGAAGAAGGGTTACACACAATGGATGAAGAAAAACTTAGATTCGTTTGTGAAGAAATGAATTGGGGAAGACCTGAAATATTAATAAATATGTTGTAAGAAGTAGAAAGGTCGATTAAATATTTTTAATCGGCCTTTCTTTTTTGTTCACAAAGTTGTCAGAAAATAAACGGGATTTTCATATGAAGTTCAAATAGATTTCACAACAATCAATTATTATAAGAACACGCAGATAATTCCTTATCTTTTATATAAACCATCCCCCAAGGAGGAAAATGAAAATGCGAAAAAAAGTGAGAAAATCATTTAAACAATTATTAATTGAAAATAAACAATCATTATTAAGTAATAAAGAGAATATGAAAGAGATAGAAGAACGAATTGAGAAACGACATGTAGCATATAGTGGTTCTAATAATTGAATGAAGATTGATTTATAACACCCCTTCACAAAGTGAAGGGGTGTTATAGTGTAGTGAGAAGGGACAAAGAAGGGGGAGCTACTGTGTGAATGTAGTAGAGAGGCTTGGAGAAAATAATATATCATGTCTTATTAGTCTATCGGAAAGGATAGGCTGGGATTATAGTTTAGGAGAAATCAACACCATTTTAAGTTCAGGTATCGTATATGGCATGCGGAATGAAAAGGGAGAAGTAATCGCTAGTGCAGCAATTATATTATATGGGGAGACATTAGCGTCTATCGGAATGGTGATTGTACATCCAGATTATAAAGGGAGAGGGATTGGAAAGGCGATAACGGATTCATGTATGAAGATTGTATCATCTCAAACTCCAATTATGCTTATTGCTACGGATGAGGGGAAGCCTTTATATGAAAAATTAGGATTTAGGGTTGTGAGCTATGTTTCTAAATACATATGCAACTCGTATAATGCGAATTATAAATGTGTAGGAAATGAAGAGTATATCTTGAATTATGAAGAGTGTGATTTAGAAAAAATAATAAAAATAGATGAAGATGCATTTGGGACAAGTCGAAAAGAGTTTTTAAAGCGCAGAATTATGCAAAGTGAACAATGTATCCTTATAAGGGATACAAAACAAAATATATTAGGCTATGGAATGAGTATACAAACGCCAGAAAATAAAATAATAGGACCAGTCGTTGCTAAAAATGACACAATGGCAATGGAAATTGTACATTCTTTAGCAAAAGGGCATAATGGAAAATTAAGAATTGATGTACCAGAAGGAAAGAAAGATTTCATGCAAGAATTAGAGATTACTGGTTTTCAAAAGGTTAATAAACCGCCAATAATGATGAAAAATAGTGATCAATTATTAAAAAGGAATAATGGGCTCTATAGTATTGCGGCACAAATTTTTGGATAAAAAAGAATCCTTTCGTGAAAAGGATTCTTTTTTATAGTTAATTTAATCACGATATTGGTCATGAGTCGGTTGAAAGAGATCTTCCTCGATATCTCTCACCATAGAAAAATGATCAACGTTATAATGACCATGTAAAGTTTTATTATGGTGCTCGATAATTTGCTGCGCAGACAATACGTTAGAATCAGTTGTTGAATGGCCATTTTTAATTAATGTAACATCAAAACCTTGTACAGTAGCTGTTCTAACAGCGGTGTCAATGCAATGTTCTGTTTTACATCCACCTATAACGAGATGATTAATCTTCTCTTCTTTTAAAAGTTCAAGTAAAGAAGTACCATAGAATGAATTTGTTGCGGCTTTATTAATAAGGATTGCAGATTGAGGGATGTTAATTTGCTTATGTACTTCAAATCCTTCCCCTTTACCAGAAGCAACATCAGTATCTCTTACGAAAACAATAAGGGCATTTGAATCAATTGCTTGCTGTACAGCGATATTTAGTGTAGCTAATAGCTCGGTTTTACGGAAAACTTCATTTTCTTGTTCATTTCCATCAATTAGTTCTTGTTGAGCATCAATAATTAATAGAGCTTGTTTCATTGTTTCTCCCCTTTAATACAGAATAATTTTCACTTTATATATTCCGTAATAGTGTATGAGAATCCTCTATCATTAGTGAAGTAGACGAGCGATTTACAAAGTTGTCAAAGAAATTTCATTCTCATAGAGTATAAAAACATGTATGATAGGAAGTGGAGAATTTTTGAGTAGGTGGGAATATCATGCAAACAGTAGAAGATTATCTTTCATTCTTACATACGAAAGGATTTAAATTATCAGAGGAAGCACACGGGTTTATTATGTTTGGACAAGGATATACTGGTGCATCTGATGGAATTGTGAACGCAGCAATAGAAGCGACGATTAAACATCAGTTACAGTTTGATGGCAGTTATTTTGTTGCGTTATTAGAACGATTGAAAGAAGAAGAAATTACAGATAAAAAAAGCGCTAAGGCTTTTATGCGGAAGTTACAAGCGTAACTTCACGCAGCCCGCGCTTCTTTTTTTGTTTTTGAAGGTAATTCAACAAAAATCATACCTAGGAAAATACATAGACATCCAATAACAGCAGAAATAGAAAGCTGTTCATTTGCTACTAGAACGCCTGTTAATGCTGCAAAAACAGGCTCCATTGCGAAAATAATGGCTACTCTCGTTGGAGAAGTGTGTTTTTGTGCAGATGTTTGAATGAAAAAGGCAATTGATGTCGCAAACAGGGAAGTTAGAAATAGAGCGAATAAAAAGGAATGATTTGTCCATAGTGATACTGAAAGTAATTTTCCCCAATCTTCAAACAAAAAAGCGCAAATAGAAGAAAATATACCGACAGCTAATACTTGAGAAGTGCTTAGTAATAAAGGTGATATTTTCTTAGAAAAGAAACCGTTAACAAGAATATGGGCAGCGAAAGCGACAGCGCAACCGAGAACGAGTATATCTCCAATGTTTAATTGAAAAGAATCACCAGCTGTTAATAAATATAAACCTGCTGTTGCTACAGTAATACCAAGTGCAATGAAAATTGTAGCTCGCTGTTTTAAAAAGATAAAAGACAAGATTGGGACCATAATGATACTAAGCCCTGTTAAGAAACCAGCTTTTGAAGAGGTTGTATAAAGTAAGCCGAATGTTTGTAATAAATAGCCAATACATAAAAAGAATCCAACAATCAATCCAGCGAGACTACTCTGTTTTATATCTTGTTTTGAAGTTTTTTGTGAGAAAATCATTTGAACGAATAATAAAATAATTCCAGCGAATAAAAAGCGAATAGCATTAAAAGTAAATGGTCCAATAAAAGACATAGCATTTTGAACGACAACAAACGTAGCTCCCCAAATAAAAGAGACGAATAATAATGCGAGAGGAGCAATCCACCCTTTTTTCACACTCATACCCCCGTTAATTTTGTGAAATAGCTTTTCTAGCTAATTCATCAGCGACTTTATTTTGACTACTTGGAATCCACTTAATAAAAAAGAGATCGAAATTTTTTATGTACTGCAGTGCTTCTTCTAGAAGCGGTGCAAACATTTTATTTTTTGCGTATTCTTTTTCAACAGCCCGCTCAACAAGTTGAGAATCTGTACGAAAAGATACAATGCTATAATTATGCGCTGCGCAATACTTTAATGCTGCAAGTAAAGCGTGGTATTCTGCTTCATGGTTTGACATTGTCCCAAGTGGTAATGACAATTGTACAGGTGGCTGTACCCCTTTAATAAAAACCCCGGCACCAGAAGGTCCAGGATTTCCTTTTGATGCACCATCGATATATACTTCAATCAAAATGAGAAACCTCCAGTTATAAGGTTATCCCCTACTTGAAAATTTTTTTAGAAGTAGGGGATAGAGTACTTATCCCGCTATTTGTGGGAGTCTTACTGCCCGTAAACGCCCGATTGGTGTGGGCTAATAATCAGTGGGGGATGAACCCCCCCCACTGATTAAAGTTTCACTTTATCCAATTGTAATGCTATAACGACATGTAAATGTTTCATTCGCTTGTAACGATTGAATTCCTTTTTTTTCTTTAAAATCTTTTGTTTGCTTTACTTCATCAGCAATTCCGTACCAAGGTTCAATACATAAGAAAGGTGCGTTATCTCCTGGTGTCCATACGCCGACAAATGGGAACCCATCAAATGCTACTTTTACAAATTTATTATGTTTATGTGAGCGAATAGAAATTTCATTCGTATTCATATGTTCAAAAATAAGCGCGTCATTTTTGAACAAATCATATGTAAGTGGCAATTCTTTCGTATTTTCAGCGATTAGTTGCTTTTCATTTGAAAGAAAAGGACCTTCTAATATGCTAGTTTCTAAACGTTCAGATCCGTTAAATGATAGATGATAATCTGCAAATGATTCACCTTCTAATAAAGGACAGTTGAATCCAGGATGTGCTCCGATTGAAAAGAACATCTCTTTTGAAGAAGGATTGTTTACTTCATATGTAACATGTATATTTTGTTCGTCTACTTCATAAGAAACGAGTAATTCAAATTCATATGGATATTTTTGTAACGTCTCTTCATTACTAGTAACGACATAAGTGATTTTTGTTTCACTTTGTTCTTTAACAGAGAACGAAAGATCACGGGCAAAACCATGCTGTGTTAATGAATAAGGTTTACCTTCTACGTAGTATGTATTTTCTACTAATCGACCGACGATTGGAAACAAGATTGGTGCACGACGTCCCCAATAAGTAGAATCACCTTGCCATAAATATTCTGTATTGTCTTCTTTTAAGCGAACGCTTTGTAATTCTGCACCTTTGTCAGAGATGGAAACGATCACTTTTTCATTTTGAATTGTTGCTGTCATGAAGTGAAACCTCCTAAATCTTTCATATGTTTTATCCCGTATTAACGGTCCGTAAAAACCCGATTGGTGCGGGCTAATAATCAGTGGGGGATGGACAAAACCCCCGCTGATTAAAGTTTCACTTTATTATACGTTGTCTAAAAGAAAAAAGGTAGTAAATGATAGGAATCTATTGACGAAAGAGCACCTATTGCGTAAAATATAATCTTGTTGCTTAAAAACGAATAACGTGGTTCGAAACCATCCCACGTAAAAAAACTAAGGAGATTTTGTCATGAATATAAGAACATTAGTCGGTAATGGTATTTTAGCGGCATTATATATTGCTGTTTCTATGCTTATTCAGCCATTTGGCTTTACGAGTGTACAGTTTCGTATTTCAGAGATGTTTAATCATCTCGTTGTATTCAATAAGAAAGCAATTTACGGGATTGTATTAGGTGTATTTTTAACGAATCTCTTTTTCTCACCTATGATCGCTTATGATTTAGTATTTGGAGTAGGGCAATCAATTCTTGCACTACTTGCAACTATTATTTCTATGCGCTTCATTAAAGGTGTTTGGGCTCGTATGATTTTTAATACAGTTATTTTTACAATTACAATGTTTATGATAGCAATTGAACTTCATCTTGCGTTTGATCTGCCATTTTTATTGACATGGCTAACTTGTGCAGTTGGTGAATTTGTTGTAATGGCAATTGGTATGCCTGTAATGTACTGGATTAATAAGCGAGTACAATTTGAAAGATTTATGTAATAGATGAAAGAGCCGTCCTTATATAGGATGGCTCTTTTTGTATGTGATTATATTGAATATAATGCTGTGACTCTTGATAAAATATAATAAAATAAATATAAGAAGTCTTATAAAAGGGGAATCTAGTATGAAATATAAAATACATTGGTTGTATAAAACGAAGCGTGGTTTACAAACTGAATTAACAACAGATTATATGAACATAGAAGAAGTGCTTCAATTTGCGGAGGATTTTGAGAAAACAGGTAGGGTGAAAGAACTTTTATTTTACGATGAAATGGACGCGGAATGGTCATTAAAAGAAATGAAAAAACTGAGTAAGCAAGTGGAGGAAGATCCTCAAGAAATTCAAGTTTATTTTGATGGTGGTTATGATGTGCAGACGAAAGAAGCTGGGGTTGGCATATGTGTATACTACAAAAAAGGAAATACAAATTATCGAGTTCGTCGCAATGCATACATAGAAGGCATATATGATAATAACGAAGCGGAGTACGCAGCATTATTATACGGGATGAATACACTCGAGGAATTAGGAATTAAATATGAAGCAGTTACACTTCGTGGAGATTCTCAAGTTGTACTGCAGCAATTAGCTGGTGAATGGCCTTGCTATGATGAACATTTAAATCATTACTTAGACCAAATTGAACAAAAAGCGAAGCAAATGAAATTAAAACTTGTTTGTGAACCGATATCTAGAAAGCAAAATAAAGAGGCACATCAATTAGCAGCGCAAGCATTAGAAGGGACGACGATTGATAGTCATAAAGAAATAACCGAATAGAGAGGTGCACACGTGAAGAAGAAGCAACTCATTACAGAGGTAAATGACTTATTAGAAACGTATTGCGGAGGGTGTTTCCTGCAGGAACATAATCGGAAAAATCATAGTAAATACTATGCCCATTCTTTTTGTATACGGCAATGTACGGTTGGAGAGAAGTTGAAAAAGTATGGGGAGCAATTGTCATAAAAAAACATCCAGAGAATTTTCTCTGGATGTTTTTTAGTGCTTCGCTTCGTGTAATTGATGCTCGCACTTACTTAATTTTTTTTCTTCATTCATTAGAAATGGCTCATCTAAATCCGTTGCAACGGATTTCATGATTTCAAGCTGAGAACGAGCCGATTCTACTGCAGTAGTGGCATGCTCTAATGTGTCTGGATCCATTGAAATTGTTGCAGAACCTACCATTTTTTGTGCAGTTTCTACACGGAATTTTACTTCTTCAAAATCATTTACATGTGACCCCATTGTTATTGCCTCCTTTGTATTTTGTGCATTTCACATAGTTTTTGCTCTGTAAAACGGAAATATACAAAGGAATAACAAAGGAGGTTACCAAGTAAGGTAACCTCCTGTCATATGTGGGATTAAAGTTTTGTTACGTTAGCAGCTTGAGGTCCACGGTTTCCTTCAGTAATGTCGAAAGATACTTCTTGACCTTCCTCTAAAGCTTTGTAACCGTCGCTTTGAATAGCAGAGAAATGTACGAATACATCTTCAGAGCCTTCCATTTCGATAAATCCAAAACCTTTTTCATTGTTAAACCATTTTACTTTTCCTTGCATGTCACAATTCCTCCTAAAAACGATTCCTTTTTTCATTTAGTGAAATTCATTAAAAAATAATATAAATAAAAAATGCTACATTCTCGAATATTCTGCTAAATGATTAATTTAAATATACATGAATTGGTAGAATTTAGTCAAGTGAGTGTTTTGAAAATTTTGCATTTTAAATTAATTTCTTCTCGAATTTTTAAAAAGGTATAGGACAAGCCGAGTATGTAATATTCTTAAGTGAATGCTGTACATAATGAGGTGAAAGAATGGATGAGTCTTATTTATTAGATAATGAAGGGATGAAAAATAGAGTCGACATACCGAATTGGGTTGCAAAAGAATTTCATGATTTTTCGAGTGTCGTGTTAGAACCAACCTTCCCGTGTTATTTCGGTTTAACAGCATTGAAGAAGAATGAACTTCGTTATTCATTTCTCTCTCATAATGATTGGAGTCATTTGCCCAATACAATGTTAACTTTTTTGGAGCTAATGAAAGAGCGGCCGATTGTAAGAAGGGGCTTTTTTCTTTTTGTGGAACCAGAATGTGAAGAAAAATCATTGGAATATTACCGTGATTACTTTTGGAAAGTACTACAGTATTTACATGAAAATGATAACCAAACATGGCCGAAGCAAATTCCAGCAGACCCTGACCATCATTTATGGGAATTTTCATTTGGTGGTGAACCAATATTTGCATTTGGGAATGCGCCAGCTTATAAACAGAGAAAAACTAGGCATTTAGGAAATTCTCTCGTTATTGGATTCCAGCCACGAACTATTTTCGATGGATTAGAAGGAGATCGTCCTAAAGGGTCGTATTCAAGACAAATGGTCCGTGAACGAGTTGAAAAGTGGGATCAGTTGCCGAAGCACCCTAACATTAGTCACTACGGCGATCCTAATCATCGTGAATGGAAACAATATTTCATAGGGGATGATATTGAGCCGATTAAAGGTAAATGTCCTTTTCATCATAGAGTAGAGAAATAAGAGCCATCAACTGGATGGCTCTTTTGCATATTTTGGATAAAAAAGGGTATTGTATTAGTGAATAATTTTTATGAAAGCTAGTCTGTTTTCTATATTTGCATCATTACTTAATAGTAAAAGAAGTAGAAAGGATAGAGCGGTGTTTGGAGCAATTATACAACAAATAGTATTAGGTATTTCATTAGCTGCACCTGTAGGTCCGATTAATATTGAAATGTTAAAACGGGGAATTGAACGTGGATTTTGGCATGCGTGGATTGTTGGAATCGGAGGAATGACTGCTGATATTTTGTTTATGCTGCTTATTTATTTCGGTTTATCTTCTGTGTTTATGTATACATATGTACAAGCTTTTATGTATTGCGCTGGTTTTTTCTTGTTGTTTTATTTAGGGTTTCAAAGTGTAAAACAAGGAATTTCTCACTCTAATATGGAATATAAACAAGAAGAGATAGGTGGACTTAAACAATCTTTTATGGCAGGATTTCTAATTGCGATATCCAATCCATTAAATCTCGTTTTTTGGTTTGGCATATACGGAAGTACACTTAGCTCGTTGCTTACAAAGGTAACGAAACAAGAAGCTTTTTTGTACAGTCTTTGCATTATTGTTGGTATTATTTTGTGGAATTTAAATATTGCCTTTTCTGTACATTTTGGAAGAACTTTATTAAAGAAAAAAGCACTTGGCTATATTACAGCCGGAGCAGGTATTATTTTAGTAGGATATTCTATCCATTTTGCATACAAAGCTTTACAGTTGTTCATATAAGATTGAAGGGGAGATTTTTATGTATCGAACCACTATTGACGGAAAAGAAATTATCATCACTTTAGCACCAAAAATCCGAAAAGAAATTACTGATAGGAATCCACTATATGAAGCGGTATTTAAAAATGCAGCAAGGTTACTGCAAACGAAACAACCAACGTTTGCGGTAAATCATGAAGTATTCGGTCTCATTATTGGAGAAGTACAAAGAGGAGAAGTAACAGTGTTTGCAGTAGAACACATTATTCCGAAGCAAAATATATTTGGTCCGAACACTTTTTTCTCGACAATAGAACAGCAGGCAAATTTGTAAAGTGAATAGAATAAGAATAAAATAGAAAAGAAATAGTCGTAACAATATGTTACGGCTGTTTTTTGGGAAAAGGGGGAAGAAAGATGAAGAGAGTGGTGAAAGAGTTCTTTTTACAACATGATATTGTTATTATGTATAGTGTTCTATTAATTTTTATTATTATTTTAAAAATGCAATTTTTCACATGGATCGGTATGTTAGCGTGTGTGTTTGGGATTGTTTTTTATACGTTTAACGAATATATAACACACCGTTTTTTATTCCATTTAAAGCCGCCTAAAAACGCATTTTTATTAAAAATGTTAAGAAGATTACATTATGATCATCACGTATATCCAGATGATTTGAAGCTTTTATTTTTGCCTGCATGGTTTAGTATACCTAGCTTTACTATCTATTTACTTATATCATATGGTATTACAAAAAGTGTTACTGTTACACTTTCATTTGGAGTCGGAATGATTATCATGCTCCTCGTTTATGAATGGAAACATTATATTGCACATAAACCGATTCGTCCCTTCACTAAGTTTGGAAGATGGCTAAAAAAACAGCACATATTACACCATTATAAAAATGAAAAGTTTTGGTTCGGAGTTTCAAATCCAGTATTCGATTTTATATTTGGAACGCTTAAAGATGGAAAAGACGTTGAATTAAGTGAAACAGCTCGTAATTTAGAAAAGGAGACAAAGACAGAAGTAGTGCGATAAGCACTACTTTTTTTATCCCGCTATTTGCGAGCAGTAAGACTCCCACTTCAAAATTCGGCGAATACGAGGAAGTTAGGTGGGAGTCGGGCTGCCCGTAAAACCCCCACTGATTAAAGTTTCACTTTATTCTGTTTTAACGGGAATAAAAGTTTAATCGAATCAATCAAATTTTATGTTGAAAAAGTATATTGAAAATTTAGGAGAAAATGACGAAAAATGTCTATCGAAAAATCTTTGCAGGAATGTACGGATTGTCTAAAATGAAAATAAGTTTCTGAATATTTATAAAAATTAGTTTTTAGGTATGCAAGGGGGAATTGTATTTTAAGTTAAGAGAGGGGACCAGAGAATGAAACGAGATGATACGTCAGCACGTAAGTTACAAAATGAGGTGAATTATACAGAAGTTGTTCAGTCTGAAGAGTTTCAATTGTTATTAAATACGAAAAAGAAGTTTATCATTCCGATGAGTATTTTCTTTTTAAGTTTTTTTATTACATTACCTATTTTAACATCGTATTCAAAGGTGCTTAATACACCGGTATTTGGTGATGTTACATGGGCGTGGGTATTTGCTTTTGCGCAATTTATAATGACATGGGCATTATGTATGATTTATAGCAAAAAAGCAGAATCCTTTGATGAAATCTCGCAAAAAATTCTGCAAGATATGCAACAAGGGAGGGGCTGACTTTGAATACAACCGCTTTTGCGCTATTTTTAATTATCGTCCTTGGTACACTTGTTATAACTTATTTCGCATCGAAAAAAACGAAAAATGCGAGTGAATTTTATACGGCTGGAGGGGGATTAACTGGTTGGCAAAATGGTCTGGCCATTGCCGGAGATTACATGTCTGCTGCGTCATTTCTTGGTATAGCCGGAGCGATAGCGTTAACAGGATTTGATGGGTTCTTTTATAGTATAGGTTTCTTAGTTGCTTACTTAGTTGTATTATACCTAGTTGCAGAACCGCTTAGAAATTTAGGGAAGTATACGTTAGCGGACATGATTGCGGCGCGTTTTGATGCGAAAAAAGTTCGCGGTATTGCAGCACTTAATACGATGACGATTTCGATTTTTTATATGATTGCACAATTAGTTGGGGCGGGTGCACTTATTAAATTATTATTAGGAATTGAATATACGACATCCGTATTAATCGTTGGTACACTTATGACAGTGTACGTTATTTTTGGTGGTATGACTGCTACAAGTTGGGTACAAATTGTAAAGGCTGTACTACTTATGGCAGGGACATTTATTATTTCTGTTATCGTTTTCTCCAAATTTAATTTCAGTGTGACTGAAATGTTCGCTCAAATGAAAACTGCTACTCCATTAAAAGATTCGTTTTTAAATCCAGGAGTAAAGTATAAAGATGGTCTTGATACACTTTCTTTAAATTTAGGACTAGTTCTTGGTACGGCAGGATTACCGCATATTCTTGTCCGTTTTTTCACAGTACGTGATGCAAAAACTGCACGTCAATCAGTTGTGTACGCTACGTGGTTAATTGGTGCATTTTATATTATGACGATTTTCTTAGGGTTTGGTGCGGCGGCGTTTGTAGGGAATGAGGCAATTATTCAAGCAAATCCAGCCGGTAATATGGCAGCACCTTTATTAGCTAAAGCATTAGGTGGAGATTTCTTATTCGCATTCGTATCTGCGATTGCTTTTGCAACAATTTTAGCTGTAGTAGCAGGTCTTGTATTAACAGCGGCTTCCGCATTTGCTCATGATTTTTATAACGAGATTATTCGAAAAGGAAAATCAACGGAAAAAGAGCAAGTGTCAATGGCTCGTTATGCGTCTATTGGAGTGGCGATAGTATCTATTATACTTGCTTTATTTGCTCAAACATTAAACGTAGCATTTTTAGTATCACTAGCATTTGCAGTTGCAGCGAGTGCAAATTTACCAGTTATATTATTTACAATATATTGGAAACGCTTTAATACAACGGGTGCAATTTGTGGAATGATCGTTGGTCTTGTATCAGCAATCGTTCTTGTTGCGTTAAGTCCAAACGTTTGGAATCCTGTGGCAGGGAAAGCTATATTTGTTGGAGAGGCGATATTCCCATATACGACACCTGGAATTGTTTCTATTCCGCTTGGATTCCTTGCAGCATATTTAGGAACTGTTTTCTCAAGTAAGAAAGAAGATGCAGCGAAGTTTGATGAAATTCTTGTGAAATCTAATACTGGTCATGGTATTAGTGATGCTTCTTCACATTAAAAAAGAGGAGCTTTTCGAATTAAAAGAAAAGCTCCTTTTTCTTTTGTCATTCTCTTATAAATATCACTATATTTTTTGTAGGATTTGTCATGTTTTTGTGGAATGAAATAGGCAGGGAGAAATTTAACTCATCATGGCACCAGCACAGCTTTGTGAAAAATAAGTTGTTATGGAAGGTGGAAGAAATGATGAAGGCAAAACAAACCGATGAATTATTAGCAAAAGATGAGCAATATGTCTGGCACGGAATGCGTCCTTTTAGCCCGAGTAGTACAATGGTAGGGGCAAAAGCAGAAGGATGCTGGGTTGAAGATATACAAGGAAAAAGATATTTAGACGGTATGAGTGGTCTTTGGTGTGTGAATAGTGGATACGGAAGAAAAGAGCTCGCGGAGGCAGCTTATAAGCAATTGCAAACATTATCATACTTTCCGATGTCACAATCACATGAGCCAGCTATAAAGCTCGCTGAAAAGTTAAACGAGTGGCTTGGTGGAGAGTATGTTATATTCTTCTCTAATAGTGGATCAGAAGCGAATGAAACAGCTTTTAAAATAGCAAGACAATATTATGCTCAAAAAGGTGAACCGCATCGTTACAAATTTATGTCACGTTATCGTGGTTATCACGGAAATACAATGGCAACGATGGCGGCAACTGGCCAAGCACAACGTAGATATCAATATGAGCCATTTGCTTCAGGTTTTTTACACGTAACGCCTCCAGATTGTTACCGTATGCCAGAAATGGAATCACAAAATATTTATGATGTAGAGTGTGTGAAAGAAGTAGATCGTGTTATGACGTGGGAATTAAGCGAAACAATAGCAGCATTTATAATGGAGCCAATTATTACAGGCGGAGGTATTTTAATGCCACCACAAGACTATATGAAAGCAATTCACGAAACATGTCAAAAACACGGAGCACTACTTATAAGTGATGAAGTTATTTGTGGTTTCGGGCGTACAGGAAAAGCATTTGGGTTTATGAACTATGACGTTAAGCCTGATATCGTTACGATGGCAAAAGGTATTACGAGCGCATACTTACCATTATCAGCAACAGCTGTAAAAAAAGAAATTTATGAGGCATTTAAAGGAACAGGAGAATATGAATTCTTCCGCCATATTAATACATTTGGTGGAAATCCAGCGGCTTGTGCATTAGCGCTTAAAAACTTAGAGATTATGGAAAATGAAAATTTAATTGAGCGCTCTGCACAAATGGGTTCACTTTTATTAAATCAATTAAAAGAAGAAATTGGGGAACATCCGCTTGTTGGTAATATTAGAGGGAAAGGGTTATTAGTTGGAATCGAACTAGTAAATGATAAAGCGACGAAAGAACCAATTGATAACGACAAAATTGCAAGTGTTGTAAATGCTTGTAAAGAAAAAGGACTTATTATTGGGCGTAACGGTATGACAACAGCGGGGTATAATAACGTTTTAACATTAGCACCACCGCTTGTTATTTCAAGTGAAGAAATTGCTTTCATTGTTGGAACGTTGAAGACGGCAATGGAACGTATTTAGTAAATGAAATGAGAGGAGAGAGCTGAAAGATAAGGCTCGCTTTTGTTTATTAGGAGGGGCTTTTAATGGATAAATATGATCCTAACAAACATTATCACATCGGTTATTATGAAGATGGATATGATTTAGAAGTGACAGCGTACAAAAGAATAAATGAGGCAGTTTGGGATGCATATATTCCAGAATATGAAGCAGGGAGTTTTTATCCTGCTATTTGTGGGCAGTAAAACTCCCACCTCAAAATTCGCCTGGAGCAAAGAAGTTAGGTGGGAGTCGGGCTGCCCGTAAACGCCCGATTGGTGAGGGCTAATAATCAGTGGGGATGAATAAAACCCCCACTGATTAAAGTTTCACTTTATGAGAAAGTAAGTGAAATGAAGCTAGGTGAATATATAGATGATTACGGCATTAAAGTCTATTCATTTCATGATGATATCGAGGATGAAGAAGCACGAACTATTTTTGAAAAATGGTTGAAAACGCATGGAATTGTTTAAAGAGAACATGAAAAAGAGATTGCTATCTTATAAGATAGCAATCTCTTTTTATTATATTAAAATTATTTACTTGCTTTCATTGCTTTATCTTTTGCACCAAAAGTGTATTTTAACATTGGTGGTGTAATCATCGTAGTTAAAATAACGACAATAACAATTGCTGTAAAGTAATCTTGTGCTAATAGGCCAGAAGAAAGTCCTGTTCCTGCGATGATAAGTGCAACTTCACCACGAGAAACCATACCAGCACCGATAATTGCAGAAGACTTTGCATCAAATCCAGTCATTCGTGCACCGAATCCACAACCGATTAGTTTTGTGAATACAGCGATTACTGTTAATGCTAAAATGAACCAAATTTGATCACCAATACCGTCAAATGTAATATTCATACCGATGCTAACGAAGAATACTGGTACGAACATAGCGTAAGCGATTGGTTCTACTTTCTTTTCTACTTCATGTTTGTAGTTCGTTTGAGAAATAGCGATACCAGCTGCGAAAGCACCGATAATACCAGCAATTCCTAATAGTTCGCCGAAATATGCGAATGAGAAACAGATGATAAGTGCTGCGCTAACGATAGACTCCGATACGCGTAGTGGTGATAACCAACGCATAATCGCTGGAACACCTTTCCAACCGATTAAAATAATAGAAGCAAAGAATACTACTTTCTTCAAGATAACCATTGTTAAGTTAACATCATCTGTACCTAAGAAGCTCATTGCAAATGCTAATAAAATAACAACAAGAATGTCATCAAATACAGCTGCTCCAAGCATCGTCGTACTTTCACGTGTTTTCATCTTACCTAAATCACGAAGTGTTTGTACAGAAATACTAACACTTGTCGCACAAAGAAGTAATCCTAAAAAGACAGCGTTCCCTTGTTCCATGCCCATAACAAGACCGGCAACGTAACCACCTACGAATGGAAGAACGATACCTCCAATTGCGACTGCTAAAGACGAATTACGGTTTTCATTTAACTCTTTTAAGTCTGTTTCTAGTCCAGCCATAAACATTAAAAGAATAACCCCGACATTACTTAATTGCGTTAGAAGTTCTGAATTCTCAATCCAACCTAATATAGCTGGACCGATAACGATACCGACAATTAATTTACCCAGTACAGAAGGTTGACCTAATCTTACACTAAGGTCGCCAGCAAGCTTTGTACTTAATAGAATTAGTGCAATTTGAAAGAAAAATTCGAATTCCATCTGATCCTCTCCTCATCATTTTTAGTTTTATCATACGATTTCTCGGAATTTGCCTAATGAAAATATGTAAAAACCCATTAAACAAAGGGTCTTATTACAAGTTCTTTTGAACTCGTAATTTGAACCTGTAATTAATATATAATAAAATTTACTAAAAATCAATGAAAAAATAGCAGATTTTCATGATAGGATTCGATTTAGGGATGGAGGGAATCACTATATAATAAGAAGAAATAAGGCTACATTTTTAATGAATTGGAGAAGGGCATATGTTATTAAATAAACGTTTTACAATTGGAGAAATGGCAAAAATGCATAATATAGCGGAATCTACATTACGCTATTATGATGAAAAAGGAATTTTTCATCCGTCCATTGTGGACCCGCAAACGAATTATCGCTATTATACAATTGATCAGTTTTCACTATTAGACACGATTAAATTTTTACGCCAATTGAATATCCCATTAAAGGAAATAAAGAAATATATTGATGAACGAAATCCGTCTTATGCGCTGAATTTACTTGAAAAACAACAAGAAATGATGCTGAAAAAGCAAAGAGAAATCGAGTATGCTTTGGCAAAAATGCAACATAAAATCCATTTAATGAAAAAAGCGACGAAATCAGAAGCGAATCAAATTATTTATAAAAAAATACCGAAGCGAAAAATAACAGCGATTGCAGTTGCACCAAATACAACGGATGATATGTTTGAATATTATATCCATTCGCTGCAAAAAAATATGAAGCAAATTGATAATAGTTTATTTTCAGGAGATATCGGTGTAACAGTTTCCAAAAAAGCGTTACTTCAAAATGAGTTTCAAGCATATAATAGTGTGTTTATTTTATTGGATTATATGCCTTTTCAAGTGCATACTTCAGATGAAATAAAAGAAGGGATATTTGCTTGTTCTTATCACCATGGACCATATGAAGAAACAGACGCAACGTATACGGAATTATTAAAGCACATTGATAACGAAGGATACGAAGTATGCGGAGATGCGCTTGAGCTTGCATTAATTGATTGGTCTGTAACAGAAAATCCGGAGGAGCAAGTAACGGAAATTCAAATACCTGTTGTTAAAAAAATAAATAACAAATAGGCTTATATATTTTTCGATTCTCTATTGACCTTCAAGTAACTTGAAGGTTTAAACTGTGAATAGAGCATTGAAAAAGGAGCATTTACATGATGGAAACAACAGAAAAGTTAAGAGAGAAACCGATAAAAAGTTTATTTATTTCGTATTTAATACCAGCAGTTCTTGGGATGGTATTAATGTCAGTGAATATTATGATTGATGCGGTCATGATTAGTAGAGGAGTTGGAGCGAACGGTTTAGCAGGAGTAAACGTGGCTGTTCCAGCGTTTTCAATTTTCTTCTCCATTTCATTATGGATTGGAATGGGCGGAGCAACGCTATATTCCATTGCACTAGGTGAAAATAAATTAGAAAGAGCAAGATCTATTTTTACTCAATCTATGACAGTGGCAGTTATTATCGTAGGTGTTTTAGCGGTTATTTGCTTATGGAGAATAGAAGATTTAGCATATCTGTTCGGTGCAAATGAAGTGATTTTACCATATGCGTTAGATTATTTACACGTGTTATTAACATTTGGAATGATATATGTTTTAGAAAATATTTTAAGTACATTTATACGTAACGATGGAAATCCTAATTTAGCAATGGCAGGTCTTGTCGTAACAGCTGTATTGAACATTATCTTTGACTATATCTTTATTTTCATCTTTGGATGGGGCGTAACAGGTGCTGCTTCAGCAACTATTCTTTCAGCAGCAATTGGTTTCCTAGTGTTATTAACTCACTTCTTTAGAAAAAATAGTGTTTTAAAGTGGACGAAATTCCATTTTGAATGGGATACGGTTAAACAAATTATGGTGATTGGTTTCCCAAGTTTTACAACTGAGATTACAGTAGCGATTGTAACGGTTGGTTTTAATATCGCTTTTGTTCAATATGCAGGAGAAGTAGGTGTCGCTTCTTATGCGATGGTCAATAGTATTCATGCAATGACATTACTATTATTCTTCGGTGTTGGAGCAGCATTACAACCTATTGCTAGTTTCCATTATGGTGCAAATTTACCAGAAAGACTGCGTGAAGGATTACGGTTAGCTGTAAAAATTGCAGTTGTACTCGGAGGCGTAGCAATTGTTGTCGGTTTATTCTTCGGGAAATATATAATTGGTTTGTTTGATGTTCAATCCCCAGAACTATTGGAGTTAACGTTAACAGGTATTAGTTTATTCTTTATCCAATATGTATTTTTAGGCTATAACATTGTGTATGGAGAGTATTTCCAATCAGTGCGACAAACGACAAAATCAGTTCTTATTATTTTGAGCCGTGGTTTACTATTTATTATTCCATTGTTATGGATTATGCCGAAATTATTTGGTGTAAATGGAATTTGGCTCGTTATGCCAGTAGCGGAAATATTGACAGCAATCATTGTATTTACGATGAATCGTATGAAACATCCTGTTCCATTAAACTTGGCAGGAAAGAAAGAAGCAATATAGTGAAGAAAATCCCCTTGAACAAGTAAGGGGATTTTTTCATTCTTTTAAACTAATCGCAAAAGATCCATCCGTTTCTTGAACAGACGCAAAAGCAACGTTTTTAATATTTGTGATGCCTTTTTCTTTTAACTCTTTATATAACCATTTTTCGTCTTTATGAATTAACTTTAAGTTATCGTATTGAATTTGTGAATCGACGATAAGGGCGATTGGTAATCCAGCATACTTAACATCTATATTCATATCTTTTGGAGTCAATGGTACAAGTTCTCGCTTTGGTAAAATACTAATGGCTCCATTCGTTTCTAAAATAGCGTATTCAATTTCATGAACACTTGGATATCCGGCGACACGAAGATTAGAGAGTAATTCAGCGATTGGGTATCTACTTTTTTGTAAGTTATCAAAGATAATATCACCATGTTTAATTAAAATAATGGGGTGTCCAAGAATGAAACGATTTAGTTTGTTTAGTAAGCTTAATTTTGTAAGAAGTAAATGCAAACCAGTAATAACGACCATACCGAAAAAGGCTTGCAAAGCACCAGCGACTGGTATGGCTTGAAAAGCTAAATAAGATAAAAAGATAATAGCCCCAAAATCATGAGGAGTTAGTTGTGCTAATGCAGATTTACCAAGCAGCTTAAGGGATAGTAAAAATAAGATGAAAAAGAACGATACATTAAATAAAAAGAGAAGCAATAGGGACACTCCTTCGTGCGAAGTTGTACTTACTATTCCCGAGAAGTAATATAAATATTACCTTTTGAAGGATAAATTAGGGTTAATTGGAATTTGT
Source organism: Bacillus cereus group sp. BfR-BA-01316 (assembly GCF_022664195.1). Lineage (NCBI taxonomy): Bacteria > Bacillati > Bacillota > Bacilli > Caryophanales > Bacillaceae > Bacillus > Bacillus cereus group sp. BfR-BA-01316. The sequence continues at coordinate 42,946 of NZ_JAKUGX010000004.1, forward strand.
CTGTATACAAACAAATAAATGGATATTATCATGAAGGAAGTAAAGGAAATAGGAGTATATGAATATGAGAAAGAAGAAAATAATTAAGTACATTTTAGTTGTTATAATGATTTGCGCCGTGTATGCGGTTTTTTTACAATATAACATTTATAAGCATGGGCATATGAATGCAATTGACGATGCGGATTACATAATTGTACTAGGCTCGAAAGTAAATGGGACGAAACCATCTTACTCATTGCAATATCGTATTGATAAAGCAGCTGAGTATTTAAAATCACATGAGAAAACAATTGCTATCGTATCTGGAGGGCAAGGAAAAGGCGAGGATATTTCAGAAGCATTAGCAATGAAACAAGGATTAATGAAACAAAATATTTCAGAAGATCGAATTATAATGGAAGATCGCTCGACGAGTACAGATGAAAATATTAAATTCTCAAAACCCCTTATTCCAAAACATATGAAACAAGGGATGATTGTAACGAATGATTTTCATATGTTCCGAGCGAAAAAGATTGCAGAAAAACAAGGGCTAAAACTAGAAGGTCTCTCGGCAAAAACACCGAAGCCAATTATTATTCAATCGAACGTCCGAGAATATTTAGCAATTACACAATATTGGTTTATGAATCGAATATAGTCAATAGGGCTCTCACCTAAAATTAGGTGGGAGTTTTTAGGATGTAAATCTTACAAATGTGTCATGTTTATGAAAGGTAAAGCGATAGTTTCTGGAATGGTTTCCTGACATAATGAAGGTAACAAAAAACTTTAGAGGTGAATCGTATGAAAGGAAATAATATTTTATCTTCGTTATGTTACTTTAGTATCTTTTTCGCACCATTTTTACTACCAATTATCGTATACTTCGTTGCGGAAGATGAAGTGAAATATCACGCAAAAAAAGCATTTTGGTCACATATTTTCCCGTACGCAATCTTATTTGGCGGATTAGCAGTGTCAGGAGTATACGGTTTAAGCTTCAATCAATCTGATGGCGCTGGAATTGGAATGGCTATCACATATGCAGTGTTCATTCTTGTAGGAATCTACTATTTCATTTGGAATATCGTAAAAGGTATTAAAGTTTTGAAAACGGCGTAACAAAAATTGTATAACAGGAAATCATATTACGTGAGCCAGCCGTTATTTGTCGGTAAGTCGATATTTCTTGTCAAATCGTTTATATAATTTCATATACCGTATTAATAGACATTTAAAAAAGAGCAATTCAAAAAGAATTGCTCTTTTTATGTTTATAAGTTGTGAATAATGAAAAAGATATGTTAATTTTTCATTATGAAGAGAAAAAAGGAGTGATTTTCATGAATGAGATGATACATAAAATGGAGCAACACGTTTCAGTTCGTAAATATAAAGAAGAACCAATTTCAAAAGATGTAGTGGAAAGAATGGTGCAAGCTGCTCAGCATGCGGCTTCCTCACATTTTGTGCAGGCGTATTCTGTTATATATGTAACAGATGAGGCATTAAAAGCTAAACTAGCAGAGCTATCTGGAAATCGTCACGTGAAAAACTGCGCAGCATTCTTTGTTTGTTGTGCGGATTTAAAACGTTTAGAAGTTGCATGTGAAAAACATGGTACAGAGATAAAACATGAAGGGGTGGAAGACTTTATCGTTGCGACAGTAGATGCTTCACTTTTTGCACAAAACTTAGCACTTGCAGCCGAATCTTTAGGATACGGTATTTGTTATATTGGAGGAATTCGTAATAATCCGAGAGAAGTGAGTAAATTGCTTCATTTACCGGATAAAGTATATCCTGTATTCGGAATGACAGTCGGCGTACCAGATGAAGATCATGGAGTTAAGCCGCGGTTACCAGTAGCCGCCATTCTTCATGAAAATGGATATGATGAAAAGAAATATGATGAATTGTTAAACGAATACGATGAAACGATGAGCGCGTATTACAAAGAAAGATCGTCAAATCAAAAAAACGTAACATGGACAGAATCAATGAGCACATTTATGTCCAAAGAGAAGAGAATGCATATGAAAGAGTTTTTAAATGAAAGAGGACTAAATAAGAAATAAGTGAAAGGCAAACCTATATTTCAGGTTTGCCTTTTTGGGAGGAGAAATGTAATCACCTTCGAATAAGTATAAAGATGGGGGAGAGATAACATGAAAAAGGCATTGATGTTTTTATTTGATGGATTTGCAGAATTTGAAGTAAATATAGCGAGTTTATGTTTAAAAAGTAAAGGATTTGAAGTAATAACAGTAACTGTAGACGGGAAAACAGTTACAGGAGAAGGTGGATTTCAGTGTCAGCCACACGTCTCTATAGATCATATTGAAACAGTAGATTATGAAGTGTTTATTGTACCTGGAGGGCATATTTTTCACCATTTAGAAAATGAACAACTTTTATCTATTGTGAACGAATTACATAAGCAAAATAAATGGATAGCAGGAATTTGTGCGGGGACATCTCTACTGCATGCAGCTGGAGTGCTTAATAAGAAAAAATTCTCAACATCATTAACACCAGAGGTAGAACATTTAGCACATCTCCATAAATGGGAATATAAACAAGAAGAAGATGTAACTGTGGATGAGAAAATTATTACAGCAATAGGATCCGCGTACGTTGAATTTGCAATTGAAATTATGAAACAGCTCAATTTGTTTGATGAAGGTGAAATTAATGAAAATCTTCAATACTTTAAAAATATAAAAACAGTATGTGGTGAGACGTTAGTTTAAGTTATAACATCACTTGCAAAACCGAAGCTAAGAAAGTGGGACCCGCTTTCTCAACTTCGGTTTTTTATTTGTTATTATATAAAGTGAAAATAAAAATTAATAAATTTTTACAAAAGTGATAGAAAATGAGAATAAATTTCCAATAGTAAGTAAAAGCAGCTGCTAAAGGGGAACTGAGGAAGGAAGATGCTTATGATTTTCAATTCTGAAGAGGATTTAATTATAGCTATGAAAAAACGTGATCAAGATGCTTTGAAAGAAGTGATTGATCAATATGGAAAATTAATTTTGTACATTATTCATAAATCATTAAGTACCCCTATTGAGAAACAATATGTGGATGATTGTTATAACGATGTATTTACTGTCATTTGGTTTAATATTGACCAATTTGATATAGGAAAGGGAAACTTAAAATCTTGGATGATTGGTATTACTAAATTAAAGGCTTTGGAATATAAAAAGAAAGTACATAAAGAGAACAAAATGGATAAAGACTTAGAAATAGATAAAGGTATCCATGATAGGTATGAAATAGAACAAGAAGAAGAGATTATGGAAATAGTCCAAGATTTAAATAAGAAGGATCGATATATCTTTTTAAAGAGGTATATTGATGGATATTCCATTGACGATATTGCAAAAGAATTAAAAGTAACGGTGGATTATATATACAATCGAATTTCTCGTGGGAAGAAAAAACTTCAAAAACTGTGGAAAGGGAGTGTGTAATATGGATAAAAGATTATTATCGATGTTAAATGAGCTCCAATATTCAGAAGAAGAAATTACACGTTTAGAGAAAGAAGCGAATGAGTCTATAAATATAGATAAGTATTATGTGAGAAATGGAGAGCTACTAAAAAAATTAACCTTACAAATGTTGGAAGAATCAATTCGCAACGAATTACAAACTGGTGAAGAAATTGAGAAGGAACTGCTAGTAGACGAAGGATGTATGGTAAATAATAAAGTCATACCAAATATATATTACGTAGGAGCTACTTTTTATTATTATATCGTTTTAACAAATAAAAGAGTGATAATGAAAGGGTTAGATTGTTATTTTAAAAAAACAAATGAACATAGCATGCCAATAGAAGATATACAATCCATTTCGCAACATAAAAAAATGAAAAACGTCTTTGAGATTAAATATAATAACAATTATATACAATTTGGAAGTATTGCGTATGCACATGAAATTGCAATGGTTATTATGGAGTTAAAAAAACGTGGAGTAAAAGTAGAAAAGTATAGAGATTTCGAAAAAGGATTTTTATTATTCTTTAATATATTCGTGATAGTAAGTTCAGGTCTTTACTTTATAAAATATTTATTGTGAAAAAGCGGCATAATAGCCGCTTTTTACGTTTAATTAGCATTCTAGTGAAGATTCTGTAATTTTAAAATATTTTTCTCGTGAAGGAGTCATTACCCGGATTGCTAATAAGCAGGAAAGAGCAAAAATTAATAATGAACTGCTTATTACAGCAATTTGAATTGAAATAAATTGTGCGGATGCTCCAATTGCTAAAATGAAAAAGATTTGGATGAAATTTTTTATTGAATCAAATACGCTATCGATACGTCCTATCATATGTACTGGGATGTTATTTTGATAAAATGTTATAAATCCAGTACCAGCAAATGATGAAGCGATCCCAAGTAAAATGAAACCACTTGTTGCGACCGTAAATGAATTTGAAAAGGCGAAAATCACATAGCCTATTGCTGTGAAAATCATACCTAAACCGATACAATATTGAATCGGTAATCGTTTTGCAAAGAGAGAGACAAGAAATGAACCACAAACGTAAGCTGCTCCGGTTATACTAACAAGCATGCTATATTCTACATCTGATAAAAACAGTACTTGTCGTGTAAAAACAACTTCTTGTGAATCAAGTGCCATAGAGACAAGCATCGTAGCTTGAAATAAAACGAATACGAGAATAATATAAGTTTCAGTTCGTGCGAATGAAAAAACTTGTTTCCAATCACTTCGTAACGTTTGTACGAAAGTATTTGCAACCTCTTCGTTTTGCTTTGTTTGTAATGTGATGTTTGGCAAGAAGTAAATGAGAATGGTAGAAAGTAGAAATGAAATTGAGTTGCAGTAAATAACAAAAGCTGCCGAGTATGTAGTGAGAAGTATTCCAGCAAGAGCCGGACCGATAATAAAAGCCCCATTTGTACATAGGCTATTCCAAGCATTAAATTGAGCACGTTCTTCAGCTGGTATGAGCAGTGTTTTATAAGTGAATGAAGCTGGATCGAAAAATGATGTAGCAATGCGAGTCAAAAAGATAAAAATATAAATTGCCCAAATAGAGTCAAATAGTGGAATACAGCCGATGAGAACTGCTCGAATAATATCTGTGATGAGCATAATTGACCGTTTATTTAATCGATCTACAATACTACCAGACCATATTTTTGTAACAACGGTGGCAATTGGACCGACAATCCATGTGCCTGCTACAGCAGCGGGAGAGTTTGTACTATTTAACACCATTAAGTTTAGAGCTATGAGGTACATAAAATCACCTAAACGAGAAATGCCTGTGCCCGACAATAATAATAGTTTATTTTTCATGTGTATATGGACCTTTCTTTCATTGTTTTTTTATCCGGCAGGAAATAGCGTATTCTTCTTCTGAGGCTGATTGACGAGCGGTTTTGCTTTCCCAGCGTAATAAAACTTGTGAAATCTCCCAAGTGAGTTGTTGTAATTCCTCTGGAGTTAAAAATAAATGAGATATAATATGGCTCCCTGTATTTGTTCCTTCCGTGCCCGCTTCTTCAATATAGAAGTGAGCAGATTTTGCTTTATAGTACTTTTCAATAATCCCCCGTTTTTCCTTTGTATCTACTAACTCAAGTAAGCCTCCGTCAAATAAAATTTGGATGTGATAGTGAACGCTACCAGCAGATTTATTTAGTTTAGTAGATACTTGTTTTGCAGTGAGTGTTTCGTCTTTTAAAAGATGAAGAATTTGAATGCGAGTTGCATTGGAAATTAATTTTTGTTGTTCTGCTGAAATGGTAAGTCGATCCTCAAACATTATGTTAGCTCCTTTCTTATAATCTAAATTTATTGTACGTTCTAAAAAATTAGAACGTAAGAGAAATAAATCGCCTTTTTCTTGTAAGTTTCGACATAAATAAAAATGGCATGTACATATACATGCCATTAAGTGATAGTAGATTCTTCACTAAGTTCCTCGCGATAAAATAAGAAAAGCCATGTAAAACTAACGAAAATACAGCATATAGCTAACGAAATACCGATTATTTGCGGAGAAAGTATTTCTAAAAGCCATCCTGTTATAAATATTGATAATTGAATAAGAGATCCGTAAATGGAGATTCTGTTGAGCTATAGACGAATGTTCATAAAGCTGCAGTATGAAACCAATCTCCAAGTATACTTAACGTTTGACCATAAAATAGTTTTTGGAAGTTTTCCTCTTAATTATTCCCACATATGCTGAAGAGCTCCCAACATCAGGGTTGCATCCCTTTTTGAATATTAGTAATACTTACTTACAAATTAAAATCTTTAATTTTATTTAATTATTATTTATAAGTATACTTAACGTAATAATATTTTGAATATTCTTAAAAGTTATCATTCAACCACTTGCATATGAATAAAGGGGGGAATCATTTAATGAGTTATAATTTAGACGAAAATCTGAAAAGAAGTGCAAGTAAGTTCCCAAACAGTATCGCTTATATCTATAGAGATAAAAGTGTTACTTATAGAGAACTAAATCAGCAGGTAGATCAATTGGCTGCTGGTTTGTCTGCCCGAGGAATTGGGAAGGGAGATGGGGTGGCTCTTTTATTAGGAAATAGCCCTGAATTTCTCATTACGTATTACGGCATTTTACGATTAGGTGCATTTGTTGTTCCGATGAATCCTTTGTATACGAAAGAGGAAATGAATTACATTTTAGACGATAGCCAAGTTAAAGCGGTTATTGCTCATGTATCTGTAGAACCGAAGTTATCAGAAGTAAAGGAACAATTGAAAAATCTAATGCTAGTCATTTATACAGATGCCGAGGATCAGGAATGTACATGGGAGCATCTGATGGAAACAAACAATAACGTTTGGCTAAGCCCTTTCATTGATCAGGAAGACCTTGCAGTCATTTTATACACATCAGGAACAACAGGGAAACCAAAGGGTGCGATGTTATCACATCGGAATTTGGCTTCGAATGCAGACGCCATTTCAGAATTAATTGAGCTTCATGGTAAAGATTGTGTAGTAGCTGTTCTACCGATGTTCCATGTTTTCTGTATGACTATTTGTCTGAATGCCCCAATTGCTTGCGGGGCAACTGTCCTGATCCTACCTAAATTCAGCCCTCTTGATGTAATCAGTACCATTCGAGAAAAAAAGGCAACAGTGTTTGCTGGAGTTCCTACGATGTATAATTTTATCTTGCAATTGCCTGAATCCACTGCAGAAGATTTTTTATCCATTCGCTTGTGTATCTCAGGAGGTGCATCGATTCCGGTCGAGCTGCTACAAAAATTTGAAAACAAATATAACGTTTTTATCTTGGAAGGGTATGGCCTTTCGGAAACTGCTCCTCTTGTCGCTATTAATCCTTTAAAGGGAACCCGCAAACCAGGCTCTATCGGCCTAAATATACCAGGCCTCAAGAGCAAAATTGTCAATGAGGACGGAAAAGAATTGCCCAGAGGAGAAGTCGGAGAATTAGTAGTTCAAGGGCCAAACGTAATGAAGGGATACTTGAGGATGCCGGAAGCTACATCAGTGGTCTTAATAGATGGATGGTTTTACACTGATGATCTAGCGACAATGGATGAAGAAGGATACATCTACATCGTGGATCGTAAGAAGGACATGATTATTGTTGTTGGATACAATGTATATCCTCGTGAAGTGGAGGAAGTTCTGTATCAACATCCTGCTGTTATAGAGGCGGCCGTAATCGGAGTTTCAGATGGAGAATACGAAGAAAAAGTAAAAGCTTATGTCGTAGTCAATGATGAACGAATCACCATGAATGACATTATCCGATTTTGTCAGGATAAGCTGGTTAAGTACAAGCTTCCTAGCCGAGTGGAATTTTCTAAAGGGTTACCTAAGAACTCAACAGGGAAAGTTTTGCGCAGAGAGTTAAGACAATTGATTGAAGTTAAGTAAGAAACTAACTAACCATATTATTGAAGGAGGATTATTTATGTCGCTCATTTTAAAGGAAAAAGTTCAAGGACCAGTAGCGTGGAAAGGTATTGATCTAGCTAAAGATGATTCATGGGTTTATTATTTGTCTGAGAAAACAATAGCATCTCTTGAAAACGCTTTATTTCATGTTAAACAAAAAGGTTTAAAAGCACCTAATTTTAACAAGGAAGACTTCCTGATTCCGGATCTCTCTGACGAAATTGCATACTTTGTGGAAGAATTAGAGAATGGGAGGGGGTTTCTATTAATTCGTGGATTGCCAATGGAAAGGTATACGGATGAAGAAGTGAGCACTATTTATTGGGGGCTCGGACTTCACATGGGCATTCCGGTATCGCAAAACGCAAATGGTGACCTCTTAGGGCACGTCATTGATCAAGGTCTGAGTTTAGAAAATTCAAATGTACGCGGTTACCAAACGAAACTGCACCTTCCTTTTCACGCAGATGGATCTGATGTCGTTGGACTATTAAGCCTTCGAAAAGGGAAATCTGGGGGTTTCAGTAGTATCATAAGTTCAATGGCTGTTTATAATGAAATTCTTGAGAAGTACCCAGAGTATTTAGGAATTCTCTGTCGTCCATTCATCTTTGATCGTCGTGGTGAGGAATCGCCAGGTGAATCGCCAGTATTTACATCACCAATTTTTAGTTACTATGATGGTAAATTGAGCTGTAGATATGTCCGTACATTTATAGAATCAGCACAAGCGAAAACAGGTATCCATTTGTCAAAGGTTGAAATCGAAGCTTTAGACATACTGGACTCCACCCTTCATGATGAAAATATGCATTATAATATGATGTTGGAAGAAGGTGATATGCAATTCGTCAATAATTATACAGTTCTTCACTCACGTACTCAATACGAAGACTATGAAGAACCGGAACGCAAACGCCATTTATTAAGATTATGGCTCACGATGCCAAATGGCCGAGAAATTGCACATGATTTCGCGATGTTTATTGATGAGAAAACAGGTAAAGCGGGTCGTGGCGGTATTCCAGTCCGTGGAAAAACATCTGGCGGTATTATAGAAAACTTAAAGTAATTGGGTTTAAATCACAAAGACTTACCTATATAAATCGATTCATTAGAACACCAATTGATTCATGTAATGGGGGTGCCTTTTCAGATGGCAGGAAAAGTTTTTCCCTTGATGGTAAAAATAGGGGGGGGATTTATACGTTGAGCACTCCAAAATATTCTTGGATTATATTATTATTTCTAGTTGCTTCAGGTATGATCAACCAAGTTGATAAAATTGTTATTGGTTTGGTTTCCGTTCCCCTAATGAAAGAGTTACATTTAAGCCCTTCACAATGGGGGTTGGTCGGAAGTTCTTTCTTTTGGTTCTTTACCTTTTCCTCTATCATTCTTGGTGGTATGGCCGATTCCAAAAACACGAAAAAAATGTTAACTTGGATGTCACTTACATGGTTGATTATTCAATTTCTCACACCTTTTGTTTCCAGTCTGTCTCTACTAGTCTTTACAAGAATGATCTTGGGAGCAGGCGAGGGTCCAGCCCCTGCCCTATCAACGGCAATAATGGGAAAATGGTTTCCGAAACACAGACATGGTATAGGCTTTGGTGCAGTTCTATTAGGAACGACAGGTGGATCAGCTATTGCTTCACCATTATTAATCTCCTTAATCGATCAATATGGATGGAGATCTGCTTTTATAGCCATGGGGATTGTTGGACTTATTGTGCTAGTTTTATGGGTCATTTTCGGTAAAGAAAGTCCACAAGAAATTGGGTTGACTTCATTTCATCAAGAGGAGCAGCATTCATCAATCCTTTCTAAGGTTTCTTGGCGTCAGTTTCTTCCGCATCTTTTATCTAAAAATTTTGTTTTTACCGTTTTATGTGGAGGTTGTGCCTATTGGTTATTGTCCGTTCAAGCAATATGGTTTCCGGCATACTTTACCAAAGTTCAACATTTGAATGGTCAAACATTAAAACTAGCCGTGTCACTACCTTTTCTTTTCGCTGCCATCAGCCAAATCGGATTTTCCATGCTATCAGACCGGATTTATCGCAAAACTGGGGATATTCGTAAAGCACGAATAAATCTTGCCGGTTCCATGATGGTGCTATCTGCTCTTTGTGTATATCTGGAAAATGCTGTGAATTCTTCTGCTGTGTCCATCCTGTTCTTCACCCTTGCTCCAGGTTTTGCGTATGTCATTCTTTCACTCGCACCCGCAATATTTATGGATTTTTTTTCTCCCAAAAACATCGGAAAAGCACAAGGGACGTTCATTGCTCTTGCAAGCTCAACAAGTATTATTGCTCCACTCGTATTCGGGTATTTCATCCAATATGCAGCGACTGAGGCGATTGGATATCGTTATGGATTTCAAGTAACTTCTTTGGGGATGTTCGTTATCGGGTTATTGTTTTGGATCGTTGTACGTCCTGCAAAGCAAAGCAACACAAAAATAAAGCAGAGGAGCAAGTGAATATTTAAAAGATATACAGCAAGTAAGGGTACAGTAGTAACTTCAACGAAGAATTGTCTTAGTTAGTGAATATATCAAGTTGAGGTAAGGTGAGCATAACTATGTTGATGGATTATTTGGTCAATGAATCTATTACTTAGTTTTTTGAAAGGGTTGTTTGTGAGATTGGATGCCGGTATATATTAATACAACTTACTTATAATTGTATTTAATTTATAAGTGTAAAAATTAAATTCGTAATATTCAGTTGTTTTACTGGTATTTTGGGAGATAGCGAGAGGTTCGGATCAAAGGGCGATTAAGATACTTCTCTTTTCTTCATTGTTAATGCTAAAAAAAATTCAGTCATCTTAAGTAGGAAAATAACCAAATTAATAAAGGAGGATTATTTATGTCGATCATTTTAAAGGAAAAAATTCAAGGGCGTTCAGTGTGGAAGGGTATTGAACTAGCTAAAGATGATTCATGGATTTATTATTTGTCCGAGAAAATGATTGCTGCACTTGAGAAGGCTGTATTACATGTTCAGCATAAGGGATTAAAAGCACCTGATTTTGGAAAAGAGGATTTCCCAATTTCGGATTTTGCTGACGAAATCACTTACTTTGTTGACGAACTGGAAAATGGTAGAGGGTTCCTATTGATTCGTGGATTGCCAATGGAACGTTATACTGATGAAGAAGCAAGCATCATTTATTGGGGTCTCGGACTTTACCTAGGTATTCCAATCATTCAAAGTAAAAAAGGTGACCTTTTAGGGCATATCAAAGACGTAGGTCTCGACTTTAAAAATACAAGTGTACGTGGTTACCAAACGAATGTACACCTTCCTTATCACACAGACCTCGCTGATGTAGTTGGCTTACTATGTCTTCGCAAAGCAAAATCTGGTGGTCTAAGTAGTATCGCAAGTTCTATGGCTATTTATAATGAAATTCTTGAGAAGTACCCAGAGTATCTTGGAATTCTTTATCGTCCATTCTTCCATGATCTTCGCGGGGAAGAAGCACAAAGTTCATCTCCAGTAGTTTCATCACCAATCTTTAGTTATTACGATGGTAAATTGAGCTGCAGATGGATACGAAATTATATCGAATCTGCACAAACGAAAACAGATGTTTCTTTGACGAAATTAGAAATCGAAGCATTTGATTTACTAGATTCCCTTACTCATGATAAGAACATGCATATTGATATGATGATGGAACGAGGGGATATGCAATTCGTTAATAATTATACAGTTATGCATTCACGCACAGTATTTGAAGATTATGAAGAAGATGACCGCAAACGTCATTTATTAAGATTGTGGCTTATGATGCCAAATGGTAGAAAAATTGCCCCAGATTTCGAGTTTTATATCGGAGGAGTACCTGTAAATAGATAAAGTGAAGCTTCTATCAGTGGGGCTTCATCCCTTGTTGATGGAAAGCTCGTCTAATCGGGCTCTTACTGCCAGTTAATGTGGGATAAACAGCTGGTGAGAAGTAAAATCGTCATTTTTTCTTATATTAAGTTGTATGGTGATTTTATTCATCGAAATAAGGTGAATAAAATCACCATTGTATGTTTTTTAATGATGAAGTGAATGTGAAGGTTTCAGGACAGGAAGAAAGGTTTAGGAAATATTCGGGTTAGTTTTAAAAAAAATTGAAGTGAGGATGATGTTTCTTGGTAATTTTAGATCCGCAAGCAGAAAAATATTTACAAGCGTGTAATCAGATGCCACCTATTCATACGATGGATCCTAAGGCAGTAAGGGATATGCTTTACAACGCACCACGCCCTGCTGTAAAATTAGATCTGGTTTCAAAGGTAGAAAATTTAATGATACCGGTAAGTCAAGATGAAGAAATCAAATGTAGGGTATACATACCGGAGGGGCAAGGTCCCTTCCCAATATTTATTTATTACCATGGTGGAGGATGGGTTCTAGGAGACATTGACGTGGTGGATGCAAGTTGCCGAATGATCGCAAATAGAACGGCTAGTATTGTCGTATCTGTAAACTATCGTCTCGCTCCAGAGTATAAGTTCCCTACTCCAGTTGAAGACGCATATGCGGCATTGGAATGGTTTTATGAAAAAGGGTCCTCTTTTAACGGAGATGTTACTAGATTGGCAGTCGGGGGGGATAGCGTGGGTGGAAATCTAGCAACAGTAGTTACTATGATGGCGAGAGACAGAAAAGGCCCTGACATCACTGCACAGGTTTTAATTTATCCTGCGACGAATCTTGAGTTTAATACGGAATCCCACCAAACATTTGCGAAAGGATTTGGGTTAGATCGTGAACAGCTGGTTTGGTTCCGTAATCATTATTTAAGGAATGATGAGGACAGGTATAATGAATACGCTTCTCCTTTGGGGGCTGAAGATCTAAGTGGTCTCCCGCCAGCAATCGTAATCACCGCAGAAAATGATGTACTTCGGGATGAAGGAATGGCTTATGCTGAACGTCTGAAAAAATTTGGTGTGCAAGTTGAATATGCATGTGAACCTGGTATGATCCACGGCTTTTTTGCACACATGGCTATTTTCTCTAAGAACATTGAATCAACGGTTTCTAAGATTGACAAGTTCTTGAATACTGCTAAATATACAATAGGGATAGATTGAGATCGAAAAGTTATAAAAAACGAGCCCCAGCTTTTAGCGAGGCTCGTTTTTAAATACACTATTATTGGTAATCTAAGATACAGTTACAATATCTATCCTAGCTTTTTAGTAAAAAACGGTATCTCCAATTCCACCGGTTACCGAAATAACATCACCAGTAATAGATGCTGCCAAAGGTGAAGCCAAGAAGGTAATGACATTGGCAATTTCTTCTACTGTAATCAGGCGGCCGATTGCATTGAGTGCTGCCATCTGACGCAAAGCATCTTCGTTAGTGACTCGATTTCTAAACATTTCAGTATCGACAATCCCTGGATAAACAGCATTGACGTTAATTCCATGCTTTCCTAACTCCAATGATGCAGATTTTGTTAAATGGACAACAGATGCATTACGTGGACCGGAACTAAAATAATTACCGCCAATTCTAGCAGCTAGACCACTTATACTTATAATACGTCCCCAATTATTTTCAATCATATAGGGAGCTACAGCTCGGATACAACGAAAATAGCCCATATACTTTTCTTCAAAATCTTTCAAAATAAGTTCATCTTTAATACTATTAAAATCTTCTGGCTCAAAGCCGCCAACACGAGCTCCACTGTTGACTAAAATATCGATGCCTCCCATTGTTGCTGCTGATTTTTCAACTAAATTTAGAATAGAGTCAGGATCAGTAGTATCTGCCACAATCGGATAGATATTTCTTTTTGTTTCTTGGGCTAATTCCTCTGCCGCAATTTTTAGTGAGGATTCGTTTCTTGAACAAATCGTACAATCTACACCTTCCAGAGCCAACTGACGGGCAGTAGCTTTACCAATCCCGCGGCTTCCTCCAATAATAAGTGCTTTTTTTCCAGATAACTTTAAGTCCATATTTTAACCCCCTGTTTTGATTTAACCGTAAAAGATCAAACTTGGAAATAAATCCCGAGAATATTGAATCATTTCTATTTTTAATTCTACAGATAAATTATAATTAAATAAAATTAAAGATTTTAATTTGTAAGTAAGTATTACTAATATAAAAAAAGTTATTTTGTAAATAATGAAAATAGGACAGATACCTTACTCTGTAAAATGTATCGGTCTTGTACGATTGAATAGGCTCTTCAAGGGGAGGAGCACACTCCTATTCTTGTTTATCCCGCTATTTGTGTCCATCTCAAGGTTGAGAGAAGCGAAGAAGATAGGTAGAGAGTTGTGTTTTGTGATTTCAACAATATATTGTAATTGTTTACTGTCTATAACTGTATCCCTTTTGAATATTAGCGATATTTACTTACATATTAAAACTTTTAATTTTATTTATCTGAAAATTATAAATATAATCCAAATAACAATCCATGCGGTTGTATCGGTTGTTATTTAAAGCACTTTCGCGTAGGCGGAGAAGGAGGACAGCACTTAAGAAGTTATAATTTATCTGACAAAGAATTTGAGAAGGGAGATGGAGTTGAAGTTGATCTTTTATTAGGAAACAATCTATAAAATTATGGTAACGCTTTCATACTTAGGGAGGCTTGCAGTAATTTTATACACATCTTGCAGTAATTTTATACACATTATGAAGAACCAGAACGTAAACGTCATTTACTAAGATCATGGCTCACGATGCCAAACGGCCGAGAAGTTGCACGTGATTTAGCGATGTTTATTGATGAGAAGACAGGTAAAGCAGGTCGCGGTGGTATTGTAGAAAACTTAAGGTAAGGGGAGATTGTTATATTGAACACCCCAAAATATTCTTGGATTATATTATTATTTCTAGTTGCTTCAGGTATGATCAACCAAGTTGATAAAATTATCATTGGTTTGGTTTCCGTTCCAGTAATGAAAGAGTTACATTTAAGTCCTTCGCAATGGGGATTGGTGGGAAGTTCCTTCTTTTGGTTCTTCACCTTTTCCTCTATCATTCTTGGGGGCATGGCCGATTCCAAAAACACGAAAAAAATGTTAACTTGGATGTCGCTGGTATGGTTGATTGTTCAATTTATTACACCTTTTGTTTCTAGTCTATCTCTGCTAGTCTTTACAAGAATGATCTTGGGAGCAGGCGAAGGTGCAGCCCCTGCTCTATCAACGGCTATAGTTGGAAAATGGTTCCCAAAACATAGAAAT
This sequence comes from Bacillus cereus group sp. BfR-BA-01316, assembly GCF_022664195.1. Taxonomy (NCBI): domain Bacteria; kingdom Bacillati; phylum Bacillota; class Bacilli; order Caryophanales; family Bacillaceae; genus Bacillus; species Bacillus cereus group sp. BfR-BA-01316. Next base: position 58,129 of record NZ_JAKUGX010000004.1, read on the forward strand.
GGTATAGGCTTTGGCGCTGTTCTCTGTGGAGCAACAATTGGGCCTGCAATTGCTACACCATTATTAATCTCCTTGATCAATCAATATGGATGGAGATCTGCTTTTCTAGTCATGGGGATTGTTGGACTGATTGTATTAGTTTTATGGGTCATTTTCGGTAAAGACAGTCCACAAGAAATCGGGTTGCCTTCTTTTCATCAAGAGGAGCAGCATTCGTCAACCCTCTCCAAGGTTTCTTGGCGTCAGTTTCTTCCGCATCTTTTATCTAAAAATTTTGTTTTTATTATTTTGTGTGGAGGTTGTGCCTATTGGTTATTGTCCGTTCAAGCTATATGGTTTCCGGCATACTTTACCAAAGTTCAACATTTTGATAATCAAACATTAAAATTAGCTGTGTCGTTACCTTTTCTTTTCGCTGCCATTAGTCAAATTGGCTTTTCTATGCTATCAGACCGGATTTATCGCAAAACTGGGGACATTCGTAAAGCACGAATAAATGTTGCCGGTTCCACCATGGTACTATCTGCTCTTTGTGTATATATAGCAAATGCCGTGAATTCAAGTGCTATATCCATTTTGTTTTTCACCCTTGCTCCAGGTTTTGCGTATGTCATTCTTTCACTTGCACCTGCAATATTGATGGATTTTTTTTCTCCAAAAAACATTGGAAAAGCACAAGGGATTTACGTTGCTCTTGCAAGCTCAACAAGTATTATTGCTCCGCTCGTATTCGGGTATTTCATCCAGTATGCAGCGACTGAGGAAATGGGATATCGTTATGGATTTCAAGTAACTGCTTTGTGTATGTTCGTTATTGGATTACTGTTTTTGATTGTTGTACGTCCCGCGAATCAAAGTCATACAACAATAAAAGCAGAGGAGCAAGTAAGTATTTAAAAATTAATGATGGATCGGGGAGGGAAAGAAAGGAGTAAATATGAAAGGGAGGTTGCTAAATGGATCGTTGTGTACATTGTCATGAAGTATTAGCCATTATGGAACGGAATCGCAGCGAGTGTTGGAATTGTCAAGAGAAGATGTCCGAGACTTACTCGGATGATTATATTGAAGTAGAAGATGAAGTGAAATAGGTTGTACGACAGAATTTGGAGCTTCGCAGGTAGCAAAAAAAGCAAGTTATCTTCTGATTGAACCAACCTAAAAGAAATATTTAAGTGCTTATGAATCACCAAATCAATTGGAATGATATCACCTTTTATGACAGGGTGATAATTTTTTATTACGAAATCAGGAGAACATGTAATGGCAAACTTTCAAAGGTGAATTGGAAAATCCCGTCCATATTTATGGTAGTTGTTCAATATTGATACTGTATTCCTTTTTGAATATTAATAATATTTATTTGCACATTAAAATCTTTAATTTTATTTAATTATAACTTATGAGTATAATCCATAATATAGTGAGTTTTAAAAATTTCGAATATTTAAAATTTTTAAGGGGGTCTAGAATGTCATCTACACAATTGTTTGATTTAACAGGACAGACAGCAATGGTCACCGGAGGTGGTAGCGGGTTAGGACGTGTAATGGCACTGGCGTTAGCTGAGGCCGGTGCAAATGTGATAGTTTGCTCACGTCGTATAGAAGTTTGCGAAGAAGTTGTGAAAGAAATCGAGGCGTTAGGAGGACAAGCACTTGCCTTATCATTGGATATAACAGTTCCTGAATCTATCGCTCAAGGTGTGGAGATAGCGGTTTCTCATTTTGGGAAAATCGAAATTTTAGTCAACAGTAGCGGAACGGTTTTTGAAACGCCTGCTACGGACATGCCTTTAACGCAATGGCAAGCTATGCTCGATACAAATGTGACAGGAACATTTTTAATGTGTCAGGCTGTAGGAAGACATATGATAGACAACGAATACGGAAAAATCATTAACATTTCTTCTTCAATCGGCTTTAAAGGTACTGACCCAGAAGCAGTAGATTCTGTAGGATATACAACAAGTAAGGGTGCAGTTATGACTTTAACGAAGGATCTTGCAGTTAAGTGGGGCCGCCATGGTGTACATGTGAATTCTATTGCTCCTGGAGTTTTCACTACTGGAATGAATAACCCAGAAATACCGGGAACACTTGTGCATAAGGCCGGTCCGATTATCGCCTCCCAAGTTCCAGTAAGGAGGTTAGGTAGAGACAAAGATTTAGTAGGAGCAGTCCTTTATTTTGCTTCAGCAGCTTCTGATTATTGTACAGGACAAATATTGACTCTTGATGGGGGACTTGGTGCTAAGTAAATCCCCCAAAAAATAATTAAACTTAATTCGTGAATATATCAAATTGAGGGTGTGAATTAGTAGAAGTTAATTATAAGTTAAAAATAATCATTTCACTTAATTTTTAATTATGAACACACTGAAAATGATAGATTCGCAATAGTTAATCAACTGACTATTGTAAGCGTTATCAATATGCTGATTTTAAAAAATTGAAAGAGGGGATATAAATGGGAAACGTAAAAAATGTAAAAGAGGTAGTGGCATTTCATGCCAATAATATTTGTCCAGATAATTTACCTTGGATTCCTTATTTTGGAGATTCGAAGTTTAAATTGCTTAAGGCAAACCCGGTGACAGGACAGACGGTTACGCTATTAAAAGTTCCTGCGGCTATGCAGCTTCCTGCTCATTTTCACCCTGGTACGGTCATTGTTTATACCGTCCAAGGCACTTGGAGATATCTCGAGGATCCTTGGGTCTCTAAAGCTGGTGATGTCGTTTATGAGCCAGCTGGCTCATCCCATACACCTCAAGCTGTAGGGGATGAAGAAGTTATTACGCTTAATATTGTTGAAGGAACATTAGACTATTTAGGTGAGAATGGAGAAATAATTGCCAGAGATAATTGGGAGTCATTTCTGAAAAAATACCATGAGCATTGCGCAGCTGAAGGAATTGCACCTGTCGATGTGACTAAATTTTAAAAGATAGATTCGTAAAAAAGAGAAGCGCGACGTTCATGTGACGAAGATGCTCCTCTTTTTTCTTTTTTAACTCTTAATAATTTGGGATTTTAGATGATAAATATATTTGTTGGCAAAAGTGGATAGATGTTTATTCTCTGATCGAACCATTCCTAAAGAAATATTTACAGTCCTATGATTCATCAAATCAACGGGAATGATATCACCATTGTTGACAGGGGGATAATTTTTCATTACGAAATCAGGAGCAAATGTAATAGCTAAACTTTCGATGATGGCTTGGAGAACTCCATCCATATTGTTTGATGTAAATAGGATTTTTAAGGGTTTATATTTGTTAAAGAAATCTTGAACAAAATACTGCATAAATTCACCTTTATATGTAACGAGAGTTTGATCAAGTATATCATGAGGAGTTATGGTACCAAGAAACGCTAAGGGGGAATGCTTAGAAACATATACTTTCTGTTTCCCTTCAAATAGTGTTTCAAAAGCTATTCCTTCCATATTTACATTTAAATCGGGCGAATACGTAATCAGTCCGATGTCGGTCTTATGCTGTCGAATATCTTCAATTACAGCATGTCCACTTTTTTCGGTAACCTCCACATTTACATGTGGATATTCCTGTCTAAAAGCAGCTATAGCTTTTACTAGAAACGTCGTCAATCCGGGTAAAGAAGATAACCTTAGTTCTCCCACTTCCATGGAGTTGAATGAGCTGGCTGTCTCTTTTATTTCTTCAATTTTTCTCAGTACTCCGTAGGCAAGTTTTAGAATGATTCTACCTTCATCGGTTGGTACAGCACCGTGTCCCCGTGAGCGATTAAGGATCTTAATCCCTAACTCCTTTTCTAAGCTGGTAATGGATTGGCTAATCGTAGATTGGGTCACATGAAGATTCTGTGCTGCTTTAGTCAGAGAACTGTGTTTTGAGACCTCAATAATATATACTAATTGCTCAATGTTCATGACCGCTCCCCTTTTCGAATATTAGTATTACTTACTTACAGATTAAATTCTTTAATTTTATTTAATTATAATTTATAAGTATAATTGATAACAATAATAAGTTTTATAAAATTTTGAACATTCAAAAAATTAAAGGTATCAAAACAATTGTTTGTTTTAACGGGACAGAAATAGTTACTGAAGATAGTAGCGGGTTAACGGATCCTGAAAGCATTTGTGTTGGTAAAGGAAGATGCAAACGTTGTAGTATGTTCACGTCGTATAGAGGTTTACGAGAAAGTTGTGAAAGGAATCGAGGTATTAGGGAAACGAGCCCTTGTCCTGGCACTGGATGTAACAGATTCTGAATCTGTTGTTCAAGACAGGGATAAAGTAATTTCTCATTGCTCAACTGGATAAATAAAACATGGGGAGGAGACGGATGAGAACAGAAACTGTTTTAATTACAGGTGCTACAAAAGGAATTGGTTTGGAATTCGTTAAAATTTTCGCAGGTCATAGCTATAATTTGGTGTTAGTCGCCAGAGACGCAACGTTGCTGGAGCAACAAGCGGAGAATTTAAAAAAGGATTATGGTATGCAAGTAAATACTTTTGCTGGCGATTTAGGAAACTATACAACGGTAGAGAGCTTGCATCGACACTTGAAAACCGAGGGAATTGACATCGATATTTTGATTAATAATGCCGGAGCGGGCGGATTCGGACTTATGACGGAAGTGGATATTCAGAAGGAAATGGAATATCTGCAACTCAATATGATTTCGCTTACGTATTTAACTAGACTTTTTGTGGATGACATGGTGAAACGAAAGCAAGGTAAAATTTTAAACGTGGCTTCACTGGCAGCCTTTCAGCCGGTTCCACGAATGTCGATGTATGGAGCGAGTAAATCGTACGTCTTATCCTTTTCGGAAGCGATTGCTGAAGAACTGAAAGGAACCGGGGTTCAAGTCTCAGTGCTATGTCCAAGTTTTACCAAAACAACACTCACGCAGCAATTCGCCGGGGCAGGCACGAAGGTGTTCAATAAGAACATGTTGGATCCGCAAACGGTTGCCAAGTGCGGCTTTGAAGGATTAATGAAGAATAAAAGGGTAATCATTCCGGGCTTTAAAAATAAATTTATGGCTAAATGTGTGGGCCTGCTGCCAAGGAAATGGGTAACCATCTATACCCGAAAACTTCTTGAGCAAAAAGTGTAAATAAACATAAAATTCCTATCTTTGAAAGAATGAGAGTTTTTACACGTATCACCCTTATATAATTTCTGTGGCAAATTGCACAATCGTGCTTAATTTAGTTGAATAGCAAAGCAGGGGCCATTCAATCTTTAAAGAGTGCTCTCAAACCTTATACGATTTACGGAAAATATTATGCTTACGTTATGATTGGAGGAAGCTTCATGAAGCTGAAAAAAATTTAAATGAATACAATCAATTCAAACGCGAAATGGAAATATCAGCGCAGAAATATGGATTAACTAACCAAAAAACCGTTGAATTCAGCCAAAAGTTAGATTTAGTGGTCAATGAATTTATGATGATAAAATATTCAGAAGTAAACAAACAGGAGCAACTTGGGTAGTAGCTTATGTCTAATAGATGTTTCTAGAAATCATCTTTATCATATAAAACTGATAAAAAATTTTCCGAAAGAAAGCACAATAATTGTAGGCAGGCAGAAAAAATTAGTTAAAAGCCCTATAAAACAATTAAAAAATATTTCGATCTATTGGGATTAGATAATTGCAGAACAATTGAAGAAATGAAAGCCAGATAAACTTAAGAAGAAAGTGACTCCACAGAGTAAAGATTTTTTCATTTTTCGCTTTGAGAGTAAAGATTACTGTGAAATATTAATGAAGGGGTGACGTTATGTGGGTCTGTACCTCACACATGAAAGAAACATTACTATTGTTAGACACTCCCCATGTTAGCAAAGCTTCGTATCAAATTAAGTGTTCTCTTTGTGATAATCTTGCTACTGCAAAAGTTTATTATACTCACAGAACTTACCATTATATTAAAAAACAATGCATGGATTCTTTATCAAAATCTTCTCCTATAAAATCTGGTTAATTAATTTTGGGAAAAACAATGCATATCAACTTATGAATAGATAGTTCACGACTATCTTAAAATGGACAATCCAAACATTCTGTACAACGTTTATACCCAGTACTCGTTTTTGGTTTTTCCTACAAATAAAAAAGAGGTTAGCCCGAGTAGCTATTCAGCTACTTTTGGGTCCACCTCATTAAGTGATAGTAGATTCTTCACTAAGATCCCCGCGATAAAATAAGAAAAGCCATATAAAACTAACGGAAATACAGCATAAAGCTAGCGAACTACCGATTATTTGCGGAGAAAGTATTTCTAAAAGCCATCCGGTAATAAACATAGATAATTGAATAAGAGATCCGTAAATGGAGTAGTGGAATGAAAAAACTTTACCAATCATGTCTTCTGGCGTATACGTTTGTAGCAATGTTGTATCAAGTGGAACGATGATTCCTCCTGCTATACGCATACAGAGTAATGTAATGATACCGATAATAAGTTGATCGGATAGAATGAATCCGAGAAAGAAAATTCCTTGTAGTAAATAGGCCCAACCAAATGCTCTTTTCATTTTTTCTTCATTTTTAGACATATAAAGATTAACGAGGAGACTGCCAATCATAAGTCCAGCCCCTTGAACCGTATATAAAATTCCAATGTTAGTGTGGAAAATTCTTTCGGCATAGATTGTTAGAAGTAGCTGATAAGCGCCTCCAATAATGCCCCATGAAATTCCGACAAGAATTAATGTTAAAATAATTTTTCTTTGTAATATGTATGTATAACCATCTTTTATATCAGTAATAAATGCTTTTTTCGTGTTAAAAGTACTACGAGAAGGGATATTCATTTTATGAATAATAAAGGCTGAAATAAAGTATGACAGGCTGTTCATTAAAAAAGCGATCTCAATACTTAAAGATTGTGCAATAACCCCACCTAAAGAAGCCCCCATAATAGACATAGAACCATTGATTGTACTAGAAAGAGAGTTAGCGGTTACTAAATGATTTCGATGTACGATATTCTTTAGAGTTGATTGCTTAGCAGGCTCAAATAAGCAAGAAAGTACTGATAAACATATATTAGGAATGAAAATAATCTCAATTTTATAGATCGCTAATAAATAAGTGAGGACGATAATTCCTCGTAAAATATCGGTGAAAATCATAATCTTTTTTTTTGAAAAACGGTCTACAATTCCGCCTATGAAAGGGCTGAGAAGGAGTTGAGGTAATCCTTTACTCATAAAAGTGAGCGCTATCATAAACGGAGATTCTGTTATGCTATAGACGAATGTTAATAAAGCTACAGTATGAAACCAATCTCCAAGTACACTTAACGTTTGACCATAAAATAGTTTTTTGAAGTTTTTATTTGTTTTAAGAAGCCTGTAATAAGAAATTGACATGAAAAATTAAACCTTATCTATAAGCGATGCCTGTACTTGTTTTTTCCATTCACTTAAATACATTTTCTCTGCTTTAGGTAGTCCAACAGGTAATTGTGCAATGAATTCTAAACTATTTCCATCAGGATCGTTAAAATATACGGAGGCGTGTGCTAATTCTGGAAAAACGATTGGCTCAATTGGCTCCATTCGAAAGTCTTTTCGCGCTGGAATTCCTTTCTGTTTGAGCCAGTATATCGCGTCTTCTAAATCGTGTAAGCTTACTTGGAAAGCGATATGTCGTAAGGCTGGATGATAAGTAACTTTGTATTCTTTTCCTTCCCAAAGGCCAATCCAACTTTCATTTTCTACAATCCAAAAGAAGGCGGTATCTTTGTCTCTTTTATATAATTTTAGCCCCAGTGATTCATAAAAAGGTATCGAAATTTCTAAATTACAGACAGGTAAATGTGCTTCATAAAGACCTTTAATCATTATAATCCTCCTTAATAAAAATGTTTCTTATTCCATAGTAAACGATGTTTTGTTTATTGAAATCACTAAAAAGAAGGATATAAATTCATACGAAAGTATGAGAAAACAGCTCAAAGATGAGCTGTTTTCGTATAGTTTTTAGTTAACATATTTTATTCATTTAGGGTTTAGCGAAAAGGATACGTATTATATTTAAAACCCTCCGCCTCCACCCCAACAGCTACATCCGATAATGATTAGAAGGATGAATAGCACGATGAGTAAAGCAAATCCACCGCCGAAACCAGCGCAACTACCACCAAAGCTCATGTTTTTTCCTCCTTTTTAGTAAATTAATCTATATAACTAATGGATTACTTTATAAGATATGTTTTTATTTAGAAAAGGAGCAAGTCTTACTTCTAATTAGACAAGAGCCTGTGATCTGATTTAGATATGATATTCACTTTGTTTCATAGCGCTTTTTTGAAAATGGTAAAAAAATATGGAAGTAATAGGTGAATGTATTGTAAATGAAAGGGGTATGTAACTTACAATTACATTAAAATTTGTAAAAAAAACCATTTTTTTATTTTTTTATGAGTGAAAATGTACTATAATTTTACAAGTAATATTATGGGAAAAGGGAGTTTTAGTATAGAGATGGAGATGGGACAATTACACAATAAAATAGAACACAAAAAGAAAGAGTTAATTCAACTTGTTGCTAGGCATGGATTAGATCATGATAAAGTTTTGTTATTTAGTCGAGATTTAGATATACTAATTAATAAGTTTATGAATATAAAAGACAAAGTATATAAGTGATTAATCTTTATTTTTTTATATTAGGATTATTTATTTGCAAAGGAGAGAACAGTTATGGAACACTTACAAGAAGAGTTGTATAAACAAATAAAAGAAGAAAAAGGTGCAGTTACTATATTCTTAAAGAGCGGAGTAAGAATAGTGGGGGAAGTAGTTGGAGTAGATAGATTTACAGTATTAATGTTAGTAGATGGAAAACAACAACTTATTTATAAGCAGGCAATATCAACAATTATGAAATAAGACACTCAAAATGAGTGTCTTATTTCATAATTAAATCGTTACTGTTTGCATGCTTCAACGTCAATGCCAGCAGCGAGTAATTTTTTTTCTCCGTCTTGTTCAATGATTTTTTGTAATTTAGATAAGAAAGAGTCAAAATCTGTATGTTTACCAACTTGGAAAGTCATTTTATGCTCAATTGGTAACCAAGTATCAATATCAGCTTCGTTATGCTGAATTTTCACTTCAAGTTTATCAAGTGCGTTAGCAACTTTTGCTTCATACGTTTCTTTCGCTTCGAATTCCATCCATAAATCGTATAATTCTTCACCAAGAGAACCTTCTAGTGTATGTTTAATATTTAAAATAGCCTTTTGCTCATTTTTTTGTTTTTGTAATTGTAATTCACGGCTATTCATTGTATCAAAGGCAGGAATATCACCAGCTTCTACTTCAACAAGATCGTGAATTATGACCATTTTAAGTAATTTTTCAATATTTATTTTTTGATCCAAATAAGGCTCAACTAAGATAGCCATTAAGGACATACGCCACGTATGTTCAGCAACACTTTCTTGACGTCCGTTAGAAAGCCAACTATGTCGCATTTCATATTTTAGTTTTTCTGCTAATGCAATGACTTGCAAAATGTTATGTTCCATCGTGATCCTCCTCATATTTCTATACTATAATTCTAATATGGAAATGAAATGTGTCAATTTTATGAGTATATTGCGATAAATAGATGATAAGCGTATAATGAGCATTATATGTGAAAACGCATTATTAAAATAAAAAAATGTTTTGTAAAAATGAAAAGGGAAGGGCAGGAATATGGGAGACGAAAATCAAGTATTTGCTAGACCAGAAAGAAAAAGAAGGAAGTTTGATATTTCTAGCCGAGTGGGCATTATAGTAGGTTTCGCCATTGTAATAGCGGCGATCATGCTTGGCGGTGGTGGAATAAAAGCTTTTAAAAATTTTTTAGATGTTTCATCTATTTTAATTGTTATAGGGGGAACAACAGCGACAATAATTGTGGCATATAGATTTGGAGAAATAAAAAAATATACGAAAAGTATTTTTACTGTTTTACATAGAAGAGAGGAAGATTTAGAACAGTTAACGGATTTATTCGTTGATTTTTCGAAAAAATCTAAAAACATGGTTTACTTTCATTAGAAGTTGATGGAGAGCAAGTAGACAATCCTTTTATTCAAAAGGGGATTCGTTTAATGCTAAGTGGCTATGATGAAGATGAATTAAAAGAAGTGTTAATGAAAGATGTTGAAACAGAGGTGTATGAGTTAAGAAAAGGAGCAACATTATTAGATAAAATTGGTGATTTCGCTCCAGCATGGGGGATGATAGGAACGTTAATAGGTCTTATTATTATGCTTCAAAACTTGCAAGATACATCTCAAATTGGTACAGGGATGGCAGTCGCTATGTTGACGACGTTGTATGGATCTGTTATTGCAAACATGATTGCAATACCGTTATCTGAAAAAGTATATCGTAGCATTGAAGATTTATATACAGAAAAGAAGTTTGTAATAGAAGCAATCACCGAGCTTTACCGAGGACAAATTCCTTCTAAGTTAAAGTTAAAACTTGATACATACGTATATGAAACGAAGATGACAAAAGACAAACGAGCGGCTTAATAGCTTGAGGGGTGGTATGATGATAAAAAGACCGCAAAAAGAGTTTGAAGAATCGGTTTAAAATACATTTTTTTTTAGCTGAAAGAGAGGAACTAGCCGTATAATACCGGTTAGTTCCTTTTTAGTATGTACAGGCAGAGAAATCAAATGTTTCTGGAGTGTTATGCCAAAAGTCTCTTTCGTGTATTTAGCTGTTTTTATTTAAGGGTTATTATTTGGTTTAATTAATAAGTAGTAGGCTTTTTTCATTTGAAAATATAAGAGAATGTATCTCTGGATTGTGTTAGTAATATTTCGTGATAGCGCAAAAATTTTCGGTGAAATTACATTGGGAATACCATATAATATAATTAAACACATTTTATTAATATAGCATCGTGTTAGATTTTTTTATTATTTTCTTAAAAAATCTTTACTATTATTTACATACTTTTTATACCTTTTTGTATGTCAATTATTTGACAGATAATTCCGAAATGTTATAATATGGATATGTGGAAATTTCTATTTTCTTAAAAGACATGGGAGTCAGATGAGAATTGTGAAAGGATGAGGGGCAGTGACACAGAGTATGTATCACCACACAGCAATCAACGTATTAAGTCTTTTACAAAACATGTCAAATAATAAAACGAACGATATGAAATTAGAGGCGGAATTTAAAAAAATAGAGAAACAATTCCGAATAAAGTATGAAGAGCTTATCGATTTATATAATAGAATGGCATTATTTCAAATAGATATAGAAAAAAATGGCGGTATGCGAGTATATGAAAAATCAGGGATTACATGGTTGAAGTCTGAACTAGAACTACTGTATGAAGTATATCAATTTTGTCAGCGTCAAGGCTTAAACATTGCAAATATTTCAAAATATGTTAGTAAAAATGAACTGAATTTATTTCCAAAAACGGAAAGCCAATTACAGAACACGTATTATAAATTAAAAAAACAAGAAATCCCGTTTGAAAATATTGAAAAACAAAAGCCGGGTCGAAAACGCAAATATACACCTGTAAAGGATATAGTTGTTGAGGCGAAACAAGAAAGAAAACAGGAAGTAAAAGAAGATTTCCGAAGTGAAGAGGACGAAAAAAATCTCGTAACAGTTATATCTGGCATCGTGGATAACTTTGAAACAATTAGTCAATGTAGTGAAAAGAAAGAACACGAATTGCATCAGTTCATGGCGGGGATTTATAAGCTTTCTAGCATGGCTGCAGGGCGTTCGAAAGAAGAAAAGAACGCTCGGGGTCTTGAAGGTGAAGTACATTCATTACGAGCTGAAAATGAAAGGTTAAAACGAGAGAAGGAAGACCTTGTACATGATATTAAAGAAATAACGCATCATTTAATTCATTTTATTACGAGCTCTGATATCGATCAAATTCGTACGTTGCCTTTCTTCGTAAAAGAGTGTAAACAAGATTTACATAAGCTAGGATTATATAACGATCAAGACGGAAAAATGAAAATTCTGGTTGATAGTAGTGGTCAGGTTATGACTGTATCATAATAAAAATGGGTACAAAATAAAAGGGAAATACATATACACTATGTATTTCCCTTTTATTTTGTATGAAAATATTCAAAAAAAGAAATATGTATTTTGTAAAAACATTGGTAGTGAAACTGAAATTAATAATGTGTGATTAACGATAAATCAAATGTCGGCGTGGCTTGGAAAAAGAGGCCATGTCATTCGTTTACGGTTTTGATACGGATGAAAAGCACAATCTAAACCTGTTTTTTTGTAGAAATTCTAAAAAATAGAGGACAGAAAATTGACTGTCTAAATGTTTTAGTCGTAAGTTTTAGCATTTAATTTGGCTTAATAGGAAATTCTATTGATAGCAAAGTCTTTACCTCATTTTTGTTTTAGAAAGGAGAGAAGTGGATGGAGTCAATATGGCTAGAGTACGCTTGGGCATTATTAATTCTAATTGGATTAGAAGGATTGTTATCGGCTGACAATGCCCTTGTCCTAGCGGTTATTGCGAAACATTTACCTGAAGAAGAGAAAAAAAGAGCTATAAATTACGGAATCATTATGGCCTTTGTTTTTCGATTTGCAGCCCTATTTGCGATTTCATTTATTGCAAATGTTTGGCAAATACAAGCAATAGGAGCAGCCTATCTTCTTTATTTAGGATTGAAGCATGTCATTCAGGCGCAATTCGGAAAAGAAAGTAAAAATATTCATGAGGACGATGAAAAGGAAGCGGCAGGTAAAAGCTACTGGTTCACAGTAGGAAAGATTGCATTAGCTGACCTTGCTTTCGCGATTGATTCAATATTAGCCGCAGTTGCTCTTGCTCTGGGGCTTCCGGATTCACCGCTTGACGATTTCGGTGGTATGGATGGAGGACAGTTCATTGTGGTACTTCTTGGTGGGATTGCTGGACTTATTTTAATTAAATTTGCTGCAACTTGGTTTGTTGGTCTTCTTGAGAAACGGCCAGCATTGGAAACAACGGCATATGCGATTGTTGCTTGGGTTGGTGTCAAATTAGCTGTAATTACACTGGCTCATGAGGATATTGGTATTTTAGACCATGATTTTCCGCACAGTACAACTTGGACTTTAATCTTCTATGGAGTATTAGTTGCTATCGCACTAATTGGTTGGTTTGCACCGGGAAATAAGTCATCCCAAAATAATCCCGAAAGGTAATAAAAAGGTCAGAGCATTATGTGCTTTGTCCTTTGTAATGATATTTATATTGTGTATTTTGGGATTTAACGCTATAATTACAGTGTTAAAGATGGAATCGTGATATGACCTGTTATGAATCTATCATTTTATTTATGAATAAATGGACTGGTATTTTAGCAAGATGTGCTAATAAACTACTCCACCATGATGATAACGTGCCAAAAATGTGGTGCGTATATTTTCGTGGTGGAGTTTTTTTTATTCTCAAAAAGGGGGAGTAACCATGAACGACAGCATGGTTCATATTACAATTGAAGGCAAAGAATATAGTGCTGAGTCTGGTTCGACTATACTAGGCGTTATAAATGAGAACGGAATTGAACATCCACAAATTTGTTACGTGCCGGAAGTGGATCCGATTCAAACGTGTGATACTTGTATTGTAGAAGTGAATGGAAAGCTTGTGCGATCGTGTTCTACAGTAGTGACGAACGGTATGAATATTGAGTTGTCCTCTACTAGTGCAAAGGCAGCGCAACATGAAGCGATGGACCGCTTATTAGAAAATCATTTACTTTACTGTACGGTATGTGACAACAATAACGGGAATTGTAAATTGCATAATACGGCAGAATTAATGGAAATTGAGCATCAAAAATATCCTTATGAGCCAAAGGTTGATGCAAGTGAAGTTGATATGTCTCATCCATTTTACCGCTATGATCCGAATCAGTGTATTGCGTGTGGTCAATGTGTAGAGGTGTGTCAAAACTTACAAGTAAATGAAACGTTATCTATTGATTGGGAGGCAGAGCGCCCTCGTGTTATTTGGGATGAAGGAGTAGAGATTAATGATTCTTCATGTGTAAGCTGCGGTCAATGTGTAACAATTTGTCCTTGTAATGCATTAATGGAGAAATCGATGCTCGGTGAAGCTGGATTTATGACAGGGTTAAAACCGGATATTCTTGAGCCTATGGTTGATCTTATTAAAGAGGTTGAACCTGGATATAGCGGTATTTTCGCCGTGTCAGAAGTAGAAGCTGCGATGCGCGACACTCGTACGAAAAAGACGAAAACAGTATGTACGTTTTGTGGTGTAGGTTGTTCATTTGAAGTATGGACGAAAGGGCGCAAAATTTTAAAGGTGCAACCAACTTCTGAGGCACCAGTTAATGCGATTTCTACTTGTGTAAAAGGAAAATTCGGTTGGGATTTCGTTAATTCTGAAAAACGACTTACGAAACCTTTAATTCGTAAAAATGGAGTGTTCGTTGAATCGACTTGGGAAGAGGCACTTCATGTAGTAGCGAATAAATTGGGCTCTATTAAAGAAGAGTACGGTAAAGGTTCAATCGGCTTTATCTCTTCTTCTAAAATTACGAATGAAGACAACTATGTTATTCAAAAATTAGCACGACAAGTGTTTGAAACGAACAATATTGATAACTGCTCACGTTATTGCCAATCACCAGCGACGGATGGATTGTTCCGTACAATTGGTATGGGCGGAGATGCAGGGACGATTAAAGATATCGCACAATCAGGCCTTGTTATTATTGTCGGTTGTAATCCAACAGAAGGTCATCCTGTGTTAGCGACTCGTGTGAAACGTGCACATAAACTTCACGGTCAAAAGCTAATTGTTGCAGATCTTCGTAAAACTGAAATGGCAGAGCGTTCAGATATCTTTATTAGTCCAAAGCAAGGGACGGACCAAGTATGGTTAATGGCTGTTACGAAATATATGATTGATCAAGGTTGGCATGATCGACAGTTCATCGACGAGAATGTGAACTTCTTTGAAGATTTCAAAGATAGCCTTAAAGAATATACGCTTGAATATGCAGAAGAGGTTACAGGTATTTCAAAAGAAACTCTCGTTCAAATGGCCGAGATGATTCGTGATGCAGATGGTACGTGTATTCTTTGGGGTATGGGTGTAACGCAAAATACGGGTGGTTCAGACACTTCCGCTGCGATTTCAAACTTACTTCTTGCAACAGGAAACTATCGTCGCCCAGGTGCTGGTGCATATCCACTTCGTGGTCATAACAACGTACAAGGTGCTTGTGATATGGGAACTCTTCCAGGCTGGCTACCAGGATATCAGCACGTTACTAACGACGTAGAACGTGCGAAATTTGAAATAGCTTACGGAGTAAAAATTGATAACAAACCAGGTCTAAATAATATTGAAATGCTTCACGCAATTGATGAAGGGAAAATGAAAGCTATGTATCTTGTTGGAGAGGATATGGCTCTTGTTGACTCTAACGCAAATCACGTACATGAAGTGTTATCAAGCCTTGAGTTCTTTGTCGTTCAAGATGTGTTCCTTTCTAAAACGGCACAATATGCAGATGTAGTATTACCGGCAGCGCCATCTCTTGAGAAAGAAGGTACTTTTACAAATACAGAGCGTCGTGTACAAAGGTTATATCAAGTACTTCCAACGCTAGGAGATGCGAAACCAGACTGGTGGATCGTGCAGGCAATTGCCAATAAGTTAGGCGCAAACTGGAACTATAATCATCCAAGTGAAATCTTTGCTGAAATGGCGAGTTTATCACCACTATTCGCACATGCAAACTATGAAGTGCTTGAAGGGTGGAACAGTTTCCACTGGGGAAGTTTTGACGGAACGAATACGCCGCTTCTATTCAAAGATGGATTTAACTTCCCGGACAAAAAGGCTCGTTTTGCGATAGCTGATTGGGTACGTCCTGCTGAATTCCCAGCAGAATACGATCTTCACATTAATAACGGTCGTATGCTTGAACATTTCCATGAAGGGAACATGACAAATAAATCAACTGGTATTCAATCGAAAGTACCAGGTGTTTTCGTCGAGGTTTCTCCAAAACTTGCAAGGGAACGTGGAGTGAAAACTGGTTCGTTAGTACGTCTTGTTTCTCCTTTTGGAGCACTTAAATTACGTGCACTTGTAACAGATCGTGTAAAAGCGAATGAGCTGTATTTACCGATGAACTCGACAGATAATGAAACGGCGATTAATTTCTTAACTGGTCCGGCGGTCGATCAACGTACAAATACGCCTGCATATAAACAAACGAAAGTGCGTATGGAAGTGTTACAAGTAGAAGGAGAGAATCCGATGCCAAAAACGAACCCACGTAATAAAAAGCGTCATCCTCAAAACGGTATTGAGGTAAATCGCAAGTGGGCTCGTCCAGGATACGTACACTTAACGGATAAAGTGAAACTTTAATCAGTGGGGGTTTTCTTTATCTCCCACTGATTATTAGTTGAACCAATCGGGCTTTTACAGGCAGTTGATCCCCCACCTAACTTCTTTGCTTTCGCTGAATTTTGAGGTAGGGGTCTTACTGCCCGTTAATGCGGGATAACTAGGGAGGAGAAAAGAATATGGCAGCACCTATTCAAGCGATTCAAAAGCAGGAGTTAACTGAGGCAGAACTCAAACAACAAAAACTCGAAGATTTAAAAGAACTGCTAGCTAATAATGAAGATGCTTTAAATCAAATGTTTAATATAGTAGGTGAATTAAATGACATCGGGATGCTGGAAGCTGCAAATTCTATGCTGAAAGCGAAAGAACCAATCGCAAAAATTGTTCTAGGCCAAGTCACTCGTGAACCAGTTACAAATTTAATTAATAATATGATGGGCGCGGCAGGAGCTTTAACAGAACTTGATCCGGAACTTACGAAAAAGCTTGTAGGTAGTGTATTAACAGGTATGGATGAAGGAAGCCAGCATTTGCAAAGCAATAAAAAAGTAGGAATATTAGACCTTATGAAAGTACTGAAAGACCCAGATATTAATCGTGCTATCGGATTTGGTCTTCATTTCTTAAAAGGTATGGGTAAAGGATTAAAAGAAGAATAGATAAGCAACAATAATAGTATTTCATATGTTGCTTGCGTACTTGAGATAATTGTAAAAGATGATCCATTTCGTCTCATTATTAAATAGTTTAGACGAAATGGTCATTTTGTTAAAATAGTTGTGATGGAATAATATTTGAGAAGATAGTAAGGAATAACTGGGGAGGAATGAGAGTATGTCAAAAATGGTACATGAATTTAATGATATGATCCGAAAGCTTCGAAAAGAGTTGTTCGGGAAAGGGCCGGAACGAATTCATACTGTATTTACTGAAAACATGGCGATTGCTACACTTTATGGGAATTTGACACCTACAGAGAAATTCATTTCGGGAACTATGGATGGTGCGGAAATGGTTCATATGGCTCGAACGAAAATGATTCAAGAAGTGTATGCGGCTAATCCTCATGAACATTTAGAAGAACTTGTTGGTGCGAAGTTGGTTCATCTGTTTTCTGATATGAAAGTAGATGAAGATATTGCAGTTTCAGTTTTTGTCTTTGATAAAAATATAACGTGAGAGAAGGATGCTCATCGTGAAATCGATTCAGGTGGAACGGGAAATTTTTAAATATGAGCAAGGGAAATTTAAACATATAGAGGACAGCATTGTAACAGAGTTTCCTGTTACGGTTAAAATTAACGGCCAGGAATTTGTTACAATGGTTAGTACTCCAGAGTATATTGAAGATATGGTAATTGGCTTTTTAGCCTCGGAAGGCATTATCCGAAAGTATGAAGATATTGATGAAATATGGGTGCAAGAAAAAGAAGGCTATGTACATGTAAAAACGACGAAAATCAATCCTTATTATCGTGACATGCAAAACAAACGTTATATTACTTCTTGCTGTGGAATGAGTAGGCAAGGATTTGTTTTCGCAAACGATGCGCTGACTGCGAAAGAAATGAATGATATTCGCGTAAAGATCTCTGCCGAGGATTGTTTTCGGTTAATGAATGATATGCAGCAATCTGCGTCTACGTTTCAACATACAGGCGGCGTTCATAACGCAGCTTTATGTGATGTGAGTGGAATTATTTTAAGCCGCATGGATATAGGAAGACATAACGCTTTAGATAAAATTTACGGCTATTGTTTAAAAAATAACATTTCGATTGGTGATAAAATTATTGTTTTTAGCGGACGTATCTCTTCTGAAATTCTATTGAAAGTTGCGAAAATTGGCTGTGAAGTAATATTGTCAAAATCAGCTCCAACTGAATTAGCATTAGAGCTAGCGGAGCAGTTAGGGATTACTACAATAGGCTTCATTCGTAATAAATCTTTAAATGTATATACGCATCCAGAGCGGATTGTAAATATAAAATAAGTAGAAACGAGGCAATAAATATGAAATCTGTTACATTAGACAAATTGGATCGTCCTTTAAAGGACTTGCGTATTTCTGTTACCGATCGTTGTAATTTTCGCTGTCGATATTGTATGCCGGAGGAAATATTTGGTCGTGATTATTCTTTTTTGTCTAATGATAAAATTTTATCTTTTGATGAAATTGAAAGGATTACACGTATTTTCGTTTCTTTAGGTGTAAGAAAGTTACGTATTACTGGGGGAGAGCCGTTACTTCGAAAAGACCTACCTGAACTCATACAACGGTTAAACGAAATTGACGGAGTAGAGGATATTGGTTTAACGACAAATGGATCATTACTTAAAAAATTTGCTCCGGATTTATATAAGGCGGGTTTATCTCGTGTGACAGTTAGTTTAGATTCTTTAAATGAAGAGAGATTTTCTTATTTAAATGGGAATAGAAGTAAAGTGAAAACTGTTCTTGTGGGAATACAGGCTGCAGCGGAAGCCGGAATGAAAATTAAAATGAACATGGTTGTGCAAAAAGGAAAAAATGAGCAAGACATCGTTCAGATGGCAGAGTACTTTAAAGAGAATAAGCATATCCTTCGATTCATTGAATATATGGATGTCGGCAATTATAACGGCTGGGAATTAGGTGAAGTAGTTTCTAAGCAAGAAATAGTAGAAATGATTCATAAAGTTATGCCGCTTGAAAAAATGGAAGCGAATTATCCTGGTGAAGTTGCGACACGTTATCGTTATATCGGTAGTGATGAAGAAATAGGAATTATTTCATCTGTAACAGATTCGTTCTGCTCATCATGTACAAGAGCACGTATTTCCGCAGAAGGAAAATTGTATACATGTTTGTTTGCTTCTAAAGGAAATGATCTTAAAGAATTACTTCGCTCCGGATATACGGATGAGGAAATTACTGATATTATTCGTGACATTTGGAATAATCGTTCAGATCGCTATTCAGATGAACGGTTAAGCGATACGAATAAAAAAACAATACCGAAAATTGAAATGTCGCATATCGGTGGCTGAGAAACCACTATGAATGTAGACTCTCTTTGTTAAAGTAAATAATGGGAAATGTGCAAGTTTTGTACACTTTCTATGAGTATAGTAAAAATGATGATTGATATTTCTGTAAGAGATATGCAGAGAGATTAAGCAGCATTCAAAAATCCTTACGATGTTAAGGTTTTTTGAAGCTGCTTTTTTTGATTAGAAAAATGGAGGAATCGATTATGGCATTTCATAAACCGGAACAAATCGCGGCACTTGTGATTGAATCCGGTGTTCAAAAGGTAAGGCAACCGCTATCCGCGATGCTTATTCTTGGCTTTTTAGGAGGAGCATTCATTTCGTTAGGATTTTTACTTAATATTCGTGTTCTAGGTAATGTACCGGAGCAATGGGGAAGTTTAGTCAATTTTATAGGAGGAGCAGTTTTTCCTATCGGACTTATGCTCGTTGTTTTAGCAGGAGGAGAATTAATTACGGGAAATATGATGTCAATGGCCATGGCACTTTATGCACGGAAAATTTCATTGAAACATGTGTTACACAATTGGGCGTGGGTCACTTTAACTAATTTCGCAGGTGCACTTTTCGTAGCGTATTGTTTCGGTCATCTTGGCGGGCTTACTGAGGGAGCATATTTAAATAAAACGATAGCGATAGCTCAAGATAAGTTACATGAATCTTTCGGAAGAACGTTAATTTTGGCAATTGGTTGTAACTGGCTCGTTTGCCTTGCGATTTGGTTAGCTTATGGAACGAACGATTTGATCGGAAAGATTGTTGGAATTTGGATTCCGATTATGGCGTTTGTCGTAATTGGATTTCAGCAAGTAGTAGCAAATATGTTTGTCATTTCAGCCGTTATCTTTGCGGGGCATCTTACGTGGATGGATCTTGCGAAAAACTTTGTGCCTGTCTTTATCGGAAATGTAATTGGCGGAGCGGGATTTGTTGGATTCGCTTATTTTTCTTGTTATCAGAAACAAAGTGCTATCGAGAAAGATGTATTGAAAAAATAATCGAATAGGAAGCACATTTTCAAATGAAAGGAAGGCTATCTCATGATAGAGCGATATTCACGGCAACAGTTGTTCACTCCTATTGGAAGAGAAGGACAAGAGAAGATTAGAAATAAGCATGTGCTGATAGTGGGGGCAGGTGCATTAGGAAGTGCAAGTGCCGAAAGCTTTGTACGTGCTGGTATCGGGAAATTAACGATTATTGATCGTGATTACGTAGAATGGAGTAATTTACAGCGGCAACAACTATACGCTGAACGAGATGCGATAGAAAAGTTACCAAAAGCAATTGCAGCACAGGATCGGTTAAAACAAATTAATTCAGAAGTACAAATTCAAGCTCTTGTGATGGATGCAAGAGTGGATAATATGGAAGCTTTATTAGAAGATGTCGATGTCATCATTGATGCAACAGACAATTTTGATATTCGATTCGTAATCAATGACTTATCACAAAAATATAACATTCCTTGGATTTACGGTTCTTGTGTCGGAGGTTATGGCATGAGCTATACAATTATTCCGAAGAAAACACCGTGCTTACATTGTGTGTTGAAAAGTGTTCCTGTTACAGGAGCGACATGTGACACAGTTGGAATCATTAGTCCAGCTGTTCAAATCGTCGCTGCCTATCAAGTAGCAGAAGCATTCAAAATTTTAGTAGAAGATTACGCAGCAATTAGAAAAACTTTTTTAATGTTTGATATATGGAGTAATCAACATCAC
Source organism: Bacillus cereus group sp. BfR-BA-01316 (assembly GCF_022664195.1). Lineage (NCBI taxonomy): Bacteria > Bacillati > Bacillota > Bacilli > Caryophanales > Bacillaceae > Bacillus > Bacillus cereus group sp. BfR-BA-01316. The sequence goes on from NZ_JAKUGX010000004.1 coordinate 79,317, forward strand.
TCAATCAAACTAGGAAAAATAAAAACGGAAAACTGTCCTTCGTGCGGAACAAATAGAACTTATCCTTATTTATCTTACGAAAACCAAACGAAGACAGCTGTTTTATGCGGAAGAAATACAGTTCAAATTAGACCGGCGCATAATAGTCATTACAACTTTGACGATTTAGAAAAAGTATTAAAAAAACACGGAAAAATAGAGCGGAATCCATATTTGCTGTCTTGCCAATTAGAAGATTACCGCATCGTCATTTTTCAAGATGGTCGTGTATTTATTCACGGAACGAATGAAGTTCAAAAAGCGAAACAACTATATTATCGGTTATTAGGCTAATAGAAAGGGATTGGTAATGATGGAAAGAAGAGTGCCGATTACAGTTGAAGAGGCTGTCTGTAAAGTAATGGGATTTGCTAATTGTGGTGTAAAAGAACTAGTACCACTTGAATTAGCATACGGGCGTACATTAGCAGAAGATTTAGTAGCAGATCACGATGTCCCTTCCTTTGATCGCTCGCCATATGATGGATTCGCTATTAGGGCAGAAGATACGATATGGGCAAGTCATGAGAATCCAATTGTATTTGAAATAATCGGTGAAATTGGAGCAGGTTCCGTATTCTCTAAAGAAGTAGGAGCGTTTCAAACAGTTCGAATTATGACAGGGGCACAAATTCCGAAAGGATGTAACGCGGTCGTCATGCTAGAACTGACTCGTCATCGTCAATACGAGAATATCGGAAAAAGCTATATGGAAGTGAAACGCTCATTTAAAGAAGGGGACAATATATCCTTTCAAGGTGAAGATGCACGTAAAGGAACCGTTCTCGCAAAAAGGGGTTGTTGCATTAATCCAGGTATTTTGGCTCTTCTTGCTACATTCGGTTACAGTGAAGTGCCAGTTGCGAAAAAGCCTGTAATCGGACTATTGGCGACAGGAAGTGAGCTTCTTCATGTTGATGAACTATTACAACCAGGGAAAATCCGAAATAGTAATACGTATATGATAGCGTCTCAAATTAGAAGAGCGGGTGGAAGAGTAAAATACTTCGGGAAGTTTAGCGACGATTTGAATACGTGCTACGAAGCAGTGAAAAAAGCGTTAAGTGAAGTGGATATGTTAATTACAACTGGTGGTGTTTCGGTCGGAGATTACGATTATTTGCCAGCGATATATGAAAAGTTAGGTGCATCAGTTCTCTTCAATAAAGTTGCAATGAGGCCAGGAAGTGTCACGACCGTAGCGCAATTAAAAGGAAAATTATTATTCGGATTATCAGGTAATCCTTCTGCTTGTTACGTAGGCTTTGAATTATTCGTAAAACCTAGCATTCGTACGTATATGTTTAGTGAAACACCACATGTGAAACGAGAAAAAGCAATACTTGGAGAAGATTTTCTAAAACCGAATCCATTTACAAGATTTGTACGAGCAAAGCTCCAGTATAACGAAGGCCAACTAGTCGCTTATCCATCAGGATTTGATAAATCTAGTTCCGTTTCTTCATTAGCAGAATCAAACATTTTTATCGTACTACTAGGCGGTACGAGAGGATATAAGAAAGGAATGCTTGTCGACATTCTTTTATTAGAAGATAACGAAGGTAGTGAATGGCCTTGGGCATTCCGAAAAGTAGGGAGAGGTTTTGATGGGACAAGCACGATTTGAAATTGTAGATACTCCGATTGTAGTTGAAGAAGTAACGAATAAAGTAGTAAGACGAGAAGCAGGAGCGATTACAGCTTTTATTGGAACGGTTAGAGAATTAACGAAAGGAAAACGAACGTTACATCTTGAGTATGAAGCATATAAACCGATGGCAGTAAAAAAGCTTACTGCAATTGGAGAAGAGATTAAGAAACAGTGGCCGGATGCAAAAATAGCAATCACGCACCGAGTAGGGCGATTAGAAATAATGGATATTGCCGTTGTCATTGCAGTATCGTCACCACATCGTAAAGTGGCATATGAAGCGAATGAATACGCAATTGAACGTATAAAGAAAATCGTCCCAATTTGGAAAAAAGAATTTTGGGAAGATGGGACGAAGTGGATTGGAGATCAACTTGAAAATACTCTATATCCAGAAGGAAAACCAAAGAAAGAAGAATGAGAGAATGATTACAATTTTACTGTTCGCAAATTTACGAGAAGAAGTCGGCTCAGAGAGGTTAGTAATAATAGAAAAACAAGAGATGAATGTTCAGCAATTAAAAAAATGGCTGGAAGATAAGTATCAATTACAGACGCTACATAAAGTTATGGTAGCGATTAACGAAGAATTTGTAACGGACGAAAATACTGTAAAGGCTGGAGATACCGTGGCGTTTATCCCGCCTGTAAGTGGAGGTTAATTCTTTCTATTTGAATATCTTATCTTTCATACGTTAGGGAGGATCATTATGAGTGAGTTTTCGCACTGGAACAAAGAGGGAAGAGCTAAAATGGTTGATATTTCTCAAAAGGATATTTCAACACGTACAGCTGTTGCGCAAAGTACAATTTCTTTATCAAATGAATTATTTGAGGCAATTCAAAGTGGCGGATTGAAAAAAGGTGACCCGCTCCAAGTGGCGCAAGTTGCCGGGATTATCGGTGCTAAAAAAACATCCGATATTATTCCGATGTGTCACCCGATATTAATACAAGGAACAGATTTTTCGTTCCATTATGAAAAGACAAGTGATGGGTATGAGTTAATCATAAGAGCAACAGTAACATGCAGTGGGAAAACAGGGGTAGAAATGGAAGCATTAACTGCCGTATCAATCGCAGCTCTTACTTTTTACGATATGTGTAAAGCTGTTGATAAAACGATGGTCATGAAAGAAACGTATTTAGTGCAAAAAACGGGTGGGAAAAGCGGAGACTTTTTTCATAAAGTGAAATGATTATAATGGAAGGAATGAGTTTTATGATTACTCACGAACAAATTATGAATGCTTTAAGCCATGTAGAAGATCCAGAGTTACACAAAAGTATTGTGGAATTAAACATGGTTAGAAATATAAAAATTGATGGTACAGAAGTTGGGCTAGAAGTAGTTTTAACGATACAAGGTTGTCCGTTAAAGGCGAAAATTCAACAAGATATTGAAGACTCACTTCGAAACATTGGGGCATCAAAAGTTTCTTTAACATTCGGCTCGATGACACCGGAAGAACGAGCAGCATTAACAGCCTCTTTAAAGAAAGAGGCTAGAACAGAAACAGGCATGCCTAGTATGCTGCGACCTGATTCAGGTGTACGTTTTATTACAGTAACGAGCGGCAAAGGAGGAGTCGGAAAATCAACTGTGACAATTAACCTTGCTACTGCGTTAGCGCGTATGGGTAAAAAGGTTGGGATTTTAGATGCAGATATATATGGGTTCAGTATTCCAGCAATGATGGAAACGAATGAAAAACCAACAATGATCGATCAAACGGCAATTCCAGTCGTAAGTCATGGTGTTAAAATTATGTCGATGGGATTCTTCACAGAAGGGAATAACCCAGTAATGTGGCGCGGACCAATGTTAAACAAATGGATTCAAAACTTCCTCGCGAACACGCACTGGGGAGAACTAGACTATCTTCTTCTTGACTTACCACCTGGAACAGGGGACGTTGCGATAGATGTTGCTGCGATGATTCCACAAGCGAAGGAAATTATCGTTACAACGCCTCATAATGTAGCTTCGTTTGTCGCATCTAGAGTAGGAGTAATGGCCAAACATACGAAACACGATATTTTAGGTATCGTTGAAAATATGGCATATTACGAAGAACAAGATGGTTCAAGAAACTATCTCTTCGGAAAAGGCGGTGGTGAAATGTTAGCAGAACAACTGCAAACAGAAGTGATCGCCCAAATACCGTTTGTAAAACGTGAAGAAAATAATGGTTCATGTGTGTATGATGAAGATTCGCTCGTTGGGGAGATTTTTACGTCTTTAGCGGAGGATATTATTTATAATGAATAAACTAGTGTAAAAGTAAAAGGGGAGATACATAAACGCTATGTATCTCCCTTTTACTTTTTTATGAATCATTCCAATAAATATGAAGGTATATTTACGATTGTAGTAGCTTAGAAACCATTTGCGGAATTTGATCTGCCTGTGAAACCATACTAAGTGCAACTTCAGTTAATAACTTAAACTTTAAAAAGATCGCTCATCTCTTGCGCCATATCCGCATCTTCAATTCGAGAAGCAGCATCTGTTAATGCCATGCTTTGGCTATTTAAGTTTTCTATATTAAATTGTAAACGATTGATCATAGAGCCGAGATCAGCACGATGAAGTGATACATTTTGCAAAGCTTCTTCAATTTTACGAATCGCTACTCTTGCTTCTTGCTCAGTTGAAATCTTTATGTCATGTTGTGTAGGGGAAGGGGAAATATGTTTCGTGATATCTACTGTATGACCGATATCATCTAACGTAACAGGACGGTTTTGACCGTCAAATATGGATAAATCGTTAAATTCAGTCGTCTCACCAATATAGCCAATTTGCTCTGTTAAAGATTGAAACTCTTTATTCAGTGAATCACGGTTTTTATTTGAATTTGTACCGTTCGCAGATTGAACAGCTAAATCACGCATGCGCTGCAAAATATTCGTAACAGTTTGAAGGGCAGCTTCTGCTGTACGAAGCATTGATATCGCATCTTCATTATTACGAATCGCAACACGCATACCGCTTGCCCTCGCATGCATACGAGTTACAATTGCAATGTTCGCCGGATTATCAGAAGCATCATTCAACTTCTTACCAGTCGCCAAATGCTCCATCGCAACATTCATACGTTTCTCATTCTCATACAACGACTGCCTAGCATTCATACTCAAAACATTCGTACTAATACGCATAATAGACACTCCTTATAGATTGATATAGAGTCGGTGTTCTAAAACTAATAAACGGCTACGAAAAGAAAAAGGGCTTATGCTCATTTCCTGTTTGTGTTTTAACATAGGAGGGGATTGAAATAGGCACTAACCACTTCTACACATCGCGGATGCTCTCTTCCACCTAAAAAAAGAAAGGTTTTACAAATAATTCATTTATCCCGCATTAACGGCGATAAGATTTCCGCCTGAAAACTAGGAAGAAGCAAAGAAGTTAGGCGGGAAATCAACCGTCCGTAAAAGCCCGATTGGTTCAACTAATAATCAGTGGGGTAAAGCTCCCACTGATTAAAGTTTCACTTTATATAGAAAAAACAAACCTCCCCGCAAGCAGAGAGGTTTATTCATGAAGCTAACTCAAATGGCTTATTGTAATAATTTAGAAACCATTTGTGGAGTTTGGTTTGCTTGAGAAAGCATGCTGATACCAGCTTCGTTCAAGATTTTGAACTTAGTCATTTCAGACATTTCTTTCGCCATGTCAGCGTCTTCGATTTGAGAAGCAGCTGAAGCCATGCTTGATTGTTGGCTCTTAAGGTTATTTACGTTAAAGTCAAGACGGTTTAATGTAGCACCAAGTTCAGCACGGTTGTTTGCAATCATTTCAAGAGCACTATCAATAGCAGTTGCTGCTTGTAATGAAGCTGGTTTGTCTGCACCGCCAGCTGCTGGAGCTGCCGTTGTTGTTTTCGGAGTAAGGTCCTTAATTTTATTTGTAATTGTAGAAACGTCGTCGCCTGTATTAAAGTTATCTAATAAATCTGTTAGCTCTTGTACAGAAGCCCCAGTATATCCTGATTTATTAGTATTCCATTTGTCTTTAAATGTATCGACAGCAGTTTTAATTCCATCGTCATCACCAGTAGCGGCAACTAGCGCTTCGTTTAATTTTGTAATTGCCTCTTTTACGTTTGTAACTTCAGGAGAATCAGTAACAGGCGGTTTAACTTCTGCATCTCCGCCGATATTTAATTGGTCAATTCCTAGAGCTTTACTTGTAGCACTTCCTAGTTTAATGCCCAGTTGTTTATCTGCGTCATCAGAATCTAAAGTTTGGATTTTAATCACAGTATCGCCCGTTTGTGTGTCTTCAACGCCATTTAATAGAGCTTTATCATTAAACTGAGTATTCTTTGCGATGTAATCAATTTGCCCTTTTAACGCAGAGAATTCTTTGTTTAAAGCATTTTGGTTTTCTTTTGTATTTGTACCAGTTGCAGATTGGTTGGCGATATCACGCATACGAAGTAAGATGTTAGATACAGAGTTTAAAGCTGAGTCAGCTGTACGGATTAAAGACATACCGTTTTGCGTGTTGTCAGCTGCAACACCTAATCCGCTTTCACGAGCACGCATGCGAGTTGCGATAGCAAGACCTGCTGCATCGTCAGAAGCGTTATTGATACGTTTACCGCTTGATAAACGGTCCATAGCGTTGCTCATTTTTGCTTGGTTTTGGCGCATGTATTCTTGCGTACACATGCTATTAATGTTTGTATTGATTCTCATGTGAAGAACCCCCATTTTTTTATATTGATTTTTCTGCAAATTGAAAAACGGTAATATACGAAAAAATAGATTTAGAATTTATTGTAAGTCTTGCTATATCAAGTTTCAACTGAAAATTTGAATTAATAAATATAAAAAAATAACAGTTTAACAATTTAGAGGCAACTACAATCTTTAAACTGGATTAGTAACGGCCGAGTAGGATGGAACATTGTCACATCAATTGATGGTGCTGAAAACTTTGGTGAGGCAGGGATGCCACCATCTGAGGAACGATACGCGAAAGCGGCAGAATGTACAGAATTAGTAAGAAAACTTTGGAGGAGTCATCCTTATGAAGTTTTGAAAGTAGATAACGCAGACGTAATTAGAGAGATGGTACAGCCAATTGAGCATCGTGGTGAGCATTTTGAGGTGAAAGGTCCACTTAATGTCCCTCAGCATATTTCTGGAGAAATGCCATTATTTCAAGCTGGTGCTTCAGAGTCTGGTCGGAATTTCGCTGCTTCTGTTGCTGATGCGATTTTTGCCGCAACGCCAGATGTAGAGGCAGAAATTGAACTGCGTCAAGATTTAAGAAGAAGAGCAGAGAAACATGACCGAAAGCCAGATGAGATACGTGTATTGCCGGGTTTATATTTCTTTATTGGTGATACATATGAAGAAGCGTTAGAAATGCACAGGCAAGCTCATCAACATCTCACAAAAGAGAAGAGGTATGCTTTACTTGAAATGGTTCTTGGACTAGACGTTAGAGGGATTCCATTAGAGAGTAAGATCACAGAAGATATGCTGCCGAGTAGAAATCAAGCTGTACGTAGTAAAACGCATGCCGAATTATTACGGAATTTCATCATTAAAAATGAACCAACTGTTGAGCAAATACTAGAACGACCAGAAGTTGTTGGTTCTGCTCATTGGGTCGCTATTGGCACACCACAAGACGTTTTTAAGAAAATTATGGAAAGATTTGAAGCGGGGGCACTAGATGGATTCATTGCAATTCCAGGCGGACCTCCTAAATCATTGGATCTATTCTTTAGTGAAGTGATTCCTTTATTCGTAAGAGCAGGTGTATTTAGAGAAGAGTATACAGGTTCAACCTTACGTGAGCATTTGGAGAGTAATATATCAAATTCTTTGCAGTTAAAATAATTAGGACATTATACACAAAAAGCCTTTCAAAAGAAGGCTTTTTTATTTCGGTTTAAAAATTCAGAATAATCAGTTGACTATAAGGGGCTTCTTTTCTATATTAGTAGGTATAACAATAACTACTATCGGAAAATGGAATTAGAGCTATATAGATTGTGAGGGATTACTTTGGTACTGATAAGTTAGATACGTTATGGCGAGAAAATATAGATTTAGTTCATGTCGTAACAGGAAAACGTAGTATGGAAGAAATGGAGGGAGAGAAAGGTGAATAAAGCTCAGGCACATATGACATTGCAGAGCGATGATACATTTCAACAAGGTGTAAAGGATTGTTTACCAACTGTATTTGGATATTTGAGCATCGGTATAGCGGCTGGTGTAATTGCGAAAACAGCTGGTTTCTCCATCATTGAAATTGCTTTTATGTCCACTTTAATTTATGCAGGTTCTGCTCAATTTATATTAGCAGGTATGTATGCTGCCGGTGCTCCGGCTTCAGCAATTATTTTTACCGTATTTTTTGTTAATCTACGGCACCTTTTAATGAGCGCTGCGCTCGCGCCCTACTTCACGAAAATTCCTCTATTTAAAAACTTAATCATCGGTTCGCAAATTACAGATGAAACTTTCGGCGTTGCAGTGCAGCACGCAGCGCAAAAAGGATATTTAGGCGAAAGATGGATGATCGGGTTAAATGTAACCGCCTATTTAAATTGGATTATTGCTACAATTATTGGCGGGCTATTTGGTGAGTGGATACCAGATCCTCATACGTACGGGATGGATTATGCATTACCAGCGATGTTTATCGGATTATTTGTTCTTCAGCTAATAAGTAGTAAACCGAAACTAGCAATTCATCTAAGTGTTGCAATTGTAGCGATTATTATCGCATACGTTTCACACTTATTTATGCCAGATAGTATAGCAGTTATTATCGCAACATTACTAGCTGCGACGATTGGAGTGGTGATTGAAAAATGGAAATGAGATTAGACGTATTATTACTTTTACTAGCAGCAGGAGCTGTCACACTAATGCCGCGTATTTTACCTCTACTCGTATTTAGCAAACTACAAATTCCAGACTGGGGTTTAAAATGGTTAAATTACATACCAATTGCGATATTAGCTGCACTTTTAGCACAAGTATTATTTATGCATGAGACGATGCAGTGGGATTATCTTATCGCAGCAATCCAAACATTTCTTGTCGCAATATATACTCGTAGTTTATTAGGAACAGTATTAACAGGAGTCATTGTAATTATTTTGTTACGTTTATTTTTCTAAAAAGGATTCAGCTCATATAATAGCGAAAGGTGTAATAACATGAAATATATAGGGGTGGTGTTATGATACTTTTAACGATAGGCTCTATTTTATTAACGGTATTCATTTTCTTTATTATCGGTTTTATTACGTTTATGATGGTTGTTGATAAGGCGACACCTCAAATTTATTACACACCTTGTGAATCAGTAACAGTGAAATCTAAAGATAAAAATAGAAGGAAGAAAAGTTGATGTTGGGCTTTTCTTTCTTCTATTTTTACATTCCTGAAAGAACTAACAACAATAATCCAAATAAAAAACTAATGAAAGAAAGAAAACCGGTAGATATGGAAAAAATACGATTGTTTTTCCATTCGCGTACGAAAACGATAAAGCCTAAAACGCAAAGGAAAAACCAAATAGGTAGAAATATAAATCGACTAACTTTCTCAGGTAGTAATGAATAAAAATTTGTTAAATATAATATCCAATTCGCAAAAAATAGAGCACATACGATGAATGATTGTAAGTAGGGACGGTTGAAAACTCTCCTTTTTTTAACGGTTATAAAAAGGAGAGTTAGCGCTGATATAAAGGCAATGATTATGAAAATAAGTAAGAGTAATGTAAGTGACATTTGGACCTCCTTTACAATATTATTTTCATAAGAAACGAATCTATTATGTTGTATACTTGCTTTGCAGATTGCTCGTTATATTTTTCAGAGTACGGATTTAGAAATCCATGTTCACCATAAAGTTGCTTTATTTCTACTAAAGAGTTATTTTGTTGCTGTAATGTTTGCATGAAGGAGGATACTGAAAAATTAGTTTCTTTTTCAGGGAAAATAAGTAATGTTGCACACGAAGGTTTCATGTGAACATAGTCGCGTATACGGGAACCGTAACATCCAATGATAAAATCTAGTTTTGGATTGTTACTACATAGCCATGAGATGGTAGATCCAACGCTAAAGCCGATAAGCCCTATATGTGTGTACCTGCTGGAAAGGCTAGTGATGAGTTCTTCAATTTGCTCTTTTCCATAATTAAATCCAATATGATTCATAAAATGCTGATATGCTTTTTCTTCATCACTATAATGAAATGCACTTTGTGATTGTAGAAGGTTAGGGCAGAATACATCTATATGAGATGAAGTGAAGTGAAGTGGTCAATAACATGATGCATATGATCGTTCACACCGTATATTTCGTGAACAACAACGAGAGCTATTTTTTTCTTCATAGTTACAAAATCTCTCTCTGAAACTTATATTCTTTCTCTACAAGGCAAATTCGTAGATGAAAGTTTTCATACCATTGTTCGCGTCCTCTTTTTTTCGCTTCAATATGTAAAGCGTTCATTTTCCAGTTTTCAATTGCTTCAAGTGATTCCCAATAAGAAATTGTAATTCCGAGTCCCGAATTATCACGTGAGCTTTCTACACCTAGAAATCCAGGTTGCTGTTTCGCAAGGTCCTCCATTTTTTCGGCAACGTTACTATAATCTGTTGTATCATTTGATAGGTTAGAAGTAAAGATAACGGCATAATAAGGACTAGTTTTTTGTGGCGTATTCCCCATACATTTTCCCCCTTTAAAATCAGTTCATTGTTTGATTTTAGCACGTAATAAAAAGAAAAATAGAGGTTAGAAGAAATATATACATATTAAGTAATCCAAAACAAGAAAAATGCCACTTCAGAAAATTGAAGTGGCATTGCTTATATTTCCTCTAAGCTATTAACTGGAACTGTTAATTCGCGTTTTGGATTTGTTACTTCATATATGCGGGCGGTTTCGTTGCTTTCGTCAACGTGTTGAATCATAACAGGCATGCCTTGGAAACTGACATTGGCTTCTTCAGATGACTCGGAAAGCTCTTTTGCGCGTTGTATATTCATTTATATTCCTCCCATCATTATTATCTTTGCAAAAAAAGAGGAATAATATACCATTTAGAGACACTTTTAAAGTTTTTGTATTATTTGTAATGTTTCTTTAATAAAAGAAGAAAAGATGGAATCCGGATAGGATTGTATCTTTTGAGCGGCTTCTGTAACTTCCTCAAGAGCTCTTTTTTTATCGTTAAGTTTTACATAACAAAGGGCACGATATGCACCAGCTGTTGTAAGCCACGCTTGATCAAGTGGATGGTTCATATAATCTGGCATGATACCACGTTGCAATGTTTTTAAAGCCTCCTCGTAACGTTTTAATCCGTATAAAGCTTTTCCTTTTTCAAGATAATACAATCCGTCGTCTTGAAAAATTGGCTCATCTTTTAGTTTCTCTCGAAATTGCTCTAGATGTACTAATGCAATTGTATATTCATTAGTAATTGTGTTGTAGTAATAAGCTTTTAAAAGATCAACAATCGCAGCCGATAAAGTATCTTCTGTAAAAATGGCAAATTGCTCAGATTTCTTTATGTAGTGTAAATATTGTTCTTTATCAGCAGTGATGACTTTTTGGTAAGACAAAATACGGTAAAATTCATCTGTTTTATAATAGACTTGATGTTTTTTTGAAAATGCAAGTGCATCTAAAATGACTCTTTCACACTGTTCATAATCACCACATGCAAGAAAAATAATTGCTTCATATAAACATAACTCGATATGTATAATGAGATCCATTTCCAAATGTTTCTCTTCATAGTCATTTCGGATACTAGCTATAAGTTGTAAACATTCAGCATATTTTTTACGTGTGAATATCGTAAAGGATAATTTTAATTTTGTTTCCGTACTGTCCCGGTATAACGTATATTTTTCAAAAATAGAAGTAGCCTTTTCAACGTAATATTCAATATTGTAATCTTTCATAATCGCCGCAGCTGTTACAAATTGTTTATATAAACGAGCGGTATTTAAAGTGGGAGGTAGCTCTTTTTGAACGATAGGCAGTAAAGTGTTATATACTTCATCACATTTATTTGCCTTTATTAGTTGTTCCATTTGTTGAATGAGTTCTACAATTTCTACATCATCTTCTTCTAGTAAAAAACTCGTTTCGCATCCAAGTTTTTCAGCGATATATTGTAATGTTTTCATGGAAGGTGTAGCTTTTCCATTTTCAATTTGACTTAGCATACTTTTTGTCAGTTCTGAACCTGCTAGCTCAGTTTGAGTAAGCTTTTTTTCTTTTCGTAACGTTTTAATTTTTTCACCGAGAGTAGCCATCACATGCTCCTTTATAATTAAAAAGTTAAATACAATTAAACTTTTTGTTGTAAAAATCGGAAAATTGATTATATAATAAGTTTAACACAATTTAACTTTTAAGGGGAGAGTGTCATAATGGGGGATGTAAGTATAGGTCAAAATGATTCGAAAATGAAGATTGCAATGAGAAATATTATTTTAATGATGATTGGAAAAATGACGTCTTTGTTAGGGGCGGGTATTTATACGTTTGCAATGGGGTTATACGTATTAAAGACAACTGGTTCCGGGATGGGATTTGCAACTACTCTTATTTGCGGATCAATACCAAGAATGATCTGTGGACCAATTGCAGGTGCTGTAGCTGACCGTGTGAACCGAAGATGGCTTGTCATTGGCACAGATTTATTAAGTAGTTTAACGATGCTTATTATGTTTATTCTTACTACTATATTTGGACCATCACTTCTGTTTATTTATGTTTCAGCAGCATTATTATCAATTTGTGCAAGTTTTTATTCTGTTGCATTAACTTCGTCTATTCCTAATTTAGTAGATGAGGAGCGTATTCAAAAAGCGAGTGCTTTGAACCAGACGGCAGCATCTTTATCGAATATTTTAGCACCAATTATTGGTGGAGTTGTATTTGGTTTCTTTTCAATTAAATCCTTTTTCCTGCTAAATAGCATTACATTCTTTTTAGCGGTTATTGTACAATTATTTATCGTATTTGATTTATATAAAAAAGAAATGGCTGAAAGTAAAGAGCATTTCTTGAAGAGTATAAAAGAAGGCTTTTCATATATAAAACGACAACATGAAATATATGGTTTAATGAAAATTGCAGTAGGGGTAAACTTTTTTGCGAGTGCACTTTTCGTTTCACTTCCATATATTATTATTCAAAATTTGCACTTATCCTCGAAGCAACTCGGAGTTGTAGAGGGAATGTTAGCAGTCGGGATGCTAATTGGTGCAATTGTTTTATCAGTACGTAAAGAAGTGAATAATCCGTTTCGCTCTGTTTATATTGGGCTGTTTTTATTTGCGGGCTTGAGTTTATGTACAGTCTTTCCATTGTTAGTTACCATTCCGAAAGTAGCAAGTTTTATTTACTATATCGCTTTTATGATGTTAACTGGTATATCAATGATGGTTGTAAATATCCCGATGCAAGTACATATGCAAAAGACGACAGATCCAAACTATTTAGGGCGTGTATTCGGCCTACTTGAAACAATTTCTACTGCAATCGCACCGCTTGGTATGATTGTATATGGATTATTATTAGATATGTTACCGACTAGCATTGTTATGATGACATTAGGCGGAGGGTTATTGTTAGTTGTTTTAGTTGGAGTAAAGAAGCATGTGGCGAAAAAGCAAGTGGATGTGTCTGCCTAAAAGAAAATTTGACTTAACGATAAAAAATGACTAAATTAGTATTTTAGTTTTTGAAACTCTTTTTCATGTATGTTACAGTAAAGTGAGCAGGCAAAGAAAAGGAGAAAACATCATGAAAAAATTAAGTTTTGTAATGCTTTTTCTGTTAGTCGTAATGACTGGATGTAGTAATTATGACACGTATATTGAAACAGGTATGCAATCATTGAAAAATGAAAAATATAGTGATGCGATTATGTGGTTTGAAAAAGCGGAAAAAGAAAAATCAGGAAATGAAGCGAAATCATATAAAGAAGTCGCTCAAATAATGGATCACGGTGCAACAGCATTAAAAGATGGTAAGTATTTAGAAACGAAAGACGATGCGAATGAAGTGTTGCAAAAGAAAAAGGACGATGCACTTGAAAAGGCTGTGAAATCAAATGCAGAAAATATGCTTCAAAAAGCAAAAGACGTTGAAGAGAAAGTAAATGAAAGAGTAGCGAAACGAAAAAAGGTAAATGAAGAAGGAATCGATAAATTAATTAAAGCTGTTGATAGTATAGATGATGTAAAAGAAAAAGAACAGAAAGTTTCAGAAGCATTAGATAAGGCCGAAGAGGCGCAAGCAAAAATTGAGGAAAAGAAAAATAAATAGAGTTATAGTTTAAAAGGCTGTCGTGTATAACGACAGCCTTTTAATTTTTGGCTGAAAAAGAAGTGATGCTATGTAGTAAAAAAGAAATGATTTTAGAATTCCACCTGTCCTCATGATGAATTGTATAAATATTACGCTGTAATTCAAATTCGGGAATTGGTATGTATAAGAGCTCATTTCGTTGTACTTCTTGTTCAATAGCAAGTTTAGAAATAAAGGCAACCCCATTACCATATTTTAAAATTTGTTTCATCATTTCTAATGAATCTAGTTCAATTTCAGATTGGAATGTAATGTTATGTGCTAACGTCCATTGTGTAAGTAAGTCTCTCGTTGTAGATGGGTTACGGTGCAATAATATACGTTCTTTTTCGATATCTTGTAATGATACATTTGCTCTTTTAGAAAAATGATGTTCTTTGGAAAAGGCCAGAACAAGTGTATCGGGTATTATATTCGTTTGTTTTAAAAGTGGTTCGTCAAATGGTGCGGCTGAAATAACTCCAAGATCAATTTCGTGATTTTGTAGCATCGTTCGAATTTTAGGAGCTGTTTTTACCATTAGTGTTATTTTTATATTTGGAAATTCGCACTGAAATTGGTGAACAACTTCTGGTAAAAGGTAAGTTGCTGGTACATAACTAGCGCCAATTGTTATAGCTCCTTTATTAAAATCTTTAAATTCTTGTGTCACCCGTCTAGCTTCTTTCATAAGTGCATCTATTTTACAAGCATAATGATGCAACGCCTCGCCAGCTTCTGTTAAGAAATATCTTCCGGAACGTAATTCAAATAAAGGCACACCGAGTTCCTCTTCTAAGCTTTTTATGTGAAATGTAATAGTAGGTTGTTTAACACCAAGTTTTTCTGCGACAATAGTAAGCTTTTTGTACTTCTTAATAAGCACTACAATTTCTAATTTTAAGAGATTCATGATAAGTTGACCCCTTTTTCTTCTAACTATAGAAAAAATCTATAGAAATAAATAGTTTATTAGAAGTTTTTTAATTTAATCTTTACAGTACATTAACATTCAGTATAAATCGTCCAGATAGAATGAAAGCAGGTTAAGAATGAGGGAAGAGAGGTGAAACGATGGATATTAAAATTCATGGATTAGAAAAGACATTTGGAAAAATGCAGGCGTTAAAACCGTTACAAATTGTAATGAAAAAAGGAGAGTTTACCACACTTTTAGGACCTTCGGGATGTGGGAAAACGACTTTGCTTAGAATGATTGCAGGACTTGAAGAACCGGATAAAGGAGAAATATATTTTGGAGATAAGTGCATGTATTCGTCTACAAAAAAGGTGAAAACATCTCCTCATGAACGGAATATCGGTATGGTATTTCAAGATTTTGCTTTATGGCCGCATATGACTGTATTTGAAAATGTTGCATTTGGTTTAAGGGCTACAAAGCAAACGAATCATTTACGAGAAAAGGTAGAAGATGCGATAAAGCGAGTTCGCCTGCAAGGTATGGAGAAAAGATATCCACACGAACTTTCTGGCGGACAGCAGCAACGTGTCGCATTTGCTAGAGCAATTGTAACAAAGCCTCATTTTATTTTGTTTGATGAACCGTTAAGTGCACTCGATGCAATTTTACGAGAAGAAATGCGCTTAGAGCTTATGGATATCGTTCATTCCATTGGTTTAACGGCATTGTATGTAACACACGATCAAACAGAAGCTATGTCAATGTCAGACCAAATTATTGTAATGAAACAAGGGGAAGTATTACAAAAAGGAACACCAGAAAATATTTATGTGAAACCGTCTCATGAATTTGTTGCAAAGTTTGTTGGTAAGGCAAATTGGCTTGTAGAGAATAAACAAATGATTCGTCCAGAGCACGTGAGCTGGACAAAAAATGAAGTGTGCGATACATATGCAGGTGAAATTCAGCACGTTATATATGTAGGAGAACGTTATGAAGTGAAAGTAAACATGGGGGCATTAGGTGTATGGACAGCTTATCACAATAGTAAGCTAAGCGTCGGTAAACCAGTATCGTTATATGTACCAAAAAAATGTATTCATCATATAGGGGGAGAATCGTATGAAGAAATTCAGTTCGCTTAAGTCTTTATTTGTATGTACTTTACTATTTTCTGCAGTAGTAACAGGGTGTAGTTCAAAGACAGGCAGTGCAGATGTAAAAAATAAAAACGCTAATGAAAAGAAAATTGTTGTATATAGTGCAGGACCAAAAGGATTAGCAGAAAAAATTCAAAAGGACTTTGAAAAGAAAACAGGTATAAAAGTGGAAATGTTTCAAGGAACAACAGGTAAGATTTTAGCGAGAATGGAAGCTGAAAAGAAAAATCCAGTCGTTGACGTTGTCGTACTCGCTTCATTACCAGCGATGGAAGGATTAAAGAACGATGGTAAAACGTTAGCTTATAAAGAAGCGAAACAAGCTGATAAGCTTCGTTCTGAATGGTCGGATGATAAAGGACATTATTTTGGATATAGCGCTTCAGCATTAGGAATTGTGTATAACACAAAAAATGTGAAGACAGCACCTGAAGATTGGAGCGATATAACAAAAGGAGAATGGAAAGGGAAAGTGAATCTTCCAGACCCAGCGCTTTCAGGTTCAGCTTTAGACTTTGTAACAGGATACGTGAAAAAGAATGGACAAGATGGATGGAATTTATTTGAACAACTTAAGAAAAATGAAGTTACAGTAGCGGGAGCAAACCAAGAAGCTTTAGATCCAGTAGTAACAGGTGCGAAAGATATGGTAATTGCGGGTGTTGATTATATGACGTACAGTGCAAAAGCAAAGGGCGAGCCGGTTGATATCGTATATCCAAAAAGCGGAACGGTTATTAGTCCGCGTGCAGCAGGTATTATGAAGGATAGTAAAAATGTAGAAGGTGCAAAACAGTTTATTGATTATTTATTATCAGATGATGTGCAAAAACAAGTTTCTAAAGCGTACTTATTGCCAGGTAGAAAAGATATAAAAGCTGAAAATAGACCGAATGTAGAAGAGATTCCGGTACTAAACGTTGATTGGAAAACAGTTGGGAAAGAACAGGATGAAGTAGGAAAACAATTTAAGAAAGTATTTCAATAAGATGGTGATTACATGGTAAATCGATTCGTATCAGTAAGACAAATTGGAATGACAGTAGCATTGTTACTTGTGGTGATGTTAATCGTCATTCCGCTTTTTCTCATTTTATTTTCTAGTGTATATGAAAATAGCAGTTGGAATTTTTTAAAGCCTTTTGAAGTCATGAAGAGTGGTGGATTAGCTGGGATTTTTCTAAATTCGATGCTTCTAGGTGTACTCGTTGTAATAGGAGCTACAATATTTGCATTTCCATTGGCGTTCATTATGAGCAAAACAGATGTAGGAAAGTATAGTAAGTTAGATATTATTTTTATGATCCCATTTATGACGCCGCCGTATATCGGATCGATGGGATGGATTTTGTTCATGCAACCTAACGGTTATTTTGAACAATTTTTTCCGGCTTTAAAGCCGATTTCATCATCGTTTTTTAGTTTAGGCGGTATGGTTTTAATTATGAGTCTGCATTTATTCCCATTCCTTTACTTCATGTTGAAAAACACGTTACTTCAAATTGGGAGTAGTAAAGAAGAAGCTGCAGCAGTTCATGGTGGAAGCTTTTTCTATCGTTTAAGAAAAATAATATTGCCGTTATTGTTATCAAGTTATGTAATGGGTGCTTTACTCATTTTCGTAAAGACGATTGCTGAATTTGGAACACCAGCTACATTCGGACGTAGAATAGGATTCCACGTGTTAACATCAGAGATTCATAAATTTATTTCGAGTTGGCCGATTGATTTTAGTAGTGCAACAGCATTATCTTCTTTATTACTAAGTGCGTGTATGCTCATTTGGTATATGCAAAATGTATTGAATCGAAAGTATTCATATGCAATGGTTAGTGGAAAAGGTGTGAAATCTAAAAGATATACTTTGTCTATAGTTACACGTTTTATAGCATGGGTTTATGTAATTGGTTTACTAATAGTAGCAATTGGTATCCCATACTTTTCTATACTCATAGCTTCTTTATCGAAGTTAAGAGGCGGGGGCTTACATTTTAATAACTTTACAACAAGCCATTATGAAGCATTATTTACAATTGGTTCTCCGGGATTAGAAGCTTTATGGAACAGTTTTCTTTTTTCACTCGTAACGGCGATTGTTGCTGTAATTATTGGAGTCTTTTTGGCACTTATGATTCGAAAGGGGAAAAATTCCTCTGAAAAATGGCTTGATATGTGCGGTATGTTACCGAATATGGTACCAGGAATAGTGATGGTTGTAGGGCTTATTTTATTTTGGAATTCACCATATATGCCTATATCAATTTACAATACACCTGTCATGGTTATCGTAACGTATGTTGTTCTTTTTCTACCTTATACGGTACAGTATGTAAAAGCATCGCTCGGACAAATTGATGACTCTCTTGTACAGGCAGGAAGTGTTTTTTCTGGGAATTATATTTATATTTTTAGAAAAATAATATTGCCTCTTATTATTCCGGGCATTCTTGCTGGATGGGCGATGACATTTACGATTTCGATACGAGAGTTAGTAGCATCGCTTCTCGTACTACCTCCATCAGTAGAAACGTCAGCAACGTTTATTTTTTCTCAATTTGAACAAGGAGAAGTATCTATAGGAATGGCAATGGCTGTTGTTTCTGTGGGGCTTACAACAATGTGCTTATTACTTCTGCAACATATGGAGCAAAAACGAAAAGGGGTAGCATGATGAGGATGGAAGTATGGGGAGGAGCGGGAGAATACGGTCGTTCCTGCTATTTTGTAAAAAATAAAGAGATGAAAATAGTATTTGATTGTGGTATTAATCGATCATATGAGGATAGTTATCCAAAAATAGAAAGAGAAGTTGTTCCATTTTTGGATGCGGTATTTTTATCGCATATTCATGAAGATCATACGATGGGTTTACCTTTATTGACGAAGTATGGATATAAGAAAAAAATTTGGACGACTCGTTATACGAAGGAGCAACTGCCAGCTTATTTTGAAAAATGGAGAAACTACAAACTGACGCAAGGGTGGAATTTACCTTATAACGACCAAAATATTAAAGATTTAAATTATGTATGTATTGATGAGATTAGTAATCCAAATGAATGGATACAGATTACACCAACGTTGCGGTTTCAATGGGGGTATAGTGGGCATGTATTAGGAGCTGTTTGGTTTTTAGTGGATATGTGTAATACATACGTATTTTATTCTGGTGATTATTCAGCAGAATCTAATATACTACGAGCTAATTTACCTGGAAATTTGCGAAGCGATATAAAAATTGCAATTGTAGATGCCGCTTATCACACTGATGATGTTTCGCAAAATGAACGAGTGGACGAATTATGTGCAGAAATTGAACGAGTTGCGCACAATAAAGGAATAGCGTTACTACCGTTACCTCCACTTGGTAGGGCGCAAGATATAGTATTGTATTTATATGAACGATATAAAAAATTTCCGCTTATAGTAGATAAAGAAATTTTGGTTGGTTTTGAAGAGATGTTCATATATAAAGATTGGTTAAAAGATAATGAAAAACTTGAACGGGCTCTGGAGAGTTTAAAAAGAAACATAATAGTTATGGATAATGACATTTGTATGCAAAATAGTTACGGAATAGTTGTAATGAGTGATGCGAATATGCAAACGAAACGAGCGCAGTTATATTATGAACAACTTCGGCATGAAGAACGAAATTCCATTATCTTTACTGGACATATTGCGAAAGGGAGTTTCGCAGAAAAGGTGATGAAAGAATGTGTAAGTAGAGAATGTAGGGTAGAGCGAGTTCCATATAAGGTTCATCAAAGTATAAGTGACGTTAAGGCGATGTTAAATATATTATTACCAGAACATACGGTGTTAGTGCATGCTCTTAAAGAGGACACGGATCGATTACAGCAAAACCTTAGTACAGCAGGATATGAAAATGTATATTCCCTTACTATGGAACGTATAGAAGTAATTTAAAGTGTAAAGGAGATCGGTATATGAAAAAGGTATTTGTATTCGTAAGTATTTTCTTTTGTTGTTTCCTTTATAATGTTAAGGAAGGGTTTGCTGCTAGTCCGATGAAACCTAGTTTTGAAGTGAAGTTATTATTAAAGCCAGAACAAGTATTAGGTTATAACAAAGAGATAAAGCAAGAGGTACTAGAACATTTCCAGGCTGGTACAAATTATGAAAGAATACAAGTGCAATTTTTAGATACGGCGAATAAAAATTTAAGTAATGAAGGTTGGTTTGCTAGAATTCGAAAGAAAGAATTTAGTAAAGATTTTGAGCTAACATATAAAAAGAGATACCCGATTCAAAATGGTATAATTCAAGATGCATTAGAAGTAGCTAAGAAGGATGGATTTGATAGTAAAACTGATAACTATGAGGCAGAAATAGATTGGGGATTTGAGAAGAAAACATTAAGTATTTCAAATAAGAAAAGTTATAGTGCTAAAGGATATGGGATACTTGATTTACCAAATGAACGGGATGCTCAAAACATGTTAATAGAGAAATTACCAGGGAAAATGAACAAATGGTTGTATACGAATTGGGGAGAAGAAATGCTCAACGATTCTCACATTTACGGTCCTGTATTAATGAAACGGTATACAGGGGAGTTTGAAAATACAAAAACGAATATTGAAATTTGGCCATTAAGTAATACCGGGAAGATAGAAGACGACTTCGTAATAGAAGTGTCATTTAAAACAAATGAGGAAAGTATTGCGACAAAACAAAGAGAATTATTAATGGCGAGTATAGAGAAAAAAGGATGGTTGTTACCGAAAGATAGTTTGAAGACAGAGCTTATTTTTCAGTAAATAGGAAAGAAGGAATCCATATGGCCATGGATTCCTTTTTCTAATATATGAGCATTAAGCTAAATCAGCTGACACGAACATATCACTATTTTGTAGGTTTTTAGAGCGTAAACTATAAGCAATTACTTTCTTTTTATGTTGTTTTACAATATCAACATGCTCTTCATGACTATAAATATAAAATGTAAAATCCTTTTTGCCACGCTTTGCATTGATAATTATAGGAGTGCCCTCATTATGCGGTGGTGCATAATAGCGATCTAAAAATAAACCTTCGTTAAAATCATGAATAATTTTGGATTTCTTTTCGCCTTCTAAGTTACTTCCATTGATTGTAACAGTCACATTCTCTTCTTCAAGTTGTGGATGTGTTTCGTACCTGCTAATAATGGATTCAATAACAGAGTTTGGAAGGCTAGAAACGATAATTTTAAATGCTCCAAATACAACTAACATAACAATAAACCAAGTCGTCATAGTATATCATCCCCTTTATTCTATTAAATAATATAACCCATATGGTAATAGTACATATGGTGAAGTTTTGTATATTTTGTGAAAAATTTTCCTTTTTTGAACGTTTTTTAACAAATTGAGCTATTGCCAATTCATAAGGAGGTATTTGGTATGATGGAAATATTAAGGTTTTTTATCAATCGTAAGGGGGAAATTAGATGGTAAGTTCGCTTTTGTTATTGTTAGAAAACTCAATTTTGTTACAAAAAGTTGAAATCAAAGCATTTTATAAAAAAAAGGTTTATAATAAAAACATAACTAATTACAAGGAAGTGTAACTATGAGTACTGTAGCTATCGTGTATGGTATTATTCTTTCCACAATTATTATTTTATTTTTCGTTGGGGTTTCACGTTATATTCATAAATGGAAAGAAGGAGTTGCGAAATTAAATCACATTGAAGAAGAACTTAGTGATTTAATGTTACATCATGGTAAGTAAAAAGTTTATTTTTTAACTAAACAATGTGAAGAATATCACAAAACATGCTCTCATAATGAAAGCATGTTTTTTTGTTATGTTGTTAATAGGCACATGCATAAAAAATTCCCATACGATACAGTGTGAAATCAGAAATGTTCGGAGCGGGAAAGAGGGATAAAATGAGTAATTCAGGTTATGTTACAGATAATAAAAATTTAAAGAAAAGCTCAGGAATGCCAAATCTTTTCTTTGATTCAAGAACAAATGTCTTTTTTAAAAGAGACGAGAAAAATGTTGCGTATGAAGTAACGTCAACACAGTTACCAGCGATGATTGGAGGAGCATTTGTTGATTTGTTTATGACGAAGGGGCATATGCGAGAACCACATTGGCATCCGAATGCTTGGGAGTTAGATGTTGTTGTCTCTGGGGAAGCCGTTACGTCTATTCTAAATCCTGAAACGAATCAATTACAAAATTATCATTTGAAAGCGGGGCAAACTGTCTTTATTCCAATGGGGTGGTGGCACTGGATCACAGCCATAACAGAAGAAGTACAATTACATTTATTCTTCAATAACGATCAGTTTGAAACAGCCGAAGGATCGGATGTATTAAGGTTGACGCCGCCAGAAGTATTTCAAGCTGCCTACGGTGTAAGTGCAGAGAAATTAGCGAAAGACCTTTCGCCAATTAAAGAGTCGGTTGTAATTGGACCGCCCACAGTAACCCGCTCTAAAGGCGATATACAGGCTGACGATTCAAATATAGTAGTTACGTTAAATGGACAAATAACTTCATGTGAAATAGAATAACTCTTTCTATTATTAGGAAGAGTTATTCTATTTTGTATAATTTTGTAATTATATTCGGTATAATGATTATATGAAAGGGAATTTGTTAGAGGGGGCATATTGTGAATATAGTAAAGATTATAGGGATTATTGTGGGAGTTATCATAGTAGGCATTGTAGCGTTCTTTTTTATTATGAAATATTATTTGTCAAAAGAAGATCCAAAGTATGTTTTAAATTACATAAAAGAACATAAAGGTGATGAAACCTGTTCATTACTTATTAGAAGAAATGGCGAAGTATTAACATCTATAAATGAAAATAAAAAATTGCCATTAGCGAGTATGGTAAAAATCGTAATAGCAGTTGAGTTTGCTAAACAAGTGTCAGAAGGAAAGATAAGTCGAGATGAACAAATTTCATTACATGAGTTAGAAAAATATTACGTAAAAAACACTGATGGTGGAGCGCATCCTGCCTGGCTAGAAGATGCCAAAGCTAAAGAGTTAGTGAAAAATGGACAAATTCCTTTAGAAGAAGTCGCTAAAGGGATGATTCACTATAGTTCTAATGCAAATACAACATATTTGTTAGAGAAGCTTGGAATAGAAAGAGTAAATGAAAGTATAAAAGAGTTAGAGCTTACTAGTCATGACAAGTTCTCTTCCTATACAGCTTCACTATATATGAGAGGATATGTAGAAAAAGAGCTTCATGTACCAGAAAATCAATCATTAAAAATGCTACGTAACATGTCAAACGATGAATATAATAAACATGTGTTACAAATACATGAATGGATGAAAGACGAGGAAGAATGGAAAAAGCGGGATATCCCATTAAAAGTAGATATGGAATTCCAGCGAATTTGGTCAGACCGATTAGTGAATGCAAATGCTAAAGATTATATGAGTATAATGGAAAAGGTAAATAGTGGAAATTATTTTCCAAAATTAATGCAAGATGAAATTGAGAATGTTTTTAAAGGAACAGTTAAAAATAGTAAGTTCGAATATGCTGGTCAAAAAGGTGGTTCTACCGCATTCGTATTGACAAAAAGCTTGTACACTACAGATAAGAAGGGGAATAAGGTAGAAGTTGTAATTATGTTTAACGATATAGATGATCAAGTTGCATATCAAAAACTTAGAAATAATGTAGATTATTTTATTCAAGAAATTTTAACAAATGAGGAATTTAAAGATAAATTATAATGAAATAATTTTATTATGTAAACAAAGGACGCTTTTTGGAAAGTGTCCTTTTCTTTTAATGATAAAGGATTTCTTATTTACTCCATTGAATATAGATTGAAAATAAGAAAGGAAGTTGAATAGTGACGACAATATATTTCGTTCGCCATGCACACTCTACATATACAAAAGAAGAAAGAGAACGCCCTTTATCTGAAAAGGGGCACTTGGATGCAGAGAATGTAACATATTTATTAAACGATGAACATATTGATGTTGTGATTTCAAGTCCGTATAAAAGAGCGATTCAAACTGTGCAAGGAATTGCGAATACATATAATTTGTCGATACAAATAGAAGAAGAGTTACGTGAAAGATTATTAAGTAAGGATCCAGTAGCAGATTTTAATGACGCTATTCAGAAAGTGTGGGAAGATTGGAATTTTGCATACGAAGGCGGAGAATCAAATGATGTAGCACAAAAGCGAGCTGTATTATGTTTGCAAAATATATTGGAAAAATATAAAGGGAAGAACATTGTAATCGGTACTCATGGAAATATTATGGTGTTACTGATGAATTATTTTGATTCTACATATGATTTTCATTTTTGGAAAACCCTTCATATGCCAGATATATTTAAGTTAACTTTTCATAATGAGAGTTTAGTTTCTGTTGGAAGAATAGAGAATACCGCTCGTCAGATTAATAATTTGTAAAAGTTTATCAAAAAAAGAGGAAAGAGAGAAGGTATTGTAGAAGTATGACTTTGTAACATAAAAAATATTGGTTAAAGGAGGCTGTTTACATGTTTGAGAAAGAGAAAGAAGGGCTTATTGAAGTTCACAACGTATATGAAATCGCACCAGCAGATGGAGCAATTATAGGTATGGCAACGGAAGAAGAAATGGAGATTGCTGCTGAACTAGAGTTACAGTACTATGCCCATTCTCGTTTATTAGAAGCAAATATTCAGTTAGACGGTTCCTCCTATAAAGAGTTACTTCAGGAGTTCCAGGAGTACGAAAGAAAATCAATGAATTTTTGGAGAGCAATACATAAACGTTTAGCTGTGCCATGGGCATGGGTACTACGTATTGATGTTGCGAATGGTCCTATATATGTAAGCAATGGGAGTTCGTATTATGAAGAAGTTGATGATGAAGAAGATTATGAATAGATAAGTAAGGAAGCAGCTTTAGTTGCTTCCTTTTTTTGTGTGTAATGAGTGAATAGCTTCAATGATAATATCTGGTCGATCATTTTCTATTCCGTGACCAGCATGTTCGGCAAGAATATATTGGCTGTTTATTGAAATATGTAATTGTTCACGAATCAGTTCTTGCCACATTGCTTCAAGTTGTGTTGCTTCCTCTTTTGGCATACCGCCCTCAATCATTTGAGTAATAGAATAATGAGGATCTCTACTGATAACAATTAATGGTGTTTCTAATGTTTTATCTAGCTCTTTTATTGAGTGAGCGCAATTTTTCCACACGGATAGTTCAGAGACTGTCGCTTTATATAATGAAGGAGAGGTAGAAAATTCAATTTGCTGTCTTGGTTGATCGACAAGCATAGGTTTTAGTTCATTATAAAGTGTGTCTACATCCATTTTGGAGTACGTATTATATTTTTGAAGCCAAATATCATCAGAATCAGTTTGATCAGAAACCGGTAAATGAAGTTCATCTAATCGGTGTAAGTTCATGGAAGTAGAATCAACTAAAAGAAGTGCTTGTAGTTGCTCTGCATGTAACATTGCAAAATGTTGTGCACATAACCCTCCATAGGAATGGCCGATTAGAAAGATTGGCTCGTGAATATCTAGTTTGTTTAGTAACATATGTAGTTCCTTTGTAACTTGCCTTGCTGTACGTGGAGTATTTCCTAGCTCACTTTTTCCGTAACCTGGGCGATGATATGAAATGACTGTAAAGTTTTGTGAAAGCTTTTCTATAATAGGAAGCCAATCATAAAATGAGCATCCCATTCCTGTTTGAATGACTACAGTTTGTTTACTACTACCTCTCATATATACTTCTACATTTTGTCCAAATATCTCTACTGATCTATTAATAGTAATACCCCCTAAGCTTGAAATGCTTTTTGACAAGCAAAGATGATACACCAGGCGCCTATGCCAAAGAGTATCGATGTACTAAGTGAAAAGGAGTTTTTTAAACCGATATAAACAATAAATAATAGTAATGCGGATGCAGGAAATCCATATAATACGCCCATAGCGAATTGACTTAACTCCTGTTTACTCCCACCTTCGAAAGCAATCCAAAATAAACTAAGTAAACTCACAAGAGGAAGGGCAGCAATAAAGCCGCCTATCGTACTATAATGTTTAGCGACTTCAGTAATAACGCCGATAATAAGTGCAGAAACGATGACCTTAACGAGGAAATGCATATTTTGCCTCCTTAGCTAATAACGAAAAGGCTTTTGCTATTAATTGTTGCTCTTCTTTTGATAACTGTGATTCTAATATTTGTATCTTTTCTTTATCTAGCAAAGTATGCTTTTCTAATGCTTCAATTCCTTCTGTCGTTAATGTAAGGTTCACAACTCTTTCATCTTGTTTATTTCTTTCTTTAATGATAAATCCTTTTTGAATAAGGCGTTTTACATGTTCGGACGCTGTGTTATGAGATAAACCGAGTTCAGAAGCAACTTTTCCAATTGTTATGTCTTTCTCACGAGAAATGATTTGTAAAATGCGAATTGCTTGGTGAGAAAGATTGTCTTCATACTCATATCGTAAGTGGTAGTAAATTGTCTCCCAATGTGGATTAATATCTTTCATATTATAAATCCCCCTATTTTTTATATCGTCTTATAAGATATATTCGCTTGGTAAGAATTAAAATCCTGTTATTTTCATAATAAATGTTGAAAAAGTTTATTTTTATTGAAATATAAGGTAATCTATGTGTAAAGGTATACATTTAGCAAGAGAGAGGATGATAGCTGTGAATACATTTAAATGGATTAGTCATGAAAAGATGTATGTAGATCAAATACATGTTGAAAAATGTGGTCCTCTTTCAGTCGGCGTATATGGAGGGAATCAAGAGAGTGATGCATATGAAAGAGGAGATGCAGTGCTAGCTTGGTGGGATCCGAAATTAGAATTTGAATTTGTTATGATTTTTGATACACATCATAAAACGAAAAATATACATTATATAATAGAAGCTATTTCAGAAAGAGAAGAAAAACTAAAAGAGTTATTTTCATATCCAATACATTTAGCTTTTCATCATACACATATGTATTTATTAGCGTTATTTACAGATGAGCTATTTATTGAGAAATGTGACCAAGATGATGAGGAACTTGCATGTTTAATTTGTTTACGAAAAGGCGAGTTCTTATATTGGCTATCAGTTGGTGATTGTTTTGCGTATTTATTCCATTCAGAGCAAGCGGAAAATGGAAAAGGTAGGCTAAATAAGCGTAAGAATTATGAATATATAGGAAGAAAAAATGTTTTTGCAGCGAATACACCTTGCTTTACATCAGGGATAAGGGGATTAGAAAAAGGTCAGAATCACATTGTAATGGCAACAGATGGTATTTTAGAATGTGATAAACGAAAGTTTGATGATGATCAATCTTTAGTAGAAATATTACACGACGGAACTTGTTTACAGATTGAGCCTGTATTAACAAATGTACTTCAGTGGAAAGGTAGAGATTGTGCTACTATTATTGGATGGTCCATCGATACTGAAAATAGACAATGTGCCAATTAATAAATGAAAGGGAGTTCAAGGGTTTTTGTCCTTGAACTCTTTTTTGTTAAGCGATATGAATATGATACGTTTTTAACCATTCATTTACTTGTAGCATATACTCCATAGCACTTCTTGCTTCAAAATTGTTAACCACTTTATTACTTTGATCAGCAATTGCAAGTAATATGGAATGGTTAATAAGTGAGAAAACAGGATTGTTTTTATTGCTGCACATATCAAGTGTTA
Source organism: Bacillus cereus group sp. BfR-BA-01316 (assembly GCF_022664195.1). Classification (NCBI taxonomy): domain Bacteria; kingdom Bacillati; phylum Bacillota; class Bacilli; order Caryophanales; family Bacillaceae; genus Bacillus; species Bacillus cereus group sp. BfR-BA-01316. The sequence continues at coordinate 107,169 of NZ_JAKUGX010000004.1, forward strand.
AATTACGGATTGTTTGTAAATAGTGTGGATCTTGTGAAGTAGGATAAGCGCTTTTTCTTCTATTTCGCACATCATCAGGTAAAGCCGGTTTCAGTGCTCTACGTAAAATACCTTTTTCAATATTATCAATACTTTTGACGTTAAAAGGTACATTCCATAAATATTCAACTAGTCTATAATCACAAAACGGTACACGAACTTCAAAACCTACAGCCATACTCATACGATCTTTACGGTCGAGTAAGAAGGGAAGGAATCTTGTTAAAAATAAATAAAACATTTGACGTTGTTTCGCTTCTTTTTTACTTTCACCTTCAAGAGTAGGTACTTCAAGAGCAGCCTCATGGAATCGTTTATTAATATAATGCTCAGGATTACATTGAGTCGTTACGTCATTTAATAATAGAGAAGATGTATTTTTCCAGTTTGTTAACCACGGAAACTTATCTACATATAATAGTTCTTCTTGATGAAACCAAGGATATCCCCCGAATACTTCATCAGCAGATTCGCCAGATAAAGCCACGGTTGCATCTTTTTTCATTTCGCAAAATAGTAAATATAGTGAAGTTTCCATTTCACCAGCACTCGGTAAATCTCTCGCATGAAGGGGAACAAATAAGTGATTTGCTAATTCTTCTGCATTGACAATAGTGTCATGATGCGACGTCCCTACGTGCTCAGAAACACGTTTTACCCAAGGAGCATCTAGACCAGTGCGAGCGAATGTAAGTTCGAAATCTTTAGCGCTGTTTACAAAATCAATTGAATACGTGTGAAGTGTTTTGTGTTCCTCTGCAAATTCTTTACCTGCCAGTGCAGTAATACCACTAGAATCTAATCCGCCTGATAACATACAAACGAGGGGAACATCGGCAATTAATTGTCTTTTTACTGTATCTTGTAAAATAGATAAAATGTATGAAGATGTATCATCAACAGAATCTGTATGGATCTTACTTTCTAAATTCCAATACTTCTTAACTACTTTTTTATCACGTGTGAACGTTATAGAATGTCCAGCACGAACTTCTTGAATATGTTTAAAGACGCCACAACCTGGAGTTCGAAATAAGCCTAATCCAAATATTTCATTTATTCCAGTCGTATCAAGTTCAGCAGGAACAGATGGATGAGCTAATAGGGCTTTTATTTCAGAACCGAAAATAATACTGTTATCTCTTTCTGTATAAAAAAGTGGTTTTACCCCTAAATGATCTCGTGCTAAAAACAATTGTTGCTTCTGATCATCCCATATAGCAAAAGCGAAAATTCCATTTAAATGTTGTACGCAATCTTCTTTCCATTCTAAATAAGCATGTAGTAGCACTTCTGTGTCTGAATGAGTTTCAAATGCATGCCCACATTTTTGGAGTTGCTCTCTCAGCTCACGGAAATTATAAATTTCTCCATTATAAGTAAGAGCATACGTATAATCACCGGCACGGAATGTCTTCGGCTGTGTCCCGCCTTCGGGGTCAATTACGATTAATCGACGGTGTGCAAAAGCCGCACGAGGTGAAAACCAAAATCCTTCAGCATCCGGACCGCGATGCTGAATACTATTTGCCATCTTTTCTAAAATAACATGTTCATTGGAAAGATCCTTTTTCCAATCTACCCAGCCTGTAATTCCACACATACACATCTCATCTCCTAATTTTAAATAATTGAAAGTAGATTAACAAAATAAAATATACACCAAGTTAAAGAACGACCACATAAATAGTGTACTACATTAATCAAATTGTAGACTTGAGAAAATTTTCTTCGAATGCATAGTTATATGAGACAATAGATGAGGAAAAGTATTCCATTACATACAAAAAATAATAAAAAAGATGAGAGAAAACTTTTTTCTGGACGTTATATAGAGTGTAAAAGCTTTTACAAAAAATAAGGGGAATCGCTACATGAAATCAAATGAGAAAAATTATATAAAAAGATTACAGCGGCAAAAAGAAGATGCGTTAGAGTTTGTTGTTGATACATATTTACCGTTAATAAAAGGAATCACGCATAAAGTACTGCGGCCAATTCAAAATGATGGGTTGATAGAAGAATGTATAAATGATATATTTCTTTCCATTTGGAATAACTCAAATAAATTTCATGGAGAGCCGAGTGATTTTAAAAAATGGATTGCGGCGATTGCAAAGTTTAAAGCAATTGATTATTACCGGAAAGCGACTAAAAAAATAGAAGTCATTTCAGATGAGTTTCATATAAGTACAGAAAAATCGGCAGAAGACGAATTAATCGTTATGGAAGACAGGGAAGAATTATTGAATCTCATTAATCAATTGGAACCGTTAGATCAAAAAGTATTCATTATGAAATATCTCCTCGGCATGAAGACAGAAGAAATAGGAGATAAGCTGGGATTAACTCGAGCGGCAATAGATAATCGTGTGTATCGCGGGAAAAAGAAACTACAACAAAGTGCTACGAATATTAGTTTTGGAGGTAGTGTAATATGAAAGACATTTATGAGCTATTAAATGATATTGAAATAGATGAAAAAGAACTAGAGGAACTAGAGGCTTCTGAAATTGAAAAAGAAAAAGTAAAACGTAACTTAAAACAATCTATACGTACGAAGAAAAAGATGAAAACTTGGAAAAAAGGTGTCGCTGTTGCATCTATTTTAGTAGGGTTATCAGTTGCAACGCTTGGTATTGGATTTCCCACATACGCTGGAGGACTGCCTATAGTAGGGGATATATTCCGGTTTTTAGATAATGGTAGAACAGGGCTATACGAAAATTATAAAGAGTTTTCGACTGAGTTGAATATGACAAAGGAGAGTAATGGGGTTAAGGTCACAATTAATGATGCTGTGTTCGATGGTAGAACAATCACAATCACATATTCTATTGAGAGTGATAAAGATTTAGGAGAGAAACCGTTCATATTTGGAAGCCCGCAAGTTATGGGCTTTAATGGCGGGGGAGGTAGTTCGAAAGTTACAAAGATTGGAGAGAGAAAATATGTAGGTATGACCACTATGAGTGGTATTGGTAATGAAAGGCTAGATGTTGCAAATGTTTGGTGGGATATAGAAGCAATTGAGTTGGATTATGAAGGTAATGCAATAAAGGGGAACTGGAATTTCGCACTTAGTTTAAAAGCAATGGATAGTAAGGAAGCAAAGGTTAATGGGGTTTCTGAAAATGAATTAATAAAAGTGAATATAGACAAAATGGAAGTAACCCCGATGTCATTTATTGTTTATTACAATCAAGAAGAATCTAAGGCATTAAGAAATATATGGGATAGTGCTGATGTGGAATTAGAAATAAAAGATGATTTAGGAAATCGATACGTAGGTAAAGGAAATGGCGGAAGTAGTACAGTAGCAGAGCCACATAAAAGTAGTTGGAGTGCCACATTCCAAAAATTGAACGAAAATGCTACAAAGCTTATCGTTACACCTCATGTGAACTTGCGAGTGCATACACCTGAAAATCATGGTGGAGTGGAGTATGTGAATGGAAAAGAGAAGAAAATTGAAGTGCCGAAAAAAGAAGCGAAGAGTAAAGATATTGTGTTAGATGATATTGTGATTGATTTAAAGAAATAAAAAGAGAGACTGCCTGAAATTAATAAATAGGCAGTCTCTCTTTTTGTTAAGAGCTAGTAACGAGTAATGCATGAGGATGCTGCGTTTTATACTCATCTTTCCACGGAATGTTTAGTTGTTCCCACGATTCGCCGCTATCTACAGATTGGAAGATGCCGTTGTTATTTAAAGTGTAAAATGTATGTGGTTCTGCCGGGTTTGTCGCAAACATCGAAATGACTGTACCGATTGCAGATGGTAGTCCTTGCTGTACTTGCTCGAAAGGAGTATCTTTCGTTTTTCGATATATATAAGATTCATAAGGAATACGGTGATGAGCGAGATCAGCACTCGGTGCGGCGGAGACGAGAATCGTATTACAATCAGCTGGATCGATGGCCATACTGTATAAATAATGATGCTCTAGCCCTGCGCTACATGAGATCCAGCTCCTGCCGTTGTTATAACTTTCAAGGTATGCACGATCAGGGCCGCCCATAAATCCGTCACCGCATGATGCATATAGGCGATTTGGTGCGTCAGGATGCATGAGTAATTGATGAACATCGATAGGAGCACCGAATTTTTTATCAATCCATGTATGCCCTTTATCGTTGCTTTGAATAACAGCACCAGCTTCGATTGAAACGTGGATTGTATTTGGATTGTTTGGATCAACTGTAATCCAGCGTACGTGATGAGTAAAAGGTCTCGGCGGGAAAGCCCACGTATAGGAAGATAATAATGATTTCATATTTTTAAGTTCAGTCCACGTTTCACCACCATTTTCTGAACGGAATAAAGCACTAGGTTCTGTGCCTACATAAACGACGCCATATCCGTTAACTTGTTCATTAGAGCTGATCGTTATGGAAGTGATCGAAGAATGTAAAATACCATCTTCTTTCGGAAAATCAAAGTAACGATAAGAATCCCCAATTGGTCTCCATGAATCCCCACCATCATCGCTTAACCATAAACCTCGTCCAAATGTTCCACAATATACACGATTCTTTTGAAATGGATCAACCGCAATACAAGTAGGTTGCATATTTTGTAAGTGATATGCTGTTTCATAGTGACCGTATTGTTCTTTCACTACAACAAGTTCACGCTCCATACAGAGAAATAAACGTTTCATTTTAGTAACCTCCTTAAAAATTCTTTCATTAGTAAACAATATGAAGCTGAAAAAGAAGTAGTCTTATTTTTTGTTGAGAAAAAGGACTTGTTTGAAAAGAAGCGAAGGTTGTATATAGAAGGAAAGCGGGATAAACGCCGGAAGTTTGTTGCATACTAACAGACAGATTCATATAAAGGGGTATTTGTATGGGACATTCACATGATCACGGCCATTCAAAAAATAAAAAGGCGTTACTAATTGCCTTCATATTAACGACAAGCTTTATGATTGCTGAAGTTATTGGTGGATTTGTAACAAATAGCTTAGCACTATTATCTGACGCGGGGCATATGTTAAGTGATGCAGTATCCTTAGCTTTAAGTTTACTTGCCTTCAAGCTTGGAGAAAAAACAGCAACGGCTGCAAAAACATACGGGTATAAGCGAGTCGAAATGTTAGCGGCATTATGTAACGGTGTCGTACTTATTGTCATTTCTATATACATTTTTATTGAAGCAATTCGCCGATTTAAAGAACCAGTTGAGATTGCTAGTAATGGAATGCTCATTATTGCTGTACTTGGTCTGCTTATTAATATTTTATCAGCTTGGATATTAATGAGAGGCGGAGATGTGAAAGGTAATTTGAATTTAAGAAGTGCTTTCTTACACGTACTAGGCGATCTATTAGGGTCAGTTGGAGCGATTATTGCTGCGTTACTTATTAAATTTTTCGGCTGGAACGCTGCAGACGCGATTGCTAGTATTCTTGTGTCTATTTTAGTCATTATTAGTGGGTGGCGTGTAACACGTGATACAGTTCATATATTAATGGAAGGTGCACCGCAGCACATCGATGTTGATGAAGTGAAAAATACATTATTAACGATTGCGATTGTAAAAGAAGTTCATGATTTGCATATATGGTCTGTCACATCGGACTTTCAAGTATTAACATGTCACCTTATTATTAAAGGTAATGAAACGCAAAATGTATTAAAAGAGGCAACGGATATATTAAAGGAGAAGTTTCATGTCGAACATGTCACCATTCAAGTAGAGATAGACGGTGAATTTAATCATAGTGAGACAACTTGCAAAGTATGAAAGAAAAAGGATAAGAAAAAGTGTCATAACATCTTTCGCGTGGCATACATATATATAATGTGGCCACAAATACTTTGTAAGGTAAATATTTCATAAGATTACTTTACTTATAAAGAATCATCTTTTATAATCAAAAGTGGTAATTGATAAAGATTATCATTTTCAATGATCGTAGAAAGGAGTTTTTTAAAAGATGAGTAGTCAACTCCGTTTTGCTGTTGAAAATCGTAAGAGGCATTTAATTGATGAGTTAATTGGAGCAGGGGTGTTTAAAGTTCGTGATCGGCAATTATACGAGCTTTCTTTAGAGGAATTGGAAAAAGAGTACGAACACATTGAAGAGTATGCAGACATTCAGGCATAACCATATAGAGTAGTAAAGAAAGAGCTAGTTACATGAGAATGTAACTAGCTCTTTTATTTCTTTCATGGGACGGAGCCAGTTTTGAGACATCATTTTTTAAATTTGTTTTTCGTCTTGCTTTTCTATCGCTGGATTAATAAAGGGCTAATTCTTAATCTTTTTATGAAATAGAATCATAATTACAATGATAAAAAAGAGTAATTTGGTTTGTTAAAAATATGCGTATAAGGAGATATGAGATGAACTGGGTTACTCATAAATCATCGTTTGAATTTGATAATTTTAGCCATATTATTCGGTCGCAATCTGCTTGGAGTGGGCATTTGGATTTCGCATATGATTTTAGTACGATTTGAAAAGCCAGGAACTTTAGTTGAGCTAGGCACACATTTAGGTGCTTCCTTTTTTAGTTTTTGCCAGGGGGTAAAAGACGGAGGGTTGTCAACTAAGTGTTTTGCTGTAGATACTTGGGCTGGAGATGAGCATACAGGTCCATATGGAGAAGGGATTTTTCATATAGTAGAAAAAGTTGTGAATATTAGTTACCCTAATATAGGAAATCTAATTCGATCTACTTTTGATGAGGCTCTGGATCAGTTTCAAGATGAAACGATAAATCTTTTGCATATTGATGGCTATCATACGTATGAAGCTGTTTCTCATGATTATAAAACATGGTTACCTAAAGTTGCGAAAAACGGTATTGTATTATTTCATGATATCGAAGTTAAAAACGGTGATTTCGGTGTGTATAAGTTTTGGGATGAGGTCAAGGTGAAACACCCTCATTTTCAGTTTGGGCATTCATATGGACTCGGAGTTTTATTTCCGAAAGGTTGTAGCGATAAATTTTCGGAAATACTTAAAAATAAAGAAGAGATACAAAATATGTATAAATAAAAGAGGGGCATGCATCGATTAAATGATGTGTGCGCTTTTTTTATGTGGAAATATATTATTACATATGAGGTGAAAGCGGTAGTAAAAAGTTTTGTTGAGGCAAATATTAAAAAGGTTATTATGGGTTAATAATTAGTGGGGGATGGATAAAACCCTCATTGATTAAAGTTTTATTTCATTAGGTGTTTTTATCTAAATAAATAAAAATACAACATTTTTTATATTTTTCATTGCGAAAAGAGTCATCTACTTTTACAATAGAAAGGGTTGTGAATATATTATACTGGAAAAATAAATCGAAATAATATGAAAATTTTGTTTTGTCTTCGCTAATTGTATACTACATACACGTAAGACTACATACATCATGTTATCGACTTGTAAGGAGAGAAAAAAATGAAAAGTGTAAGATTACCATCGATGCTAGAAATTATTATTCTTTTATGCCTATTTCTTGCTGTCGTCTTTTCCTTCCAAACGATTTTTGATCTCCCAATTCAATTAGCGCTATTTATTTCATGGTTTTTAGTTATTGCGCTTGGATTAAGATTAGGATTTCGTTATCAAGAATTGCAAGATGCAATTACGAAAGGGATTTCTAATGGATTAGAAGCAATTCTTATTTTAGTTGCAGTTGGAGCTTTAATTGGAACATGGATTGCTGGTGGGGTTGTACCTACATTAATTTATTATGGATTAGAATTCATTCACCCTAGCATATTCTTATTGGCAACTTTAATTATTTGTTCAATCACTTCTATCGCGACAGGAACATCATGGGGAACAGTTGGAACAGCAGGTATTGCTATGATGGCGATAGGTGAAGGGCTTGGATTACCACTTCCGCTTGTTGCGGGTGCAGTCCTTTCAGGAGCTTATTTCGGAGACAAGTTATCACCACTTTCTGATAGCACAGTTCTTGCAGCTTCTATGGCGAAAGTAGATGTTATTGCTCACGTTCGAGCTATGCTCGTATTAGACGTTCCAGCTTATATTATTACCAGCATTATGTTTACTGTTGCTGGATGGATGTATGGCGGGGATAATGTAGATTTAAATAGAGTAGAGTTTTTAAAAGAATCTTTATTAAAGCACTTTGATATTAAAATATGGATGCTTGTTCCAGCGGTAATTGTTATTGTGCTATTGGCGATGAAGAAACCATCTATGCCAACAATTGCTATAGGAGCTTTAATTGGTGCAATTTGGGCAACTCTTTTCCAAGGAATGCACTTTGGAGAGGCAATTGGAACAGCATATAACGGATTCTCAATTCAATCTGGTGTCGAGTTTGTCGATAAGTTATTAAACCGTGGTGGAATTAATGGTATGCTTGGTTCAGTAGCTGTTATTATTTTCGGCTTAGGTTTTGGTGGCTTACTTGAAAAGTTAGGTGTTCTAAAGGTAATTGTATCGAAATTTGAGAAAAAATTAAATTCTGCAGGGAATGTAACATTGTCTACATTAATCGTTGCGTTTTTAGCAAACATATTTGGTTGTGCGATGTACGTATCACTTATTTTAACGCCAAAAATTATGGAAGAAAGCTATGATAAATTAAAAATAGATCGCCGCGTATTAGCACGTAACTCAGAAGTAGGTGGAACTTTGACTTCTGGTATGGTTCCATGGTCTGATAATGGTATTTTTATGGCTGGTATTTTAGGTGTATCAACGTTATCATACGTTCCATTTATGTGGCTAAGCTTCGTATCACTCATTTTAGCAGTTATTTATGGATATACAGGCAAGTTCATTTGGTATGTAGATGATGCGGATAAAGGAAAGCAAGCATCATAAAAAATTACCTTCTGCGGTGGCGGAAGGTAATTTTTTTTATATGTATCAATGAGAATTCTTATCATTTGATAGAAAGTCTGTTAAAATAAAAGATGTAGGTATTTTATTTTCAAGGGGATGAAAAAATGGAGTACAGAATTGAAAGAGATACATTAGGAGAAATGAAAGTTCCAGCTGATAAATTATGGGCAGCACAAACGCAGCGCAGTAAGGAAAACTTTCCAATTGGAACAGAGCATATGCCACTTGAAATTGTAAAAGCATTTGCGATTTTAAAGAAGAGTGCAGCACTTAGTAATCAAAAATTAGGAAAGCTATCAGAAGAGAAGACGCAAGCAATTGTGGAAGCTGCTGATGAAGTTATTGCAGGGAAATGGAATGAACATTTTCCCCTTGTCGTATGGCAAACGGGTAGTGGTACACAATCGAATATGAATGTAAATGAAGTAATTGCAAACCGTGGGAATCAAATTTTGAAAGAAAAGGGATCTGACGTACATATTCATCCGAATGATGACGTGAACATGTCTCAAAGTTCAAACGATACATTCCCAACAGCGCTTCATGTAGCGTGTGTAATCGCGGTAGAAAATCATGTATTACCGGCTATTACGAAATTAAAAGAAACCTTAGCAGAAAAAGTAACTGCATTTGAGCATATTATTAAAATCGGTCGTACGCATTTACAAGATGCAACACCTTTAACGTTAGGGCAAGAAATTAGCGGTTGGCACCGTATGCTTGAAAAAACAGAGCGTATGATTGCAGATAGCAATACATATATGAAAGAATTAGCAATTGGTGGTACAGCGGTTGGAACAGGAATTAATGCACACCCTAAATTTGGCGAGATGGTAGCAGAAGAAATTAGTCTGTTTACAGGTAAACAATTTGTCTCTGCACCAAATAAGTTCCATGCGCTAACGAGTCATGATGAAGTTGTATTTGCACACGGAGCATTAAAAGCATTAGCTGCTGATTTAATGAAGATTGCAAACGATGTGCGCTGGCTTGCAAGTGGTCCACGTAGCGGCCTTGGGGAAATTATTATTCCAGCTAATGAACCAGGAAGCTCTATTATGCCAGGTAAAGTAAATCCAACGCAAAGCGAAGCGCTAACAATGGTTGTAGCACAAGTTATGGGGAATGACACAACAATTGGATTTGCTGCGAGCCAAGGTAATTTTGAGCTAAACGTATTCAAACCAGTTATTGCTTACAACTTCCTGCAATCTGCTCACTTATTAGCTGATGCAACAGTTTCATTTAATGATAAATGTGCAGTTGGTATTGAAGCAGATGAAGAAGTAATTATTGAAAATGTAAATCGTTCATTAATGCTTGTAACCGCACTAAACCCACATATCGGGTATGAAAATGCCGCGAAAATTGCGAAGCATGCTCATAAAGATGGATTAACTTTAAAAGAAGCAGCATTGCAATCTGGACTACTAACAGAAGAGCAATTTGATGAGATTGTAGATCCGAAAAAAATGATCGCTCCGAAAGAATAATAGAAGAGGCCAAGGTTCTTAATTTAGAATCTTGGCTTTTTTATCGCTCAAATAATCGCATTACTAACATCCCATTTCGTAAAACAATAAATGATAGCTAAAGGAAACTTTTGAATAGCCCGATTCCATTCTTGTCTAGCTTCCTCGTACTCACAATCATATCTTGTAATAATTTCACCTGTTAATCCTTCATAACTTAACTCATACATAATAAGCACCTTTCATTCATTTTGTGTAGTAGTTTGTTTTTCTAGAAATAGTGTATGTTCGTATCGTTTGTTTGTGATGGAGGGGGGAGTATCTTTATGTAATAAAAAATAGACTAACTATTGGGTAGTTAGCCTGAGGGGAGAATAAATATGTAAACGGCGGTTTTGCTTGGGGAGGATATTCAATTCTTATATAGTTATCCTAATAGCATAGAACTGTCTAAAAACAAAATTATTCATTTGAGGTGCTATTGATTATTTTCACATTTGGCCAGTTTTCTTTTAAGAGTGAAATAAATTTCTCCTCTTCTTGTGGTACGAAAGATGTTACTGAGTCGAATAAATTATAATGAATTTCTATTTGCTGTCTTGTCCAATTTTCTGAACGAAGCTTTTTACCAGAGTATTTAATGTGACGTATATCTTCAAATGGAATTTCAGTACGGAGTATGAAACCATGTTTAACAACAGGGGCAGATTCCGTTATTTTGTAATGAGAAAAATAGAAAGAAGAGAGATTCACGATATTTAAGAGTATCATGAGAGTGAAAAAAATAGAATTCTCATTTTGAAAGAATAGAGAAATGAAAAAAAAAAAATAAAAATAATGAGATTAAAATGATATGAAATGGATTTTTTTTCGCTTTAAATTTCAAGTAAATCACCTCGGTATACCAGTCATTAAAATAATTAAATCACAATATCGTAATGAGGCGTAAAAATATGCAACATTACATATTTTTACGTTTCATTATTCGTGTAAACTTTTTTTGATGGGGTAAATTTAAATGAAGTTTTTCAAAAGTGGAGTTGCATAAAATGATTTGCAGAAAAAGCATTAAAGTAATAGTCATAATTAGTTGTATGATGATGATTAGTGGTTGTTCAAATAGATTCGTTGAGGATGGAAATCGAAAACATGTATTTGTACAAGCAAGTAAAGTTTTAGTAGAGGTTGTTTATAAAATATATAAAAGGTAAAAGGTGTTTCCGTATATGGAAACACCTTTTTTGTAGTTAAAATTGAATGTTGGAAGGGTCTTGAAGAATAGTCATATTTTGTTTCGCATCCCATAATAATTAGTTTGTTAAAATACATTCGTTTTTCGGTGTGATAAGTCCTATTTATCATAGTTAGATAAACATTTTTATAAAGGTTTATAAAATAGGTAAACGAAACATTGAAACGTTTGCTTTTGATGTGTTAAGATGATGAAGTGATAATAAACGTTATTGTAATTTGTTTGTTTTTAAAATAAACATTTTGAAGGAGTGTTTAGTATGAGTGATATTTCAGAGAAGTTTTGGGATGCGTCGGTAGAGGAATTGAAGAAAGGGTATGTATTTGACGAGGTAGCGGAGGAGTATATTTGTTTAGCTTGTGGAGAAACGTTTATTAAAGGGGTTATTTATCAAGAAAATCAAGTTTTGTATGAAGCAGAGAAGTTTGTACAGTTGCATATTCAAAATGAGCATACATCTATGTTTGAATATTTATTAAATCTTGATAAGAAGTTTACAGGTTTAACTGATTTGCAAAAGAAAATGGTTCAGTTTTTCCATATGGGACTTAACGATAAAGAGATTGTAAAAGAAATGGATGGCGGGAGCACGTCGACGATTCGCAATCATCGATTTACATTGCGAGAGAAAATGAAGCAAGCGAAAGTATTTTTAGCGTTAATGGAATTGTCAGAAGAAAAATCAAAAGTTCAAACTAAATTTGTACCGATTCATAGAACAGCTACGATGGTGGATGATCGATACAATATTACAGAGGAAGAAAATGCTGAAGTTTTAACAGCGCATTTTACAGAAGGTTTGGATGGACCGCTTTCTAAATTTCCGAAAAAGCAAAAGCGTAAATTAATTATATTACGTCATTTAGTGAGGAAATTCGATAGTAATAAAAAGTATACTGAAAAAGAAGTAAATACAGTTTTAGAAAATATATATCCGGATTTTGTAACTTTGAGAAGATACTTAATCGAATATGGTTTTTTAGATAGAACAGCTGATGGAAGCCAATATTGGGTGAAGTTATAAGAATGAAGCAAAGAAAATGAATAGAAGCACATAATAAAAACAACTATACAAAGAGATAGAGGATCACAGATACGAAAAATATGTTAAAGTTCTATGATGAATTTGAAAATAGTGAGTGGAAGAAGCAATTACTTTAACGAGCAAACAGTATAGAAATGGTTGGAGTAATTACAATTATTTGAGCACGGATTTAACCGTGCAGATTTTAAATAAAAGGAGAAATGAAATTTGAAACCACCTACAGATAACAATAAAGAAGGTGTAGAGTCACAGAAGTCAGAAAAGGAACATAAGCCGATATGGAAATCGATGTCCATATTTTTAGTGCCGTTACTTTTAAGTAATGTATTACAATCAGTTGGACAGTTATTTGGAATGGTAGTAGTAGGAAGATGGCTTGGCGTAAATGATCTAGCAGCTATATCGGCATTCTTTCCATTATTTTTCCTGCTCGTTTCATTTGTAATTGGAATTGGTTCTGGTAGTTCAATTTTAATTGGTCAGGCATTTGGTGCTAAAAATGAAGAGCGCTTAAAAGCTATCGTTGGTACGACGCTTACGTTTACTTTTATTATCGGAGTCGTGTTGGCGATAATAGGTAGTATTTTTGCGATGGATATTATGCGCCTTATGGGAACACCAGAAAATATTATTGAAATAAGTGTGCATTACGCAAGAATTTTATTTATATCTATGCCAGTATTATTTTTATATTTTGCATACACAACATTTATGAGAGGTACAGGAGATTCTAAAACGCCATTTTACTTTTTAATCGTAAGTACAGCGCTAAATATGATCTTATTACCAATTCTTATTTTTGGCTGGTTAGGAGCTCCGAAATTAGATGTTTACGGAGCAGCCTATGCTTCTGTTATATCTACAGTTATTACGTTTATTGTCATGCTAGTGTATTTAAAGAAGAAAAATCATCCACTGCAATTAGACGCTACAGTAAGAAAATATCTTCGTATGGACTGGGAGTTATTAAAGTTATTGTTACGACTTGGTATTCCAGCGAGTATTAATATGATATTAGTTTCATTATCAGAAATTGCGGTAATCGCATTTGTGAATCGCTATGGATCAGATGCAACAGCGGCGTACGGTGTTGTGAACCAAGTTGCAAGTTATGTACAAATGCCAGCAGTTAGCCTCGGCATTACAGTATCAATTTTTGCAGCGCAATCAATTGGTGCGAACCAATTTGATCGATTACAGAAAGTTGTTAAGGCCGGAATTATCATGAATTATATCATTGGTGGTGTATTAATATCGCTTATTTACTTGTTCTCAAGAGATATTTTAGCGCTATTTTTGACAAGTCAAACTACAATTGAAATTGCTCATAGCTTAGTTATGATTACATTATGGAGTTACTTAATTTTCGGTCATGCACAAATTATTAGTGCGACAATGCGAGCAAGTGGTACAGTACTTTGGCCAACTGTGATTAGTGTTGTATCAATCTGGCTTGTTGAAGTACCTGTAGCGTATTATCTTTCTTACCATACGAGCCTTGGTATAAAAGGAGTATGGATTGGATATCCAGCGGCATTCATCGTCAGCTTAATATTACAGTATGCATATTATAAGCTTTCATGGCAGAAGAAACGAATTACACGATTAGTGAGTTAAAAGATGTCCCTAAGTCATTATACTTAGGGACATCTTTTTGATGAATGCTTATAAATAACTTTTTAAAGTTATGTCAAAATGTTGTCTAATGAGTTTTCCATTATCCATATAAAATTCCCAAGCTGTATCTGGCTCACCGATAATTTCAAATGAACCTTCTGTAATATATAAAGCGCAATTATCTTCTAATGCAATACCTTCTATATTACCTTGGTGAGTTTGTAAAAACGTGTGGAAGGCATTCATTCTATTTAATTGATTGTAATGGGGGCAAAATCTTTTGTTAACAATACTCCAGCCACTACTTTCTATATAACCAGAACCTTCATAATCTGAACGTATGCTAGATGTGAACCAGCACATCGCACCGGCACTATACCCTGCAATAAGTGTTCCACGTTTTAAAGTAAATAGTAACTTTTCATCTAATTTATGTTCTTTCCATTGTTCAAGCATATGAACGTAATTCCCACCGCCAAGATAAATTAAGTCGGCAGAATGAATCATCTCATCTATTTCATATTTAGTAGGTGTTTCGGTTATAAAGCGTAAAATTTGAACCTCACAATGTAATTGCTTTTCAAACGTTTCTAAAAATAACTTTATATATCCTTCATCATCACGACTAGCTGTTGGAATGAATAATACTTTTGGGTATTGTTTATTTGTTAATTCTATAAGTCGTTCATTAATATGCAAGTGATTTGGATCTTGTAAATCACCGCCACCAATGACAGCTAATTTCATAGTAAAGCACCACCTAATAATATTTGTTATGTAAAAATTCGATAGTGGGGAGTTACATTCCTTCTGTGATTTAATGAATAAGGGGAAATAAAGCAAACAATATATTGAAATAGAATGAGGTATCGATAGCTGTAGATAGAAAGGAATGAGAAGCAGTTTATTGATATATAATACTGGATAATATTGTTTCAAAGTATGGAAACAATATGTTTAAATGAATATAACGACGTACTAATTAATATTGAAAGAGTGTTTATATTTAAAAAGTGCGGGGAATACCAGAGGTTTTACAAAAGTGGTTTTTACTTTTTATAGGAACTTATTTTATAATACGGTAAAATTATATCAATATATTTATTAGCCTAGAATGAAATGAGGGAGCGTGAAAGAGTGGATTTTCGATTTGAGTTTGCAGCGAAGGTGAAAGAATATTTAGATGATGAAAAAGATGAAAAAATAATAAAAGATGGACACAGAGATATAATTTTTAAATATTTATATCCGTTAGAGAGTGAAATTGGAATTTTTAAAAATCCTAACTTTACTTTTTTTGCATCAGGAAGACGTTCACATATAGTATTAGAAAATATTGAATTTAAAACAGAAGTAAACGTAGAAAGTAATATAATTGAAATTACAAAAATAGTGGATAATGTGGTTATTCCATTAGATACTATCGTAGCAAAAGATCGGGAATTATTTGCACTCGGGCGTAATGAGAAATTTAGTGTGCAAATATTAGAATATTATCTCTATGATACATTTGGAGAGAAGTTAGGCTTACAATGAATCGAACGCGGTACAGATAACTAATTAGTGGAGATTAGGATCCATTTAAGTATCAGTTAATATCATTCATGTTTGACCTTCTATATATTTTATACTACAATCTGTAGTGTGAAAGGGGGCATACGATGTTTACTCAAAACTACAAGTTAAATGAGCAAGGGTTAAATCACTTTTTCGGACCGCTTGAAGCGAAAATAATGGAAATTGTTTGGGCTACTCAAGGTATTACCATTAAAGATGTGCAACAGAAATTAAGTGAAGAATCCCCGGTGAATTTTAATACTGTAATGACAGTTATGAACAGATTAGTAGAGAAAGCACATTTAGAAAAGCATATCGTGAAAAGAAGTGGTATGTATCGTACTACACAAATGAAAGAAGAATTTTTATCTAATCAAACGAAGAAAATGACACAGGAATTAATGGGTGAATTTGGAGATCTTGTTGTGAACCATATGATAGATGAGTTAGAACAAGCTGATCCATCTTTAATAAAAAAATTAGAAGAGAAATTAAGTCAGCTAAAAAAAGAGGACCGATAAAGTGAAGTGGCAAATGCGTAAAATCGTTTTGTTAGCAGTGACTATTAGTGTTCTTTTTTTAAGTATGTTAGTATACTACGTTACATACCCATTTCTTTTTCAAAATAAAGCATTTTTTCTTTCACAATTTTGTTTATTTGAATTACAAAAACATATGAGGGAACTATCAATACTTCGTATAATGATAGCCGGATTACTGTTATTTACTGTAATCATTATAAGTAAAAGAATTTGGAAGCAGTTTTTTTATAGTAAAAAGTTGAAAAGAAATCTCGTGTCTATTACTAGAAAAGGAAAGCAAGTGTACGTATTATCAACGTTACAGATTACGGCATTTACAATTGGATTATTTCGATCGAAAATTGTCATTTCAGAAGGAATGTTTCAGGCGTTTTCAGAGGAAGAAATTGATGCGATTGTATTACATGAGGAATATCATCAAAAAAATCGAGATCCATTAAAGTTATTTTTCTTTACATTGTTAGCTGAAGGAATGATGTACATTCCTATATTAAAAGGAATGCTGCAGCGGTATCATGTGTATCAGGAGCTATCAGCTGATAAATATGCGATGCAAAAAATGAAATCTTCATTTGAGCTAGGTAGTGCATTATTAAAATTAATTAAAATAAAGACGATGGAAAATCAATGTATTACAGCTTCGTTTGCGAAAACTGCAATTAATTTACGGATTGAGCAAGTGTTGAATGAGAAAGTTATTAAGCTGAATATACCATTACATACGAATTCAGTATATGTAACGTTAGGGCTGTTTTGTATGTCGATTGTACTTATTGTTGGAGAGTGCATATAGCCTCTTTTTTTTTAATAGTTAACACTACGGTTTGTAGTGTGTTTAGGAGGAATAAAATGAATGCGGCGGATTTAACAATTTGGCTAGTAGTAGGGGCTCGGGTACTTTCATTTATATCACCATGTTCTTTACCGCTATATCCATCTTATTTATCATATATTACAGGTGTTTCTATTCAAGATTTAAAAGAAAATCGTGGAATTATGCAAAAGTCAGCGATTATACATACAGTATTTTTTATGATCGGTTTCTCGGTTATTTTTTATGCGTTAGGTTTATCAGTAAGCTGGATTGGAATCACTTTTTCATCTAATCAAAGGCTGATTCAGCAAATTGGTGGGATATTTATTATTGTGATGGGGCTATTTATGACTGGATTGATTCAGCCTAAGTGGCTTATGGCAGAGAAAAAAGTACAATATAGAAGTAAATCGACAGGATATATTCGCTCAGTTTTGGTCGGCATGACATATGCAGCAGGATGGACACCGTGTGTTGGACCGATATTTTCTGCAGTGCTTATGCTCGGTGCGACCAATCCTGAAAGGGCGCTTCTGTATATTACAGCGTACACCCTTGGATTTGCAGTTCCGTTTTTCGTGATGGCATTTTTTATCGGAAAGGTAAAATGGATTGTTACATATGCCAATGTCATGATGAAAATTGGCGGTGGAATGATGATACTAACAGGGGGGTTATTATATACAAATCAAATGACGAAAATTACAGCATTCTTTATTCGTATATTTGGTGGATTTACAGGAGTTTAGAAATGAGGAGGAAGAAAAGTGAAGAAACTAATTGCTATTATACTGGCCGGGGCACTAATCTGGGCAGGGGTTAATTTTTATAATACAAAAAAAGAAGAAAAAGAAAGAAAAGCGAAACAAGCGGAGTTACAAGAGAAAGAAGTATTGCCACAAGTGGGATTTAAAGCACCAAACATAACCTTAAAAGGATTGGACGGGAAGCTGTATTCGTTAAATGATGCAAAGGGAAAACCATATATTATTAATTTTTGGGCATCATGGTGTGGCCCATGTGAAATGGAGGCTCCTGACTTAGTTCGTTTGTATGATAAATATAAAAAGGATGTTGAAATCTTTGCGGTAAATGCAACTATTGGGGATCCAGTACAAGAAGCGAGTGCATTTGCAGATCGCCATGGATTTAAATTTCCTGTTCTATTAGATATGGATGGAGTAGCTGGAATAGATTATAAAGTATTCTCTTTACCAACGACATTTTTTGTTAATAAAGATGGAATTATTGTAGATCATGCACGAGGTGTATTACCTCCAGATCAATTAGAAGAGAAGTTTAAGAAATTAATTGAGAATTAAGAGGGGATTTCATAGTGATGGAGTGGATGGTGAGGTTACAACCAGTATCGTTTATAATTGGGAGTCTATTTGGCTTTACGCTAATGAAACTAAAGATGAAGCAGCAAAATATTCAATATGAAAAAATGATGGATGCAGTAACAAATGGTTTTCTCATTGTCGTATTCGTATGGAAATTTGCACCGGCAATATTTAATCTGATATGGGCTGTTGAGTCACCACTGCAAGCATTACTAGTAGTAGGAAGTATTCAGCATATTTTAGTAGGGTTTATGATTGCTAGTATATACATTGTATGGAAAAGTAAAAAGGAGAAATTTTCGCTGCGTATTTTACTAGATACATTACCTTTTGGAATATGTGTAAGTATTATCTTTTATTTTTTATTTCATCGAGCAGTAGGTGTACAAACTACGCTGCCTTGGGGGATGAAAATATATGAATCTAAATTTTTATATCATCCTATTTTCGTGTATGAGATTATACTCGCACTCTGTATAATTGGCTCGTTATGGATTAAAAATGAAAGATTAGGAAATGGAAAGAATGTAAGCTTTTTTCTAATTTGTGAGGGCATAGCTCATATCATTATTTCACTTATTAGTGAACATAATTCAGTTCTATTTGGTCTTTCAATACAGCAAGTACTCAGTTTTTGTGTTATTAGTTTAGGGATTTTGTTAGTACCAAAAAAATAAAAATAGCCATGTACGGAGAGCATCCTCCATGCATGGCTATTTTTGTATCATCACATGAATTAAAAAATCGGCGGAGTAACAGAAAATAAAACAATCGCATCTTTCTCGAATTGATTCACCCATTTATGCTTTAAATAAGCTGGTATTTTTACACTATCACCAGTTTCTAATGTGTATTCTTCTTCATTTAAGTGCAATGTGATTTTTCCGTCTAATACAAATGCTAATTCTTCTCCTTTATGTTCTAGAACGTTTTCTGATGAAGCAGTATTCGGAGGTACAGTCATAATTGCTGTTGCTAAATTTCCTGTGAAATCAGGTGATAACAATTCATATGATAAATTATCGATAATCATTTTCTTACGTTTATTAGAGCGTACGATTAAATCATCTGTATTTGTCTCTTCAAGTAAAAAACTAAATGTTGGAACATCAAGAGCTTTTGCAAGCACCTTTAATGTTTGAATGGAAGGATTAGCAGAGCCACGTTCAATTTGACTAAGCATAGAAGGTGTAATTTCAGCTAACTTTGCTAGCTCCTTACTAGTTAATCCTTTTTCTTTTCGTTGTCTTTCAATTTTTTTACCAATATCTATATTCTCCATAAAAGATTCTCCTTAATAATTATTAAATTATATTTAAATAAATTAAATTAAAATTAACTAAAACTAAATTTTATGTTAAACTGTATTAAAATTAATTCAATTATAATTTATTGTATGGCTAGCTACAAGGATATGAGGAGGAAGAGGAATGAAGGAGATAGGGGTATTAAAAGAACGATTCCCATTAGTAAACAACCTTATTGCAACGGAAGAAGTATTTTGGGTAAATCCGAATATAGAAAAGTACGAAACAGCAATAAAAGGTTCACCACTTAATGAAGAAAATGTAAAAGACGCGGAAGAGAGATTAAAACGCTTTGCACCATATATTGCGAAAGTTTTTCCTGAAACAAAAGAAACGAGCGGTATTATAGAATCACCTTTAGTGAAAATACCTTCTATGAAACAATCTTTAGAGAAAAATTACGGGCAGCCAATATTGGGAGAACTATTATTAAAGTGTGATAGTCAACTTCCGATATCAGGATCAATAAAGGCACGAGGTGGCATTTATGAGGTGTTGAAACATGCTGAGCAATTAGCATTGCAGCATGGAATGTTAACAGAGAAAGATGATTATTCAATTTTAGATAGTGATAGATTTAAAGAATTTTTTGCGAAATATTCAATTGCGGTAGGTTCGACAGGGAATTTAGGGCTTAGCATCGGTATTATGAGTGCAAAATTAGGTTTCAATGTGACGGTTCATATGTCGGCAGACGCAAAACAATGGAAAAAAGATTTATTAAGAAGTAAAGGTGTAAACGTTATTGAATATGAAGCTGATTATAGTAAAGCGGTAGAAGAAGGACGAAGGCAAGCAGATGCTGATCCTAGCTGTTATTTTGTTGATGATGAAAATTCACATGATTTATTTTTAGGATACGCAGTAGCGGCATCCCGTTTGCAAAAACAATTAGAAGAGTTAGAAATTGTTGTGGATGAAGAACACCCTTTATTCGTTTATCTTCCGTGTGGAGTCGGTGGGGGCCCTGGCGGGGTAGCATTTGGCCTAAAGTTATTGTATAAAGACAACGTTCATTGCTTCTTTGCTGAGCCTACGCACTCTCCATGTATGTTACTCGGCTTAATGACTGGACTTCACGATAAAATTGCTGTTCAAGATATCGGTATTGATAATGTAACAGATGCGGATGGACTTGCGGTAGGAAGACCATCAGGGTTTGTTGGGAAAACGATGGAACCATTTTTGAGCGGGAATTATACAGTAAGCGATGAAGAGTTATATAGATTGTTAAAAGAACTGGTTGATACGGAAAACATTTATTTAGAACCTTCTGCGTTAGCGGGTATGATAGGGCCGTTGAATGTATGTAAAGCTGAAAATCATCAGTTAACGGAAAACGTGAAGAAAGGTACTCATATCGTGTGGGGAACTGGTGGGAGTATGGTTCCAGAAGAAGTAATGACTGGGTATTATAAGAAAGGTTTGGAATTAACAATATAAGAAAAATGAGGCTAGTTGTAGCCTCATTTTTTATTTATATGGTATATCTAAAAATGCATGGATGAAAATAGGGATGAATAAATTATTATTACGAGTGTAAATAAAAGCGTATAGCAAATGTCTAGCAAGACCAGCACCTACCCAGTCTCCTAGTACTTGAGAAGTGTCTCCTAAAATAATCGGCATAAATGAATGTGCAATTCCGAAAAATGCACAAGTAAGAAATGTTCCCAAAAACTTTCCTAATAAGACAACTAATCTTGGCCAAAGGTAGCCTCTAAATATAAATTCTTTGTTATTTTCGCATTAGTTCATTATAGTATAGATATAAAGAACTAATATCAAATAAATATAATAAAAAAGCTTTATTTTACATAATAAGAGGATGTGTGTATACGATGTCATTACAGACAAAATATATAGCGGGTATTTCGCTTGGGGTTATGGGCGTAGGTTTTGCGGCTTCAATCCCTTTTCAAGGAACGGTAGCTGGGGAGATTATTCAAGGTGGATTTGAAGCAGGGTTAGTTGGTGGACTAGCGGATTGGTTCGCGGTTACAGCTTTATTCCGTCATCCGTTGGGAATTCCAATTCCACATACAGCATTATTACCTAAAAATCGGAAGCGGGTAACAAAGGGGCTCGTTTCTACGTTAGAAAATGAATGGCTGACGAAAGAAAGTATTACAAGTAAAGTAAAAGAAATGCAGCTAGCACAAATGGTACTTCAAATTGCTGAGAAAGAGTTGCAGTCTGATGCTGTGAAAAAAGGAATTGTAACAATTGCTGAGAAAGCGATTCTTCAAATAGATACGGAAAAATTTGCAGTTATTATTGAAAAAGAATTAAAAACATATTTGCATACAATTAACACAAGTAACATATTACAAGTTCTTGTTGATCAATTAGTTGTGCAAGAATATGATGAAAAAACACTTGATTACATATTAGTAAAAGTGAAAGATTGGACAGCTCAAGATGAAGCGCGTTATCAGCTCGGAAGCTTAGGTATGAAGGCGATGGAAAATATTAAAGTAGATGGATTTTTACAGTTTACTTTGAAATCATTTATGAATATTGTAGATGAAGATAAAATTGGGGGCATTTTGCAGAAGTTTATCATTAGCAATATTAACAGCTTACAAGATGCTGATAATAGTACGAGACAACTTATATTAGCGAAGATTCGTCAAGAAATTATAAATGTGAAAGAAAATGAAGCGTTACTACAAGAATTAGAAAATTGGAAAGAAAAATGGGTTGCGAATTGGAATGCTACTGACAAAATAAAAGAGATGCTTGAGCAAGTACAACAAAGAGCGGTTGCCTTTGTAAACAATGAAGAATTTGCTGATAAATATGTTATTCCATTTTTACAAACACAAATGAATAAAATAAAAGAAGACGAAGTGACTGTTCAAAAAATAGAAGATTGGTTACAAAAACAAGTTGTGAATCTTGTTGAAAATAACCATTCGAAAATTGGTAAGCTCGTACAAGAAAATCTTGATAGGTTAGATGATAAAACATTAATCGAAATGATTGAAAATAATGTCGGTAAAGATTTGCAGTGGATCCGAGTGAACGGGGCCATTTGCGGCTTTATGATTGGATTAATTTTAGAAGGAATTAAAGCGATTATATGAGAAAAACCTTCCACAATTGTGGAAGGTTTCTTATTTTTCAATAATACTCATGTTTAAATTATAAGCTTTCTCAATATTTAATTTGTACGTACCATTTCCTGTTTTAATCGAATTTTTATACCAATGTTCTTGCTCGTTTAATTCTGGATTTTCTTCTGAAGAATTATTTTCTTTTTTCGTTAAATCTTCTACTTGTTCCCAAGGTGTATTTCCGTGAGCTTCTTTTTTGTTTGTTACTGCGGTTAAAGATACATCACTTTCTTTTGCTAAATGAACAGATACATTTGAACTTTCTTGTACAAACCAATTATTTTGTAATTGACCTGGATAAAGAGATAGTTCGTTATTTGAAGCGCGAATCTCTACATTTTTATTTTGCGGAAGAACAAGTGTCGGTGTCACCTGTGGTGCTGAGTTAAATAACGTATGCTGAACCGGTAATGATTTTAAAGTTATATACATCGTTTCTCCAGCTGTTTGAGCTGAAAGGAAATCCTCTCGTTTTAAATTGAGTTTTTCATTTGCTTTCGTCGTCATTTCATATGTGCCAAGAAGATGAATTTGATTTGTATTATTGCCCTCTATTGTTAGAGGATGATGCCCTGCATCCACTACGATTTTTTTGATAGATTCAGGTATATCAAGTTGTCCGTCTGGAATATTACTTGTTTGCCTAGTTGTGTTAACAGAATGACGAACTTCTTCTAGTAATCCAGTTGATAATAAACAGTAAAAAGCAATTCCGACGCTTCCTAAAACTCCGATAAAGAAAATGCTGAAAATATCATATTTAATAAATGATTGTTCCTTCTTAGAAAATAGAAGGTATAGCAAAATTTCAGCGCCAAGTATGATAAGTAAAACAGGCCACCAGGCTGTTAATGTATCTAATGCTTGAACGCCTTTTACGACTGAAAATAGTAAAAAGCAACCTAATAAAATAATGGAAATCCCCATTGAGATGGTTCCAACACGCCAAGTCCTCATTCTTTTGTACCACCTTTGCTTTCTTTATTTCCAAGTAATAATTTAAAGCCGCCACCAATTAAGAGGAGTGCAACGATAGATGTTTGGAAATAGCGATAATATAACTCAGTAAGATGAATATTAAATATAGTAGAAACATACTTGTCTACAATAGGAAGAAGAGTTTGATCCAGTAAATAATAACCACCTAATGCAATTAACCCAATGCCGATCCATCTTTGATGATTTATAAAATAATCGATGATAGGTTCGTCATTTACGCGTTCTTTTCCGTATTTTGCAGTTTGTTGTAACGTATCAAAAAAGCTATAAAACCAAATGATTGGTACTAAAAATAAGAAGGCAGATAACCTTAATAGATCTAGTAAATAAATAGATAGTAAAAAGGCTGCCATAAGCTGAAGGCCACGGCGTTGTAAGCCTAAATACATATGTCCTGCTCCAGGGAACATTGCTAAAATAGAAGCGAATGTTTTACTTTTCTTTCCTTGTTCACGGTGCTCTTCAAATTCTTCAAAAATAGTACGATCAACTAATTGCTCACCACGTTCTTTTTTCTGGAGTTGTTGAACAGCATCAAAGAAATTGTAAATCCATAAAACAGGTAACGTAAGAAGGAAGATAAGGAAACTTCCTTGAGATGTTAAGAGTGCAACGAATATAATCATACTTCCTATCCCTGTACAAGCTACTAAAAATGTAAGACCACGTTGCATAAGTCCTAATTGAAAATGGCCAAGTCCAGGGATGATGGATAAGAGAATGATATAAAATCGTTCGCTCTCTTTAGAGGACTCTGTAAATTGTCCGGCTGCTTGTTTTTTCGATTGATTTATAATAGTGAAAATTAAATCCATTAAGTTGATTACCCATAACATTGCTAGTAAAAATAGAGAAAGAAAAGCAATATTACGCTCTCCTAATGCTATTGTACAAAATGCTGCAAAGATAAATAGCAATAAAGATCCTCCGCTATATAGAATAAAACGTCCAATCTTCTTTAAATATAGATGTCCAAGCCCAGGAATTAGCCCTAACACAAGCGCTAAAAAAGGGTTTTTATTCATGCTTTAAACCTCCGTCCTTTTTTGATGTGTGCACTGTTTTGTTTACAATTTGTTGTGAGATGGAAGTCTCATTATGTCTCGAAGATTTTTCGAAATTTGATGTCGCTGTGAAAATATAATGAAATAAACCACTTACCATAAAAATGATTGTAGCCGCAGTCGCAATTATGTAATGAATGATTGTGCGCTTTAGCTGGTTTGATTTCATAGTTTCATTAGATTGTAGCGTTTCAAAATTAATTTGTGCCATAACTTCGTTTGTAAATGAATCATCATTTATCATTGGAAGGTTTTCATTTTGTTCATCAATACTTTCCATATAAATTGCTAAACAATGATCACATTCATAGAGATGTTCTTCCATAGATTCACGTTTATTGTTTGATATAAAATCTAGTGTATAATTGCGCCAATCTTCTTTTGAATAATGCATCATAGAAACTCTTCCTCCTTCCAATGTTTTTTAATCCATTTTCTTGCCCTATACAGTTTCATTTCGACTGTTTTCACTTCGATGTTTTCTTGCAATGCAATTTCTTGATAGCTTTTTTCCTCTAAGTAATGTGCGAGAACGACGTCACGGTAATTCTCAGGAAGTTCTCTTAGTTTTTGAGCAATCAATAATTTTTGCTCTTTCGTCAATAATAAAGCCTCGATATTATGAGAAGACTTTATATTTTCTTCAGTTTCTTTACATAAGGAGAGTTCTTCGTTTTCTCTAGCGTTCTTCCTCTTATAATCAATAGCGTGATTGGTAGCAATACGTGCCATCCACGTTTTTAATCCGCGAAATTGATAATTAGGGAGAGAGGTGTGGATTTTTACGAATACTTCTTGTGTCACATCTTTAGCATCTTCTTCATGTCTTAAAATAGAAAATATAACTTGGAAAATATAATGACGATACGTTTGTACAAGGATGCGAAAAGCATGCTCACTTCCTTGCTGTGCTTTTTCAATTAATTGTTTTTCCTCAATCGCTTTCTCCCTCCTTTTTGACGCATTCTATTATATAGACGTAAGAAACGATAAGTCACCCTACACATGTTATAAAAAAAGAATAATATATTTTTAGCAGGAGGGCTATATGAAAAAGGTATGAAAAAATGGTAAAGAGAAGTATATAATGAGCAAGAAGGAAATGCTACACAGAGAAAGGATGTGAATGTTAGTAGGGGAAGGGCCATACTAACAAACATGAAAATTAAAATATTAATAGCCGATGATAATTCTTTTATTAGAGAAGGCATGAAAATTATTTTAAATACATACGAAGAGTTCGAAGTGTTAGATACTGTAAATGATGGAAAAGAGGCTGTAGCGTATTGTAAAAAGCATGAAGTTGATATTGCTCTTTTAGATGTTCGTATGCCAAACATGAACGGGGTAGAGGCGACGAAGTTAATTTGTGAAGAGACAAAAACGAAGCCTCTCATTTTAACGACATTTGATGATGATGAATATATTTTGGACGCAGTAAAAAACGGAGCGAAAGGTTATTTATTAAAAAATAATGATCCAGAGCGTATTCGTGATGCAATAAAAGGCGTATATAACGGCCAAACTGTTATGCAAGATGTAGTGCTTGATAAAATTAAGTCTAATTTAATGGAAAGCAAAGAGGAAGAATCTAAAATAGATAAGAGTCTTTTTACAGAAAGAGAGCTTAGTATTATCGCATTAATTGCGAAAGGTTTCTCTAATAAAGAAATTTCGAAGCAACTTTTCATATCTGAAGGAACGATAGCAAATTATATTACATCAGTTTTAGGGAAAACTGGACTAGAACATCGCACGCAAATTGCGATTTATTACTTAACAGGGAAAGTACATTAATGTTATGGAATTTTGGTTAATTGTAAGTAAATTAATTGTATTTATATATATTGTGTTTAGTTACATTCACTCAAATGTTGCAAACTTACCATGGGTTATATTTACGCTACTTATATATCTTTCTGTAAACGTAATGATCTCTATATTAAAAAACGATACGTATAAAAGGGTTTTAATTTGCGTGTCAATTGGTTTAGTAATTTTATTTACATGGAAGGTGCATCTGTTTTTTATTTTGTTTTTGCCTTTGAACTTATACGAAATTACATCAAATTATATCGTGAGGAAATGGCAGCTCTTTTTCATTATGATGCTTCCTATTACTTTTACAAATGAAAGTATTCAAATGACATATGGATTAATTGTTGCATTTTCTTTTCTCATTTTAACTATGGCAAATCGCTACATCGCTCGTGTATTAAAGCTTGAATCACAAAATGATAAGATGCGAAAAGATATGCAACGACTTACGAAAAGCTTACATGAAAATAAAGAGTACATAAGGCAATCGGAATACACATTTAAGTTAGAAGAGAGAAATCGGTTATCACAAGAAATTCATGATAAAATTGGTCACTCGATGACGGGTGCGCTTATTCAAATGGAAGCAGCGAAGAGATTGATGGAAATAGATAAAGTAAAATCTGCGGAGTTATTACAAAATGCAATTCATATTTCGAAAGATGGAATTGAAAGCATTCGGATTACATTAAAAAATATGAAGCCACCAACAGAGCAAATTGGCATTCATCGCATGAAATTATTCATAGAGGAATTTGCCGGTAAGCATGATGTAAACATTCCTTTCGTATATAAAGGGAACTTAGATATGATCTCTCCAATTCAGTGGAAGATTATCGGTGAAAATGTTACGGAGGCGTTGACTAATGCGATGAAGTACGCTGATGCGACAGTCATTTCAATAGATATTCATGTACTTAATAAGATGATCAAAGTACAGGTGAAGGATAATGGTAAAGGTGCAGCTCTTGTTAAGAAAGGTCTTGGTATTATGGGGATGGAGGAGCGAACAGCGTCTGTAAACGGTAAAATTATTGTAGATGGGACAAGTGGTTTTTCAGTAACAATGTTGTTGCCGATATAAGGGAATGGGACGAGGATGAATCATCTCATATGAAAAAAGTGAATAATCTCATGTGAAAAGAATGAACTTCTGCACTGAGCAGGTTCATTCTTTTTGTTTATAATAAAGTGAAACTTTAATCAGTAGGGGGGCATTCCCGCTGATTATTAGTTGAACCAATCGGGCGTTTACGGGCAGTTGATCTCCCACCTAACTTCTTCGCTCCAGCTGAATTTTGAGGTGGGAGTCTTACTGACCGCAAATAGCGGGATAACAGCAGAGAAACCGAAATAGGGGTGAAATGATGAACACATTAGAAATTAAAAATTTAACGAAAAAATTTGGTGATTTCATCGCGGTAGATAATATGTCTTTATCTATTAAAGAAGGAGAAATATTTGGATTTTTAGGATCGAATGGTGCTGGTAAGAGTACAACGATAAATATGATTGCTGGGTTGTTAAGAAGTAATGAAGGTGAAATCAGCATACTAGGAAAAAATATAAAGAAACATAATCGATTTGCGAAGATGAATATCGGTATCGTTCCGCAAGATATTGCGATTTATGAAGAGTTAACTGCCTATGAAAATGTGAAATTCTTTGCCGGATTGTACGGATTAAGAGGCGCTGAACTAAAAGCGAGAGTAGAGGAAGCACTTCAATTTGTAGGGCTTAGTGATAAGCATAAAAGTTATCCGAAAAACTTTTCTGGCGGGATGAAAAGAAGATTGAATATAGCTTGTGCAATTGCACATAGACCGAAATTAATTATTATGGATGAGCCGACAGTTGGAATTGATCCGCAGTCAAGAAACTATATTCTCCAGTCTGTCCGGAAATTAAATGAAATGGGAAGCACAATCATTTATACAAGTCACTACATGGAAGAAGTAGAAGAGATTTGTACGAAAATAGCAATTGTAGATCACGGTAAAGTGATTGCAGAAGGAACGAAAGAACAGTTAAAAGCGATTATTACAGATACGAAAGATATTTGGATTGAAGTGAAGTCAGTAGAAAATTTAGACGTAGAAAAATTAAAAGAGATAAACGGTGTGAAAGCTGTTCAAATTGAAGAGAGCGTAATTAAAGTGAATTCTGATGCAGGATTAAATAATTTAAATAAAATTATTCAACACTTTATTAATCATGACATTGAAATTCGTTCGTTAGAGGAGCAGGCTCCGAACTTAGAAACTGTATTCCTTACGTTGACTGGAAGAAACTTACGAGATAAATAAAAGGTAAATGAAGAAAAGGTAAAGGGAGGTTCATCAATTGAACATCTTTAATATTGCAGTGATGCACATTAAAAGAGATTTCAGGGACGTAAGAACTTTAGTTTTTATGTTAGCATTTCCGATTGTGCTTATGCTTGTGTTAGGAACAGCGTTAAGTAACGCTTTTAATAGCGATAGTCAATCGATTAAGGATATACAAGTGCTCTACAAAGATGAAGCAAGTAGCGCATTTTCTAAATCATTTGAAGCATTTACGAAAGAAGTCGATAAAGCGGGCATTCATTTTAAAAAAGCTTCCGAAGGTATAGATGGGAAAGAGGAAGTGAAGCAAAATAAATATGCTGCCTATGTAGAATTAAATAAAGATGGTGCGAAATTTTACGGAAGTGACAGAAGTAGTATTGAAGGAAGTATTGTTGAAGGAATGCTTACTACATTTGTTGATAAGTACAATGTAGCGGCCGAAGTTGCAAAAGTAGATCCAAGTAAGGTTAGCGCAGTTATTTCAAATGGAAATCATAATGATTATATTAAAGAAACATCTTTACAAGCTGCGAAAAAACCAGGTTCTATGGATTACTATGCGGTTGTAATGACGACAATGATTGCACTGTATGCTGCAATGGGGGCGAGTTTTTTAATTCGAGGAGAACGAATACGTAAAACAGGAGATCGTTTAATTGCAGCACCTATAAGTAAGGCTGAAATTTTCATTGGGAAAGTGCTCGGTAGTCTTGTAGCAAATGCACTTTGTCTATTACTCGTTGTTTTATTTAGTAAATTTGTTTTTCAAGCGAATTGGGGCGACCATCTTGGAATCATATTTATTATTTTACTAACAGAAGTCTTTCTAGCAATTAGCTTCGGTTTAGGGATCGGATATATTACAAAGACAGGTGAGGCATCTAGAGCAATTATTATGGTTGTTGTGCAATTAGCTTCTATTTTTGGCGGTGCTTATTTCGTAGTGGAAGAAAATGTCGTTACGAATTTATCGCCATTAACGTGGGCCAACACAGCCATTATGAAAATTATTTATGCAAATGACATAGGGGCGGCGCTTCCGGTAATATCTTTAAACCTAGGAATTTCAGCACTCTTTTTATTAATTGCGATTATTGCATTACGTAGACGGGAGGGGCTATAGTATGAAAGATATTTTATGGCTCATACAAAAAACGTTATCTGTACTTCTGAAAAATAAAAAAGGGTTACTCATTATTATTAGCTTGCCGATAATAGGAACACTCATCTCCTTTTCGATATACGGAAATGTAGGGCAAGGAACGTTAAATATCGGGGTTATAAATAAAGAAAATCAGCCAATAGCAAATGATACAGTAAAATTTTTAGAAGGATTAAATCATGTAAATGTAAGTAAAGTTAAGGAGTCTGAAGTAGAAGATAAACTTACTTCAAAAAAACTTGATGGTGTTATTACATTAGAGTCCGGTTTTTCGGAAAGTGTTCGAGAAGGGAAACCGAGTCATATTGAGATTTCATCGATTAAAGGCGATCAAGTAACGGGGTTTATAAAATCATATTTATATAACTATGTTGATAATATTGCCGCAATTAGTAAAGTGGCAGGGACGGATCAAAGTACGTTTGATAATATGTATGCAGGGTATCAAAAAAGTTCATTTAAAGTAAAGGCTGAGACACTTGAAGATACTTCGAAAAATAAGGATATGACAAATCAAACTATGGGTTACCTTATCATGTTTATGCTATTTTCAGCAGTGAACTTATCAGGATTTATCTTAAAAGAAAAAGAGAATAGAACGTACTTTAGATTATTATCAACGCCGATAGATGGGAAGAAATTTATATTATCTAATGTCGCGGTGAATATGATTATATTAACAGTGCAAATTGTAATTGCAGTATTATTTATGACGAATGTTTTTCACACAAATATAAATATGCCTTTCATAGTGATGATTGGTGTACTCATGCTATTTGCTTTAATCGCAATTGGTTTGTCATTAGTCATTGTGTCTTTTTCGAAAAGTTCAACTGCTTCAAATGCAATGCAAAATATAGTTATCGTACCAACATGTTTGCTTGCTGGATGTTATTTTCCATATGACATTATGCCGAAAGCAGTACAAAAGGTAGCTGATTTTCTTCCGCAGCGTTGGTTACTAGACACAATTTCAAAATTACAGCAAGGGATACCATTTTCTGAGTTGTATTTAAACATTTTAATTTTATTCGCTTTCGCGATAGCATTCTTCTTAATTGCGATTTATAAGTTTGGAAGAAATAATGATGCGAGGAACTTTGTTTAAAATGAAAAGGGTGTGACGTTTAGTCACATCCTTTTTTGCATGAAGCATGAAATCTAAATTTGAATGACAAAATAGAAGGGTGGAAAGAAAATAAGTGGAAGGAAATCAAAATGATTAAAAAAATATTGCGAGTTACTTCTATTATTATTGCTATTTTCGTTTTTATTTTAATTTGGATGCATATTGATGTTACCCTCGGCAGGAAAATGGAAGCCGGGAAAAATATGCCGACAGAGTATGCATCTCATTATAGTGACTTTCAATTATATGTAGAAGGGAAGTCGTTTTATAAACAGTTATTTACTGATATAAGAGAAGCGAAAAGTTCCATTTATACTTATTTTTTCATTTTGTCGGATGATAAAAGTAGCCATACATTTTTAAATTTATTAAAAGAGAAAGCGAAAGAAGGAATAACTGTATATTTATCAGTGGATTTAATTAATGATTTGTCATTCGAAAGAAAGATGAAAAATGAATTGCAGCAAAGCGGTGTTCATTTTACATATAGTAGAAAACCTGAATTGCCATTCGGATTTTATTCACTTCATCATCGTAACCATCGTCGTATTACGACAATTGATGGAGAGATTGGTTATACGGGTGGTTTTAATATAGGAGATGAATATTTAGGGAAAGATAAGAAATTTGGATACTGGCGTGATTATCATGTACGACTCAGAGGAGAAGGAGCAAAAGATTTAGAAGAACAGTTCGCTTTAGATTGGAAACGAGACACGAAAGAGGATATAAAAAGAAGTACGAATAAAGCTAGTAAAGGGAATACATTACATACTATGGCTAGTTATAATGGGCATCACGTCGCTGAAAAATATATAAAGTTAATAAAACAAGCGAAGCATTCGATTGTAATTACAACACCTTATTTTATAGTGAAAAATAAAGAACTAATGAATGCTTTAATTGGAGCGCAAAAACGTGGTGTTACAGTAAAAATACTTTGGTCATATAAACCAGATATTCCCCTCATTAAAGAGGCTGCATACCCTTACATCCGTCAAGCTGTTAATAACGGGATTACGGTATACGGTTATAAAAAAGGGATGTTTCATGGAAAGTTAATGCTGATTGATAATGAATTAACTGTTATCGGTACAACAAACTTTACTGCACGTAGCTTCTATATAAATGATGAAATGAATTTTTATATTCATGGTGGGCCGATCGTAGCGCAAGTAAATGAGGCGTTAGCGCAAGATTTTCATGATTCGAAAGAGATGACAAAAGAGTTTTTTGAGAAGTTATCTTTTTGGGAGCGTTGTAAGGAGAAAGTAGCGGGAATGGTTGATTTTTATTTGTGATGATTAATATCAAAAAGGGTGTCTATAAAGACACCCTTTTTGAGAGGAAATAGTTATTGTTCATGCACAAGCATAGTAACATCATCATTAATCAACGTCCCTACATGCTCCCCTAAACATATTTTCTTCATCACTCCAGGCTCATCAAAGTTAAAGACGTGTGCCGGTAAATTGTAATCCCGAGCAAGCAATAAAGCCGCTTGATCCATTACTTGAATGTTTTGCCTAACAACATCATTATAGTTCAGTTTTCTATACATTTTTGCTGATTTATTATGTTTTGGATCACTTGTAAAGACACCATCTACTCCTTGTTTTGCGACTAATATGGCGTCACTATTCATTTCAATTGCTCTCTGTACACTTGGATAATCTGTCGTAACGAATGGTTGCCCGTTACCACCACCGAATATGACAACATAACCGCTATCTAAATGATGTACTGCGCGTAGGCGAATATAAGGTTCAGCTACCGCATTAAAAGGGATAGAAGTCATTACGCGTACTTCTTTATTTGTTTTACTTGTTAGAACGCCGCGAAGCATTAAGCTGTTAATAATCGTACCTAACGTACCGATATTATCAGCTTCTACACGATCAATTCCCCATTCCTCAGCTAGATGACCTCTGAAAATATTGCCACCGCCAATGACGATGGAGACCTCGATACCTAAATCAACAATCGATAAAATTTCATTTGCAATATGTTCTAATCGTTTGGAGTTAAAGCTATTGCCCGATTGGTCGGCAAGTGCTCCGCCGCTTAATTTAATTAAGACACGTTTATATGGCTTCATAACAATTCCCCCTATATAGATTGCAATAAAAAAGGAACAAAGGCGAATGCCTTTGTTCCTTCGTAAGAAAATGAAATAGAAAAGAAATAGATATGATGAACTTCTTCACGTGATTTTTCATAACATCCACTCCTTTTCATCCCCATTTATTTTGAATACGTATATCTTTTAGATTATACGAAATAATCTGATGTTTTATCAAGGTTATTTTATTTCTTTTTTATAAAAAGTGTCAATGAATATTATAAGAAAAAAATTCGAATTTTTTGTGACAAACTTGTAGGTTTTTGTATGATTTTGTAGGTTTGCTTATATCATTTGTGAGTAAGCTTTTATAAATACGAAATGAAAGCGTTCGCATGAAGGGGATGAACATAAATGAAAAAATTCGGATTGGCAACACAAATTTTTGTCGCACTTGTTTTAGGGGTTGTAGTAGGGGCAATCTTTTATGGTAATAAAACGGCGATTTCTTATATCACACCAGTTGGGGATATATTTATTCATTTAATTAAGATGATTGTAGTACCGATTGTTATTTCAGCATTAATTGTTGCGGTAGCTGGTGTAGGTGATATGAAAAAGCTTGGGAAACTGGGCGGTAAGACAATTCTTTATTTCGAAATTATTACGACGATTGCTATTTTAATGGGATTACTTGCGGCGAATATATTCCAGCCAGGTACTGGCGTTGATATGAATAATTTGCAGCAAAGTGATATTTCTTCTTATAAACAAACAGCAGATGCAACAGAGAAGAAAGGTTTTGCTGAAACGATTGTTCATATTGTACCGAAAAACATATTTGAATCTATCGCACAAGGTGACTTATTACCGATTATATTCTTCTCAGTACTATTCGGTTTAGGAGTTGCGGCAATTGGAGAAAAAGGAAAGCCTGTCTTCAACTTTTTTGAAGGTGTGCTCGAAGCGATGTTTTGGGTCACAAATCAAGTTATGAAATTTGCACCATTTGGTGTATTCGCATTAATTGCTGTTACGGTTGCAAAATTTGGTGTAGGCACACTACTTCCTTTAGGAAAACTAGTGCTAGCTGTATATGTAACTGTTATACTATTCGTTGTGATTGTATTAGGTATTAATGCACGAATGGTCGGAGTAAACATTTTTACATTAATAAAAATTTTAAAAGAAGAACTTATTCTTTCATTTACGACAGCAAGTTCAGAAGCTGTTTTACCTAATATAATGAGAAAGATGGAAGAGTTCGGTTGTCCAAAGGCAGTTGCCTCTTTCGTAATTCCGACAGGTTATACATTTAACTTGACTGGATCAGCTATTTATCAAGCGTTAGCGGCATTGTTTGTTGCACAAATGTACGGTATACACATGTCACTGACGGAGCAAATAACGCTATTATTCGTTCTCATGTTAACATCCAAAGGTATGGCGGGAGTTCCGGGTGCATCATTCGTTGTTGTATTAGCAACGTTAGGATCAATGGGATTACCGCTAGAAGGCATCGCATTGATTGCGGGAATTGACCGCATTTTAGATATGATTCGCTCAGCTGTCAATGTATTAGGGAATGCATTAGCTGCCATTGTTATGTCGAAGTGGGAAGGCGAATTCGATGATGAGAAAGCAAAACAATATGTAGAAACAGTCAAACAAACAAAAGCAGCATAAGAAATCGTTAAGGAGTGAAGAATCATGGCAACATTAACTGAAGTTAAAAATGGAGTACGAATTGAAAAAGATTTTTTAGGTGAAAAAGAAGTGCCAAATTATGCGTACTATGGCGTACAGACAATGCGTGCAGTAGAAAACTTCCCAATTACAGGGTATAAAATTCATGAAGGCTTAATTAAAGCATTCGCAATTGTAAAAAAAGCAGCAGCACTTGCTAATACAGATGTAGGAAGATTGGAATTGAAAAAGGGTGGTGCTATCGCAGAAGCATCACAAGAAATCCTTGATGGGAAATGGCATGATCATTTCATCGTTGATCCAATTCAGGGCGGTGCAGGTACTTCAATGAATATGAACGCAAATGAAGTCATTGCCAATCGCGCTCTTGAATTATTAGGAATGGAAAAGGGAGACTATCATTATATTAGTCCAAACAGTCATGTTAATATGGCACAATCAACTAATGATGCATTCCCAACAGCGATTCATATTGCAACATTAAATGCATTAGAAGGTTTATTACAAACGATGGGTTATATGCATGATGTATTTGAATTAAAAGCAGAACAGTTCGATCATGTTATTAAAATGGGTCGTACACATTTACAAGATGCTGTGCCAATTCGTCTTGGACAAGAATTCAAAGCGTACTCTCGCGTACTTGAGCGTGATATGAAACGAATTCAGCAATCACGTCAACATTTATATGAAGTAAACATGGGAGCAACTGCAGTAGGTACAGGCTTAAATGCAGATCCAGAATATATTGAAGCAGTTGTAAAACATTTAGCTACAATTAGTGAACTACCACTTGTTGGTGCAGAAGATTTAGTAGATGCAACCCAAAATACGGATGCGTACACTGAAGTATCTGCAGCACTTAAAGTATGTATGATGAATATGTCTAAAATTGCGAACGACCTTCGTCTAATGGCATCAGGTCCACGCGTTGGATTAGCGGAAATTATGCTACCAGCTCGTCAACCAGGTTCATCTATTATGCCGGGGAAAGTAAACCCTGTTATGCCAGAAGTTATTAACCAAATTGCGTTCCAAGTAATTGGTAACGACCATACAATTTGCCTTGCTTCAGAAGCAGGACAATTAGAATTAAATGTTATGGAACCAGTACTTGTTTTCAACTTACTTCAATCTATTAGCATTATGAATAATGGTTTCCGTGCCTTTACAGATAATTGCTTAAAAGGAATTGAAGCGAATGAAGATCGCTTAAAAGAGTATGTTGAGAAGAGTGTAGGAATTATTACAGCCGTGAACCCTCATATCGGTTATGAAGCAGCAGCTCGTGTTGCAAAAGAAGCAATTGCAACAGGTCAATCCGTTCGAGAACTATGTGTGAAAAATGGTGTATTATCTCAAGAAGACTTAGAGTTAATTCTAGATCCATTTGAAATGACACATCCAGGGATTGCAGGAGCAACTCTTTTAAAGAAAAATTAAAAGAAGAGGGGGGACAATCCCCTCTTTTTTGTTTACAATATAGAAATGCTATATATGAATAGAGGTAGGGATGTTATGAGTAAGTTTACAGTGGCTTCTAATGGTGCATTAGAAACAACATTAAGAGGAGTAGAAGTATTATCAACACCACTTTTAAATAAAGGGGTAGCTTTCACGCAAGAAGAAAGAGAAGAATTAGGTTTAAAAGGGTTATTACCGCCAGCAGTTTTAACGCTAGATGAACAAGCGCGTAGAGCGTATGAGCAATTTTGTTCTCAGCCGGATGATTTATTGAAGAATGTATACTTAACAGCGTTACATGATCGAAATGAAGTATTATTTTATCGTATTTTAACAGAGCATTTACGTGAAATGTTACCAGTCGTATATACACCTACTGTTGGTGTAGCAATTCAAAGATATAGCCATGAATATCGTAAACCACGTGGTGTTTATTTATCAGTTAACGATCCTTCGGGTATTGAAGAAGCATTCACAAATATCGGTGCAACAGCTGAAAATATTGACTTAGTCGTTGTAACAGATGGAGAAGGTATATTAGGAATTGGTGACTGGGGTGTTGGTGGTATTAACATTGCGATTGGAAAGCTAGCTGTTTATACGGCCGCAGTTGGAATCGATCCTAGTCGCGTATTACCTGTAATTTTAGATGTAGGTACAAACCGTGAGGATCTATTAAACAATCCGTTTTATATTGGAAATCGCCATCCACGTGTAACTGGTGAAGCTTATGATGAATTTATTGATACATTTGTACAAGCTGTAGGCAATAAGTTCCCGAAAGCACTTTTACATTGGGAGGATTTCAGTTCTCGTAATGCACGAAAAATTTTAGACAAATACCGTCATGACGTATGTACGTTTAATGATGACATTCAAGGTACAGGTGCAGTTTCACTTGCTGCAGTATTATCGGCAGTGAAAGCTTCTGGTGTACCTTTAAATGAACACCGAGTAGTTGTGTTTGGTGCTGGTACGGCGGGAATCGGTATCGCAGATCAAGTAAGAGATGCGCTGGTTCGCGTGGGATTATCAGAGCAAGAAGCACATGAGCGTTTCTGGTGTATTGACCGTAACGGGTTAATTACAGATAATATGGAAGATCTTCTTGATTTCCAAATGCCATATGCAAGAAAAGAAGCTGAAGTAAGTGAGTGGAAACAAAATGATGTGATCGGACTTGCTGAAGTTGTGAAACATGTAAAACCGACAATTTTAATCGGTACATCAACTGTTGCTGGCGCATTTAAAGAAGAGATTATTAAAGAGATGGCTTCTCACGTAGAAAGACCAATTATATTACCAATGTCGAATCCGACGCCACTTGCTGAAGCGAAGCCAGTAGATTTAATCGAGTGGACAGAAGGAAGAGCGTTAGTTGCAACAGGAAGTCCGTTTGATCCAGTTACATACAATGGTGTAACGTATGTTATCGGGCAATCAAATAACGCACTTATTTTCCCAGGGCTAGGTCTTGGTACAATTGTTGTGCGTGCAAGCGTAATGACAGATGGCATGTTTGCGGCAGCAGCAGAAGCGGTTGCAAGTATGGTAGATACAAGTCAGCCGGGTGCACCTATCTTACCAGAAGTTGAAGAATTACGTAATATCTCTGAAATGGTTGCAATTGAAGTAGCGAAAGTTGCAGTTGCAGAAGGTGTTGCTAGAGAAAACTTAAGTGATAACGATATTAAGATTGCAGTGAAAGAAGCAATGTGGAAGCCTGAGTATCGTCAAATAAAAGCGGTAGAAAAGGTTAGAATATAGAAAAAAAAGCCCGTTTATTATAATAAGCGGGCTTTACTTGTACATTTTTGAAAAAATACATAGGAAGTGGCAGCTTTGAATTGGAATCAATTATGGAAGAAAGACATATCTCTTTTAATTATTTTAATGATTGTTGTTCCGATTGCTGGAGAGCTGAATTTTCATCCTTTCAACGATACGTTTCGTGTTAGCTTCGGGACACCGCTTTTCTTCTTTTTGTTATTATTTTTAAGAAAAATACCAGCAGCAGCTGCAGGTATTCTTGTCGGTATATCTGTAGTCTTATTCCGCGTATGTCTTGATTGGGTATTGCAAGGGTCATTTCATATGACAGAATCATTTTATTTGCGCTATCCTGTGTTCTTTTATTATTTTATTTATGGAAGTCTTTTTTCGCTTTGTAGGGTGAACAAATTCCATCAGAAGCCAATTATTATAGGGTGCCTCGGTATTACAATTGAAATTATCGCAAGTATGTCAGAACTTGCGTTTTATCATATGTTAGTACTTGGTACAACGATAACAGTTTCTGAAGTGAATAAACTGATCATTATTGCTATTTTTCGTAGTTTCTTTGCGCTTGGTTTTTTAAATATGATGAATTTGTATGAAACGAAATTAAAAGAATCACAAGTGCGAAAAGAAAATGAAAAAATGTTGATGCACCTTTCTAATTTATATGTGGAATCAGTTCATTTGAAAAAAACGCTGCAAAATGCGGAGTTAATTACACAAGAAGCGTATCAATTATATCGTAATTTACAAGCGAACGATGATTCGAGTAGTATAGAAAATTATAGTAAAACAGCATTGAAAATAGCGGGAGAAGTGCATGAAATAAAAAAGGATAATCAAAGAATTTTTGCAGGATTATCTAAATTGTTATTAGATAAAAATGTGGCTGAGTATGTAGAAGGTCATGAGCTTGCGGAAATGATTGTGAGAATAAATGAGAAGTACGCTGACATGTTGGAAAAAGATATACGTTTTTTAAAGCATATAGAAGGTGAACATGCAGAATATCATGTGTATACAGTCTTATCAATTTTCAACAACTTAGTTGCAAATGCAGTTGAAGCAATTGAGGATAATGGTGTTATTATTATTAAGCTATATAAAATTGAAAAACATATATTCTTTGAAGTAATTGATGATGGACCTGGTATTGTACAAAAATATAAGAAATTAGTATTTAAACCTGGATTTACTTCGAAGTATGATCAAACGGGAACACCATCAACAGGAATTGGACTTTCTTACATAAACGAAATGGTAACAGAACTCGGAGGAGAAGTAAGATTAGAAGACCGAGAAATTGGCAGAGGGTGTAAGTTTGTAGTTTGTTTACCGGAGTGCAGTTTAAAGCGGGAAGGGGAATAAAGTTGTTTTATTATATCGTAGATGATGATGAAGTTTTCCGCTCTATGCTTTCGCAAATTATTGAAGATGGTGATCTTGGGGAAGTAATTGGAGAATCGGAAGATGGAGCTTTTATTGAAGCAGATCAACTAAATTTTAAAAAAGTAGATATATTATTTATTGATTTATTAATGCCGATGCGAGACGGGATTGAAACAGTTCGCCATATTGCGTCCTCTTTTACAGGGAAAATTATTATGATTTCTCAAGTTGAATCGAAACAGCTTATTGGTGAGGCGTATACACTTGGAGTGGAATATTATATTACAAA
Organism: Bacillus cereus group sp. BfR-BA-01316; assembly: GCF_022664195.1. Taxonomy (NCBI): domain Bacteria; kingdom Bacillati; phylum Bacillota; class Bacilli; order Caryophanales; family Bacillaceae; genus Bacillus; species Bacillus cereus group sp. BfR-BA-01316. Next base: position 147,305 of record NZ_JAKUGX010000004.1, read on the forward strand.
ACCATTAAATAAAATTGAGGTTGTATCTGTTGTAAGAAAAGTAATGGAACGTATTCGTTTAGAGCGCTCTATACATGATATTCAAAAATCATTGAATAACGTTTTCAAGTGGGAACAGCCGCAAGTTCGAAATGAGCCAATGCAAGAAGGGAAAAAAATAGCGGATTCAGGACGCTATTTATTATCAGAACTTGGTATTGCGGGAGAGAATGGAAGTAAAGACTTACTTAGTATGTTGGAATATTTATATGGCCAAGAAAAAGAGCAAACGTTTGAATTTGGATTTCCTGCGCTAAAAGATATTTTCCATCATATTACGATAAGGAAATTAGGGGCTATAGCTTTAGATACGGATATTGATAAAGAGAAAAAAGCATCTGAGCAAAGGGTACGTAGAGCAATTTATCAATCGTTAAATCATTTAGCTTCCTTAGGATTAACGGACTTTTCAAATCCGAAATTTGAAAGCTATGCTCCGAAATTTTTTGATTTCACTGTAGTTAGAAAACGGATGACAGAAATGACAAAGGAAGAAGTCGCGGCTTCAGGCCATACACGGATTAACACGAAAAAGTTTATTCAAGTGTTGTATTTTGAAGCGAAACGGTTGATGGAGATAGAGTGAAAAAGGGTGCGTATAAGTAAGTATCTCAGACTGTAGACAAAGTCTTGTTCAAGTGTCAATACACTTGCCCGGCTTGGCGTTTAGTTACGCGGTGTTTAAACGCCTTTGGTTCTCTTTTTTCACGTATAGTTCAATTACTAAAATAATTATTTTAATATTGTTGGAATAGAAACAAAAAATAAATATAATATTGTTAATGCACCAACGGGTAGGAGGACAGGCCATGAACAAAGAAGAACAAGTCATAGTGGGTTTCAGGGACTTATATAACAAGATAGTTTGGCTTAATAAGGATAAGATGGAAGAGAGTCTTAAGGGTTATAATTCTTCTGAAGTACATTGCATCGAATACATTGAAAAAAATGTAGATTCCAACGTGACAAAACTTGCGGAGTCCTTTTATATGACTCGCGGTGCAATAAGTAGAATAACTAAGAAGCTCATAAAAAAAGGCCTTATCAAAAGCTATCAGAAGTCGGATAACAAGAAAGAAATCTATTTTAGGCTTACTGAACAAGGGAAAGTAATTTATAAAATCCATGAGGACCTGCACAACGAGTTTCAAGAGCGGGATAAAGCCGTGTTTGAGCAGGTGAATGAGGAAGAATTTGATAGTATACTTAACTTCGTGGAAAAGTATAGTAGGCATTTGGATGCAGAAATAAAGAAACAAGGTGTACATATTAAGTCGTAATAAATTTGAATAATGAAAATGACACTAAAGGCAGTCCAAGAATGGACTGCCTTTTTACTGTTGTAATTTTGTTGCCAAGAAAACAAAAAAGAGTTATTGTTTTGTTGATAAGGAAACAAAATAATAACTTTTGGGGAGAGAATTTAAATGTCCAAATTTAGATCACATGATGAACATAGTACGGAACAAACCATAGATAAACACGCTTTAATATTCGGACTTATCTCTGTGTTTCTTTGCGGAATAGGCTTCAGTATTATAATACCTGTCGTTCCATTCTTAGTGCAGCCTTATACAAGTAATTCGGGAGAACAAGCTATAGTTGTTACGCTGCTAACCTCTGTTTATGCAGTTTGCGTATTTTTTGCGGCCCCCGTACTTGGAGCTTTGAGCGATAAATATGGTCGTCGTCCATTACTCTTAGTATGCCTTTTCGGTTCTGCAATCGGTTACTTAGTTTTTGGCATAGGAGGAGCTCTATGGGTACTATTTGCTGGGCGCATAATAGAAGGTATAACAGGCGGAAGCATAAGTACTATTTTTGCATATTTTGCAGACATCATTCCTCCAGAACAGAGAACGAAATACTTTGGATGGGTAAGCGCGGTTGTAGGTGTAGGCACTGTCATTGGACCAACTATAGGCGGATACCTTGCCAAGTTTGGTTATTCTGTACCTATGTATTTTGGAGCAATAATAACTTTATTAAATGTTGTTTATGGAATCTTATATATGCCTGAGAGCCTTGACAAAAATAATAGACTGAAAGAGATTACCTTTGTAAGATTGAATCCATTTACACAGCTTGCAAACATACTTTCCATGAAAAATTTAAAATGGCTACTTGTCTCAGCGTTTTTACTTTGGATACCAAACGGATCTTTACAGGCAATTTTTTCACAATTTACAATGGATACTTTCAGTTGGAAGCCTGCGTTAATCGGACTTATGTTTTCAATTATGGGCTTCCAAGATATCATTTCACAAGGTTTCATAATGCCAAAACTTTTGACAAAACTTACTGATAAACAGATAGCAATTCTCGGAATGGTTTCGGAGATTATAGGTTACAGTCTTATTGCAGCATCGGCTTTGTTCTCATTTTATCCGTTTCTTATTGCTGGAATGTTTATATTTGGTTTTGGTGATTCAATCTTTGGACCTTCATTCAATGGGATGCTCTCAAAGTCTGTCGATTCTAGTGAACAAGGAAGGATTCAAGGAGGTAGCCAATCTATTCAGGCCTTAGCAAGAATGCTTGGTCCTATCATTGGAGGACAAATTTATGTATCACTTGGTCATGCCGCACCCGCTTTTATGGGAATGATCCTTATAGCAACCGCAATAGCAGTTTTGTATAAAGGTACCAACGTAAATATATAAATTACCTACGTTATCTCGCTATTTATGGGCAGTAAGACTCCCACCTCAAAATTTGGCACACACATCTCCACGCTGAAACCCTATTTGTCTACAGTCTGAGATGCTTATAAGTAATCATCTTTTTTTGTTAAATCTACATTTTATATTTTTGCCTATAGCATGTAAAATGTTAAGTAAGAGAAATGGTTTTACATTAAGGAAGTGTCAAAACAATGAGTTTTACATTAAATAAATCAATTATTAAAGAAGTATGCGGAGAAACCTCATATAAAAGAGGCGAAGCTTATTATAAAGCAAATAAAGTAATCGTGAATCATTATGATGAAAATAAAGAAATTTGTGAGGCTACGGTAAAAGGGAATGAAGATTTTTATGTTACAGTAGAAAAAGCTAAAAAAGGTAATGTTGTTGCGAGATGTAGTTGTCCTTCGTTAGCGTCTTTTCAAACGTACTGTCAACATGTTGCAGCAGTACTTATACAAATAAATTATAATCAGCAAACCGGTGGAATGTTACCTATTAGTAGCGGAAACATGAGCGAAAATGAACACTTAACAAGTGGTATGTTTCAGTTATTTACGGAGAAACCACTGAGACCTAAAAGTAAGCAACACCGTTTTGATACACGTGAAATACTTTATGTTGAGTTTATATGTACACCAGTAGCTACGAAAAATGGTGGGGCTCTTCTTGGAATTCAATTGAAACTGGCGAAAACATATTTCATAAATCATATTAGAGAATTTCTTTCTAAAGTGGAGAAAAGGGAGTCTTTTCATTGTTCCAACGAATTTACATATACACCAGATGTACATAGTTTTAAACAAGAAACTGATGCGATTATTCAGCAGTTTATTAAAATTTATCATAATGAAAAAATGTATGAGGATGCGCTAGAAGTACATGCAAAACAAGATGAAAGTATGATATTAATACCGCCAGCTTCATGGAGTGATATGCTTTCTTTACTTTCTAAAATTGAGTATGTGCAGCTGAAACAAAATGAACAGCTGTTTCATGGTCTGGAAGTTTCAAAAGGTTTATTGCCATTACATTTTGAATTTACGAAAGGGAATAATGGCGGGTTTACACTTCATATAGACGGTCTAAAGCGTGTACAAGTTATGAATATGTATAACAACGCTCTTTACGATGGGAAATTATATCATCTACCTATTGAAGATTGTATGCGACTTATTGAACTACAAAAGATGATGAATCGTTCAAATAGCAATCAGTTTTATATTCCAGAAAATAAGATGGAGCATTTCGTAGCGAAAGTTGTACCAGGGTTAATGAAACTCGGAACTGTACGCATTGATGAAGTTATATCAGATCGTGTTGAAACGCTTTCGCTAAAAGCGAAGTTGTATTTAGATCGAGTGAAAAATCGTTTGTTAGCAGGTCTTGAATTTCACTATGGAAACGTCGTAATTAATCCGCTAGAAGAGGATGGACAGCCGTCTGTTTTTAATCGTGATGAGAAAAAGGAAAAAGAGATTTTAGACATTATGACTGAAAGTGCCTTTGCGAAAACGGAAGGCGGTTACTTTATACATAATGAAGAAGCTGAGTACAATTTTTTATATCACGTCGTTCCAACGTTAAAAGGTTTAGTTGATATTTATGCGACGACAGCAATCAAATTACGAATTCATAAAGGGGATACAGCTCCTCTTATTAGAGTGAGAAGAAAAGAAAGAATAGACTGGTTGTCATTTCGCTTTGATATAAAAGGAATACCGGAAGCGGAAATTAAAGGTGTATTAGTGGCTCTTGAAGAGAAACGTAAATATTACCGATTAGCGAACGGTTCTTTACTATCACTGGAGAGCAAAGAGTTTAATGAAATTAATCAGTTTGTAAAAGAATCGGGTATTCGGAAAGAATTTTTACATGGGGAAGAAGTGAATGTTCCGCTTATTCGGAGTGTGAAATGGATGAACGGACTTAACGAAGGAAATGTTTTAAGTTTAGATGCGTCTGTTCAAGAGTTAGTAGAAAACATTCAAAATCCGAAAAGATTAAAGTTTGCTGTGCCAAATACTGTAAATGCTGTTATGAGAGAGTATCAAGTATATGGATTCGGGTGGATGAAAACACTCGCTTATTACCGTTTTGGTGGTATTTTAGCAGATGATATGGGACTTGGGAAAACGCTGCAAAGCATTGCTTTTATAGATTCTGTTTTGCCTGAAATTAGAGAGAAGAAACTGCCTGTATTAGTTGTTTCTCCGTCTTCCCTCGTGTATAACTGGCTTAGCGAGTTGAAAAAATTCGCACCACATATAAGAGCGGTTATTGCAGATGGAAACCAAGTAGAGCGCCGGAAATTTTTAAAAGATGTAACGAAATTTGATGTAGTGATTACGTCATATCCTTTACTTAGACGAGATATAAGATTGTATGCACAGCCTTTTCATACATTATTTCTTGATGAAGCACAAGCATTTAAAAATCATACAACGCAAACTGCGAAGGCAGTAAAAACGATTCAAGCGGAGTACCGTTTTGGATTAACGGGAACACCTGTAGAGAATTCATTAGAAGAACTATGGTCGATTTTTCATGTCGTCTTCCCGGAATTATTACCAGGAAGAAAAGAGTTCGGTGATTTAAGGCGTGAAGATATTGCGAAGCGGGTAAAACCTTTCGTGTTAAGAAGGTTAAAGGAAGATGTATTACAGGAGCTACCAGAAAAAATTGAACACTTACAATCATCAGAGTTATTACCAGATCAGAAGAAGCTTTATGCGGCTTACTTAGCGAAGTTAAGAGAAGAAACATTAAAACATTTGGATAAAGATACGTTACGTAAAAATAAAATTCGGGTTTTAGCTGGTTTAACGAGGCTAAGGCAAATTTGTTGTCACCCTGCTTTGTTTGTTGATGATTACAAAGGAAGTTCAGCTAAATTTGAACAACTTCTAGAAATTTTGGAGGAATGCAGAAGTACAGGGAAGAGAATTCTTATATTTTCTCAATTTACGAAGATGCTTTCGATAATCGGACGTGAATTAAATCGTCAAGCAGTTCCATACTTTTATTTAGATGGGAGTACACCTTCGCAAGAACGTGTAGAGCTATGCAATCGGTTTAACGAAGGAGAAGGGGAGTTATTCCTGATTTCTTTAAAGGCTGGTGGCACAGGGTTAAATTTAACGGGTGCAGATACAGTTATATTGTACGACTTATGGTGGAATCCAGCTGTTGAACGACAAGCAGCGGATAGAGCGTATCGAATGGGACAAAAAAATACAGTGCAAGTTATTAAGTTAGTAGCCCACGGAACAATTGAAGAAAAAATGCATGAACTACAAGAAACTAAGAAAAATTTAATTGCTGAAGTAATTGAGCCAGGAGAAGAGAAATTATCCTCTATAACTGAGGAAGAAATTCGAGATATTCTTATGATTTAATATGGAAAAAGCTATGCTTTCAAATTTATGAGAGCATAGCTTTTTTGTTGTAATAATTATATTTTGTTTTGTACAAAGTAAAGAAATCAAATGCTTTTTAGATTACTTCTTTGTGCCTTTACTTTTGTATGGTTTTGCAGCTTTCTTTTTCTTTGCACTAGATTGCCAACGGTTCCATCCCTTACTTCCTGTACCTTGTCCTACACCTTTTTTCGGTTTCGCTTTCGTTTTACTCATATGATCACTCCGTTATATAAAAAATCTTATTTGATAATAGCCAATGTTTTAGAAAAATACTCTCGATAAATGACTATGTTTGTTTTAAGTAAAAACAAACTGCTTGAATGCTATAGTATATCATGAAATGGCGAGTAAACTGAAAGGAATTACAAATAAAATGAAAATAATAAGAAATACTGCGGATTCTATTTTTCGAACGATCACATTACTGGTTGTGTATATGTTAGTTTCAGTTAGTGAAATGTTTTTTGGATTGAAGAGACAAAGAAAGTAAAGATGTTATATTATGAACAGTCCGTAAAGGCGTAAAATAAAGAATTGAAAAATATTTTATTTTTTTTGTTGACTTTCTCATTTTTTTGTATAGAATAATCATTAATAAAATGTTTCAGAGATGTGATAACAAACGACTATGAAAGGACGAGTAGTAGTAGGATGTAGTTAAAGCGAGTCAGGGACGGTGTGAGCCTGATACGAAGCCTATTATGAAGAACCTCCTGGAGTCGCTAACCGAAATCCTTTATAGGAAAGTAGACTTAGCCGGGAACTTCGCCGTTACAAGAAGAACAGTATCGAGATTTTTAATCTCCGTACTGTATAAGTGAGCAACCTCTGTTGCTAATTTGGGTGGTACCGCGGAACCAAAGCCTTTCGTCCCAGTTTTTTGGGGAAGAAGGGCTTTTTTTGTTGGCTTCTTTCCACAACATCCAAACATTTTAGGGGGAAACCACCATGTATCAATCATTAATGACAGTAAGAGAGACTCAAATCGCAATTAAGGAAGTTAAAACATTTTTCGAGGATCAATTAGCGAAACGCCTTGAACTATTCCGCGTATCTGCACCATTATTCGTAACGAAAAAATCAGGACTAAACGATCACTTAAACGGTGTGGAACGTCCAATTGAATTTGATATGTTACATTCAGGAGAAGAATTAGAAATTGTTCATTCACTAGCGAAGTGGAAAAGGTCCGCATTACATGAATACGGATATGAAGCTGGTGAAGGTTTATATACAAACATGAACGCGATTCGTCGTGACGAAGAACTTGATGCAACACATTCCATTTACGTTGACCAATGGGATTGGGAAAAAATCGTTCAAAAAGAATGGCGTACTGTCGATTACCTACAAGAAACAGTACGAACAATTTATGGAATATTCAAAGATTTAGAAGATCACTTGTTTGAGAAATATCCGTTTCTTGGAAAGTATTTACCAGAAGATGTAGTTTTCATTACTTCCCAAGAACTAGAAGACAAATATCCAGAGTTAACACCGAAAGATCGTGAACATGCAATTGCAAAAGAACACGGTGCAGTCTTTATTATGGGAATTGGTGATGCACTTCGTTCAGGTGAAAAACACGATGGGCGCGCAGCTGATTATGACGATTGGAAATTAAACGGTGACATTTTATTCTGGCACCCAGTACTACAAGCTTCATTCGAATTATCATCAATGGGAATTCGTGTTGACAGTAAATCACTTGACGAACAGTTAACGAAAACTGGTGACGATTTCAAACGTGAATATGATTTCCATAAAGGAATTTTAGAAGACGTACTACCATTAACAATTGGTGGTGGTATCGGCCAATCAAGAATGTGTATGTACTTCTTACGTAAAGCGCATATCGGTGAAGTTCAATCCTCTGTATGGCCTGACGATTTACGTGAAGCTTGCAAGAAAGAAAACATTCATCTGTTTTAATAGAAATATGAGGGAGAGTAGCTCAGGAATAGAGCTACCCTCCCTTTTTTGTTGTGTAAACGAGTGGTTTACAGTGAGTTGTATTAATAGTTTCTTTTATCGATTATGAAGGAATTCAAGGGAAAGAGCGAAAGGATATATATGAAAAAAGTGAGAAGAGTCTGTTATATTTCCTAGGAAAAGCCTATAGTGAGCAAATTAATTCTTCTATCTAGAATGTTGAATAGAAATCATAATAAAAAGCTGTCTGCATAGAGTATTGAAATCTATGTGAACAGCTTTTTTCTATTTAAATAGGAAAGAAATAGATTAGTAAAATTTTTTGTGAGCTTTACTGCTGAATAATAAATATAAAATTAGCCCATTTGCACTAAAGGTTCAATTTTCGCCATAAATGATTGATGAAGTGCTTCAACACCCGTTACTAAATGAAGGCGGTCAATAACGACAGATACTTTAATTTCTGATGTACTTACCATTTTAATATGAATATCTTCTTCTTTTAAAGTAGTGAACATATTCGCTGCAACACCTGGATTAGATACCATACCAGATCCTACAATTGATACTTTTGCTAAATGATTTTCATACTCTACAGATTCATAGTGAAGTGCTTCTTGATTCTGTTCCAATACTTCTAGTGTTTCTCGTAAGTCATTAGAATGGATAGAGAAGGAAAGATGAACAGTTCCTTCATTTGTAATACTTTGAATAATAATATCTACATTAATATGTGCTGCTGCTAATGTAGAGAAAACTGTTGAAAGTGCACCTTGCTCTAATCCTTTAATTGTGACGCGTGTAATGTTATCCTCAAATGCAATACCTTTAACGATTGATTGTTGTTCCATGTTACATTCTCCTTTTACAATTGTTCCGTTTTCTTGTTCCATGCTTGATCGTACTTCTAAAACTACATTATGATTTTTAGCAAATTCAACAGCGCGTGGGTGTAATACGCCAGCACCGAGATTGGCAAGCTCTAACATTTCGTCATAAGAAATTGTATCTAATTTATAAGCATCTTGTACAACTCGTGGATCAGTCGTATATACGCCAGTCACATCCGTATAAATATCACATTTTTTTGCTTTTAGTGCCGCAGCTAATGCGACAGCAGTCGTATCAGAGCCACCGCGGCCAAGCGTTGTAATTTCACTTTCTATACTTATGCCTTGGAATCCAGCTACGATAACAATTGTGCCTTCAGTAAGATAAGACTGAATACGATTGGTGTTAATGTCAGTAATCCGTGCACTACTATGTACAGATTCTGTCGTAATACCAGCTTGCCATCCTGTTAATGAAATTGCGTTATAACCTTTTGATTGTAGTGTCATTGTTAATAATGAAATGGTTACTTGTTCTCCTGTAGATAGGAGCATATCCATTTCACGTTTACTTGGATTTTCAGTAATAGCGTTAGCAAGTGCTACAAGTTTATCCGTACTTTTTCCCATTGCTGAAACGACAGAGACAATACTATGTCCTCGTTCATATTCTTCAATAATTAAATTTGCTACATGTTGAATGCGCTCGACGCTTCCGACAGAAGTACCGCCAAATTTTTGTACAATCGTTTCCATTACGAATTCCTTCTTTCGTCCATTTTTAAGAATAGGTTAGGACATATACAAATCCCAATATTCCTGTAGTTACCAGAGAGAAAAATAAAAAACACCATCTCAAATAAGTGAGGATGGTGCTGTTACAGGAAAAGGGAAACAGAAAACGGAGCTAATAAAAAAACCGCCAAAAAAGGAATATCATAAAAATGATATCTCTTTTTTGTAGATAGCTCTTCATACGTACACGTCTGTACATATGACAGTTCTGTTTCTATTCGAAAACAGCCCCAATTGATAAATACAGAGAAATTTATCAATTTCGGCAACACTTCCTTTCCTCTAAGATCATAGACATCTCTGTGTCTCCTTTAGAATACTTATAAGCGTTGCAACCTCTATCTCACGTTTTAGGCGAGAGTGTATAATTTATGAAGTTGTTGGTAACATTTGTTTTATAATAATTTAAATTTTTCAGGGAATCAAGTGTTTTGTATATATTTTTAAAATTCTATCTTTTATTTAGATTAGTTTGTGAAAAATGTAGCAAAATCAATTCATTGCATGTACATTGAAAATATAGCGCATGGGAGGTGGAAGGATGGGGAAGAAAAAGCCTATTTATGTAGCAACAGAGATGAACACAACAATGGAGAAACTATGGGCATATACACAAGAGCCTGATATACATACAGAGTGGGATGTTCGTTTTACTGAAATTTCGTATTTGGAGAAAAAAGAAGGAGAACCACAGAAGTTTTTATATAAAACAAAGATCGGATTTGGACTTGAAATAGCCGGAGAAGGGGAATCGATAGGTGAAATAAGAAAAGACACTGGGGAACGCATTTCTTCTTTGAAATTTTGGACAGACAATAAGCTATCACTTATACAAATAGGACGAGGTTATTGGAAGTATACACCGAATGGAGAACATATTCATTTTGAAACGCAATATGATTATGATACAAGGTTTGGTCGTATAGGGAATGTGATAGATTCATATGTTTTTCGGCCTTTATTAGGTTGGGCGACAGCATGGAGTTTTGATGCTTTAAAATTATGGTTAGAAAAGGGACTTCATCCTAGTATGTTAATTAGAAGAACGATGACCTATTGGCTCATTTGCTTTTTATTTGCTTTCGTATGGTTATATCAAGGAATTGTACCGAAAGTGATTTTTACTCATCCAGAGGAAGTGAAGATGCTTTTTGAGTTAATTGGATCGAATGAAAGTAGTATTTTTATACTTAAACTAGTTGGATTTTTAGAAATAATATGGGGTGTTATGTGGCTATTGCCACTTCAAAAACGAAAGTTGTTTATAGTGCATATTGTTATGTTAATAGGCTTAACTATAGTGGCAGGACTTACGAATATCACAAGTTTTATGCAACCGTTTAATCCGATTACATTAAATTTTCTTCTAATAGGGTTATCGATTGTCGGTTATATAAATAGCACTAATTTACCAAGTGCAAAAAATTGCAAGAGGACGAGAAAGGGATAAGGATATGGTTAATATTTATGAAAAATTATTAGGTGAATCCTATAAAAAACTTCATCCAAAATTACAGAAGCGATATGCGATTACAAAGGAAAATAGTTTTATTGGGGAAGGGGAGATGGATGAAATTTACGGAGGATCTTTTTTCGTTAAATTGATTTTAAAAATTGCATCGAAGTTCCGTATGTTTTTCTCTGAGCGTGGGGAAAAAGTTCCGTTTGTGATACATAATACCGCTGAGCGAGATGCACATGGGAAAGAATTTGTAAGGTGGAATCGTACTTTTTATTTTCATAATAAGAAAAGGTATTTTAACGCTGTTATGAAGCTGGATGAAGAAGAAAATGAAATTGTTGATTATTTTGGTGAACCACATTTACTCGTTTCTACATTGAATTTTTATATTGATGAAAAAGGTGGAATGCATATTTCTTCAAAGAAGCAATGGTTTTATATGTTTGGAAGAAAAATACCGTTACCTAAATTTTTATACGGAGAGGCAAAAATTGTTGAAAGCTATGATGATGCACTACAATGTTTTCGGATTCATGTACAAGTACGAAATCCGTTAATTGGTTCATTATTTTCATATAAGGGAACATTTGTGGAAAGGAAATAAACGAGATGAAAAATATAATATTTGGCCTTGCTTGCTATACGACTTTTCTTATGTTTGAGTGGTCTAATGTAAATCCTGTTGAAGCAATTATATTATTATCTATTTTGTTATTTATACCAATGTCATTTTGCATTATTGACAAAGAAACGAGGAATGGATCGTATTTATTATTTTATAAATTTGTATCGTTTTTATATCCAATCGCAGCAGTTAGTGCGGTGCTAGCTTTCGTAACAAATCATTTTGTCTTTGCTCTTCTTTGGTTTATGTATACTGGGATTCTTGCATTATTTGGTATAAGTAGATTGCTAGAAAGAGGATGGAAGCCTTTAGAAGAAGCAGCTATAGATAGTGCGTTTATTTATTTGTTCCTAGGTGGTTTTTGGTTTTTTGCTTCTGTAGCAAAACTTTCAATTATGCACTTTAGTTCTGACATTGTTTTGCTCACAGCGGCACACTTTCATTACTCGGCATTTCTATTGCCGTTATCAGCTGGTTTGCTTGGAAGGAAAAGAGAAAAGAGAAGTAAACTCTATGACTCCATAATGTTTATTATCGTCATTTCTCCAATGACAGTTGCAATAGGAATTACATACTCGAGGGTATTTGAATTTTTTGCAGTGTTCATATATTTATGTGCCATTTACGGATATGGAGTTTACGTGTGGAGAACGAAATTCAATGCTATGAGTGCGAAGGTACTTTTAGTTCTTTCTTCTAGCACACTTATGGTAACAATAATGTTTTCACTCATATATTCATACGGAAATTTCAAACAAGTAATGACGATTACAATTGCACAAATGGTTTGGATTCACGGTGTTGTAAATGGAATTGGAGTAGCGTTACCAGCATTTGTTGGCTGGATGATTGAAAAGAGTGTTCCGAATTATAAATATTACGGGAAACCAATGAGTCAATTAAGAGGAAATGTGTCGATTGGTGAGGCATTTTTACATAGTAGAAATTTAGTAGATGGCAAGGAATACAGTGGTCTAGTTGATAAAATGAATGATTTTCATAGTGACACATTTGATGAAGTGAAGCTCCCTTTAAGTATTATTTATTTTTATGAGAATACGAGCGATTATCAGTTGCAAGCGAATATTAACTGGTCACGTTGGTTCCGTCCATTTGCATTTTTTTATGAAAAAATGAGTAAGTGTGTAGCCCAAATTCATTTAGGGATGGGCGGTAAGTGGGAAGCGATGCAAGGCTCTATTATTGGGATAAAAGATGAAAGAGATGGAAGGGATAACGTAAGAGCCTGGCTGCGAAAAAATGAAGTAGGAGATACAATTTTTGTAGCTCTATATTCAAGGCATACATATAAGAACGAGACATATATGAATATCGCATTGCCTTTACCATATGCAAATATGACTGGTATTTTGAAATTGTACAATGAAGCTAACCGCTTAATTATTACTAGTAAGCGAAGAAATAGTGGTAAGGGAGATGAAGGGATATACTTACATACTCGCTTCTTTACAATACGCTTACCATTAGCAGAGACTTTTATCATTAAAGAGGGAACGGATCAAATGTTAACAGCTAACCATAGAATGTGGATATTCGGAGTCAAGTTTTTAGAAATTGATTATGAGATTAAGAAAATAGAGGAGAAGTAAGAAAGGCTTGGAGAGATTCCAAGCTTTTCTTACGTATGGGTAATTGTCATAGCAACTTGTTTATCTAAGTCTTGATCCCAAACACGTTGGATTTCGAAAGTGCTTTTTTCAAAAAATAAGGGGAACCTTTCTTTAAACCAGTTTTGCATAGGAAGATGTAACGCGGAGTCAATTGGAACCCACACCAATTCTCCTTCTGGAGGCTGGAGAAGAAGGTTACCTTCAAATGAATTTGTCCAATAATTGAATACCATATAACGAACATTTCCCCTGGGATTTACGTATTCATCTAATCCTTTAAAAATTAAATTGGAAACAAGTAATCCAGTTTCTTCTTTCACTTCTCGTATAGCAGCTTGAACGATACTTTCTGGAAAATCTACTTTGCCGCCAGGAGCGATGTAACCAGGGAATCCTAGATGATCAGGGCGCTGAATTAGTAATACTTCGTTATTACGTTGAATCATGCACATTGTATAAATACGGTGTTCGATATTTTTCCAATTCGTACTCATACGAAACTCTCCCTCTTATAAAATAAGTATTTAATAATTTAACTATAGTTTTTTGTTCCAAAAAATACAATAATAATACAAAAATATACAAATCACGATTGACTATTACTAATTTTCAGAACTATAATTATTCTGTTATATAAAATTATTTGTAATTGAGAGGGGAATATATTCTATGAAAAATAGAATAATCGCAGCAGGAGTATTAGCAGCTAGTATATTATCTTATTCATCTAGCAGTCTCGCACAAACAAAAACATTTCCAGATGTCCCAGCGAAGCACTGGGCAGAAGATTCTATTTACTATTTAGTAGAGAAAGGTGCAATTAAAGGTAATGATACAGGAATGTTCGAGCCTGGAAAAGAAATCACGCGTGCAGAAGCAGCTACAATGATTGCTAAAATTTTAAACTTACCAATCGATTCAAATGCTAAACCATCTTACGCTGATGCTCAAAAACACTGGGCTACTCCAATCATCGCAGCTGTAGAAAAAGCTGGCGTTGTTAAAGGTAAAGATAACGGCACATTCGATCCAGACGGAAAAATCGACCGCGTTTCAATGGCATCTCTACTTGTAGAAGCTTACAAATTAGATTCTAAAGTAAACGGTACTCCAGCAACTAAATTCAGTGATTTAGAAAAAAGCTGGGGGAAAGCAAAAGCTAACATCCTAGTTGAACTGGGGATTTCTGTTGGTACTGGTGGCAAATGGGAGCCTGAAAAAACTCTAACTAAAGCAGAAGCAGCTCAATTTATTGCAAAGGCTGATTCAATTCAAGTTGGAAATCCATTAGTGGAAAAGGTAGTTATTATTGATCCTGGTCATGGAGGATTTGATCCAGGGAATCCAGGGCAAGGTGTAAAGGAAAGTGAAATTGTATTTGATACATCTTTAAGATTACAGCAATTGCTAGAAAAAAATACACCTTTAAAAGCTTTGTTAACACGTGAAGAGAATGGAAATCCAGGAAGTAATAAGGATGAATCTCTTGTGAATCGAGTGAAATTTGGTCAAGAGAACAATGGAGATATATTTGTAAGCATTCATGCAAACTCTTCTAAAAATCATGATGGTCACGGAACGGAAACATATTATTATAAAAAATCAAAGTCTGGGGAAGAGACACAGCTTGAAAAGGATAGCAAAGTATTAGCACAAAAAATTCAAAAACGAGTAGTAGAAGCACTACATACAAAAGATAGAGATATAAAAGAAAGTCCTTCATTTTATGTAGTAGATAAAAATACAGTACCAGCAGTTTTAACAGAGCTTGCCTTTATAGATAATAATATAGATAATGGCAAATTAGCTACTGAATCAGGAAGACAAATTGCTGCAGAGGCAGTTTATGCTGGTATTTTAGATTATTATGAGTGGAAAGGTTTCAATGTTTCAAAGTATCGTTTAGCTAAATAAAAAACATTGTTTGCTAAGCACATCGTTTATATAGAGATGGGCTTTTTATATGAGTTTATATAATTTTGTATCGAAATAAAAAGATATATCGTATTATGCTGATTATAAATAAAATAATGGTAGATTAGTTCATTTTTATCACGTATACTTTTACTGTTGACTAATTAATTTAATTAAGAGTTTGTTAGTTTAATAGGGAAAAGTTTAGTATAAAGGGAGGCAAGTTAACACGGGACAGGCATATACATAACGTGTTAAAAAAATATGAAAAAAGTTATTTCTAATGTTTTAGCAGCGACAGTCGCACTTCAAGTAGTGATGGCTCCAGCAGCTGCATTTGCAGCTAAAAAGGATTTTCCGGACGTTCCGAAAGATCATTGGTCATTTGAAGCAATTACTAATTTAACGTCAAAAGAAATTATTGCTGGATATGATAACGGTAAGTTTGGGTTTGGTGATGTTGTAACTCGTGAGCAAGTAGCTGCATTAATGTATCGTGTACTTAAACCAGAGTTAAAGAGTGAATATACAAATCCATATTCTGATATTTCTGCAGAGACAACGATGTTTCCAAATGAAATTTTAGCTTTAACAGATATGGGGATTTTTGTAGGGGATGGTAAAGGAACATTTAGACCGAAAGAATTTTTAACTCGTGCTGAAATGGCAGTAATTATACAAAATGCTTTTAAATTGAAAGTAAAGGCTCAACATACGTTTAATGACGTACCGAGCAAGCATTGGGCGAATAATGCAATCAGTGCATTAGAATCTAACGGCATTGCGGCAGGTAACGGAGCAGGTGCATTTAATCCATCTGGTATTGTAACACGTGAAGAATATGCACAATTTTTATATAACGCTATGGCATCGTATATTAATTTAGATGTAACATTACCATCTAATATAACAGCGCAAGAGATTGATAATTTCATTGGAAAGTATCATTCAGACAGCCCACTTGTCGGGACTGGACAAGATTTTATTAAAGCACAAAATGAGTATGGTGTGAATGCTTTATATTTAGCAGCTCATGCTATCTTAGAATCTGGGTACGGGAAATCAGAAATTGCATATCGTAAACACAATCTATTTGGGCTAAAGGCATTTGATTGGGATCCATTTGCAAATGCAAAATATTTACCGTCTTACGGGCAAAGTATTTCGTACAATGCTGATTATGTAAGAAAGAACTACTTAGAAGAAGGTGCTGCTCATTTCAATGGTTACACATTACCTGATATGAATGTTAAGTATGCAACCGATAAAGAATGGGCTGGGAAAATTGCTAATATTATGGAGCGTATTAAGCCTTTCAATAAGAAAGATTATCAAAATGTAAAACGATTACCGAAAAACCCTAATACATTAAATGTAAATGCATTAGGCGAAGCAATTCCGTATAAAGATTATGCAAAAGATGCAACAGCTACCGTTCAATCGGTAGGATCTTACTATCAAGTTCCATTCCCGTTTAACAATCCAATTAAGAGTGTACCAAATGTTACACAAAATGAAGTTGGAAAATTAGAAAATGGTAAAAAAGTAAATGTATATCGTGAAGATCCAAATGGATGGGTAGAATTCTCACTTGAAAATGCTCCAGAAAAATATTGGACATTGAAGAAGAACTTAAAATTATAAATAAAAAAGGTGTTTTCATAAATGAAAACACCTTTTTTATTTATATTCAACACGTAATATTTATAGACTCATTATGATTTTCTCTTTTATATTTTGATATTTTTACCAATAATTTAATTGTTTCATATATAATTTAAGTTATTGGAGTTTGAATTTTCTGTATTTAATTTCGGGTATTAACTTAATTTGAAAAGAGGAGAGAGCTATGCAAGGAGAAATACAAACAGAGAAAAAGTTAGGTTATGTAGGGAAATTATTATTACCAGTTAAAGTTTCACCACACTTTAAGTTTTTATGGATCGGACAATTACTTTCAACTTTAGGCAGTTCAATAACGATGGTCATTCTTCCTATCGTTGTTTATTCATTAACGGGCTCAACAGTTGTAATGGGAATGACTATGGCAATGTACATGCTTCCTAATATTCTTGCGTTCCCGTTTGCTGGATTAGTCGTGGATCGGATTGACCGGGTGAAATTAATGTTATTTACAGATATAATCCGCTGCATATTAATGCTATTACTTGCAACACTTATATTTATGGATTTGTTAACGATTACGCTATTATATGTACTCGTTGCATTATATGGACTTATGGAAGGTATATTTCAGCCGGCGTATTCAGCTGTAAGAGCGAAAGTATTTGTACCAGAAATTCGAAATGCAGCTAACGCATTAACGCAAATGAGTAATCAAGGTATACGACTAATTGGACCAGCCCTGGGAGGATTAATCGTTTCAGTTGCATCGGCTGGAATAGGATTTGGATTGGATGCAGTAACATATTTGCTATCATTTTTTTGTTTATTATTTTTAAAAGAAATAAAGTTTAATAAAGTACAGAAACTAGAAAAAAATAATGTGAATTATAAAAAGGATTTTCTAGAAGGTTTCCTCGTTCTCAAAAGTCATCCATGGTTATGGATTACAATTCTAGTCTTTTCTTTCGTTAATATTTGTTATGCTGGCATTATAGTTGTATTAATTCCGTGGTTGTTTAATGTTCATCATCATTTTGAAGCTTACGTGTATGGCTTGGGAATGGCTTGTTCTGGTGGTGGAGCTGTAATTGCTGCACTAATTTTTGGTGGGAAGCAGCAGTGGCATAAGAGAGGATTACTTGCGTATGGTGGTGTTTTAATTAGTGGAATGGCGTTATTAATTATGCCTTTCGTTTCTTGGGCACCCGCCTTAATTGGATTAATGGCAATTGAAGGATTCGGTATTATGATATTTGGGCTCATTTGGGAAACAAGTTTACAAGAGCTTGTACCAGAAGAAGCTTTTGGAAGAGTGGCAAGCCTTGATATGTTAGGCTCATTTGCTTTATTACCATTAGGGTATGTGGTTGTAGGCTGGTTAGCTACTGTAATAGGTGGAAAGATAACAATTATAATGCTAGCTATTTTAGTACTCATAACAATTGGAATGGCATTGTCTGTACCAAGTATTCGGCGGTTCGATTGATTATGTAGGCTAAAAGGGGGATATGGTATATGACTATAGAAAACCTAAACGATTTAGTAGTAGCAGAGTTGAGATGTAAATACGTTTTGGAAGAAAAGGTATTTGAAGCAAAGAATTTTACGGTGTATATTGCTACTCCTATAGAAAATAAAATGACATATAATCGATTCATCTTAATTAAGCATTTGTCTAATGAAGAGCCTTCCGTACATGTTTGGGACAAAAAAATTTGTGTAGACGCTACAAAAATAGATATTGCAAAAGAAGTGACAGAAGCAATTCAATCGGGTTTTGTAAATAAAGAGTAAGCCCTAATCAAATTAGGACTTACTCTTCATTAAACACAAATGTTTGCTTCATTTTTTTACCCTCATTTACTGGATGACCGTTGTAAGAGAAATTCTTTTCTTCCCAAGTAATGACAACTTTAAAATTATGGCTATTAAAGTCTAATGGGAATACCATGTAGTCAAAGCTTGTATGACTTTTTGAAACGTTGTTATTTAATGTAGTAGGACTAAAAGTTGCTTTAGATGTAGGTGTGTTATCAAGTATTTCCACCGATACATTTGATACATCATTACCGATGTTTTTTACGAATAAACTATACGTATCATATACACCTTGTTTTGGCTGCACTGCTTGCTTGTTTGAGTTATGAGATTTGTCAATTTCGATATACCACTGTTTAGACTTTGACGCAATTGGTAGTGATTGAAATGTGTAGGCACTAGCTTGCATTGGTAGTGCTAAACATATAAGCGTAAAGAGAGTTATTATTTTTCGTTTCATTTTTGAGAGCTCCCATTCTTTAATGGATTTATTTGTTATTATCTTCTCTTTTTAAGATAATATACCATACAGTTTAGGGGGAAGGTATATTGAAAGAACTAGTAAATATGGGAATTGGCATTTTTTTACAACTGTTATTTTTGTATATATTTATTTCTGGTGTATTATTGGAGCTCAATCCATGGTATGCGGTAGTGGTTTATGTGGCTATTGCTATAATAAGTCTTCTTCTAGGAATATACTCGATTGTTTTCTCTATGAAGAGAAGATCGAATACTATTTTTCTAACACTACCAGGTGGAATTGGAATAACATTATTTTCAATATTAATTATTGGATTTACAGTGTTTGCTTACTTTTTACCAGAAGGAGGTATTCCGCCTGTCATTCGTTTGTAGTATAAGTAACTCGATAGAGCCCCTATTTTTTCGTTATTAATCTTCCTAAGTATGCCACACGCATATAAAAACAAAACAAGGAAACTGTGTAGAGATTTTTCGGCATAGTTTCCTTGTTTTGTGATTAATAATAAGTGCTTGCTAATGGATACTAAAAAGCATATCAGGAGGATTAATTTATCAATATAAAGAAGAGTCCAACTTACAAAGGATAGATACAGGTGGAGAGGTACGAGTATTAATCAAAAGGAATGTGAATATGAAAAAAATTCCAATAAATATGTTGAAATAACATTGTCATATAATAAGGGGGATTTGTTTTATGGAAAAAGAGCATCTTGCTAAAGTAGATTTAACGAAAAGAATTGATTCGAAATCTAAGTACAATAAGAAACTCGAAAAATATCAAATGCGTTTATTAGCACTACAGCAAATTTTAAAAGAAGAGAAAATAGCTGTTATGCTTGTTATGGAAGGTTGGGATGCAGCAGGTAAAGGCGGAGCGATTAAGCGAGTAACTGAACATCTTGATCCGCGTGGATTCCAAGTAAATCCAATCGGAGCGCCTGCTCCTCATGAAAAACGGTATCATTATTTACAACGTTTTTGGCGGAAACTTCCTCAATATGGGCAAATTACTATATTCGACCGTTCATGGTATGGTCGTGTATTAGTTGAACGTGTTGAAGGGTTCGCCACAAAAGAAGAGTGGACGAGGGCATATGGTGAAATTAATGATTTCGAGAAGCTATTAACAGATGATCATTACATAATAGGAAAGTTTTTCTATCACATTAGTAAAGAAGAACAGTTGAAACGATTTAAAGAAAGAGAGAACAATCCTCTTAAAAGATGGAAAATTACAGATGAAGACTGGCGTAATCGTGAAAAATGGGATGAGTATGTCGAAGCAATGGAAGACATGTTTGAAGAAACAGATAAGCCGAATGCTAAATGGAATATTATTGCGAGTAATGATAAATTGTACGCTCGTTTGAAAACATTGAAAGTAATTATTACATTAATTGAGGACTATTTCTTAGAGCATAATATAGAATTACCTTCGTATTATTATGAAATAAAAGAAGGTAAGACAGAGGACGTTGAAACTAATCAAGATGTAGTTATAAAATAGTACAAAGTTTATATATGAAATATAAAGAAGAACCATGCTGTAACTTTGGGAAACCGAATTATAGGATGGTTTTTTATTTGGAAACATTTTACAATTTGCAGAATAAGGTATATAATCAATAATCATATTAACAACGTTAATATGATTATTGATTATATACTATGTGGGGGTCTTATTTTGAAGGGAAGAGATGTTGTTTTAGGTTTATTAATGGAAAAAGAATTGTCTGGTTATGATATTAAAATTGTGTTTGAGGATGTATTTACTTACTTTTTTGATGGAAGCTTTGGAATGATTTATCCAACGTTACGACAATTGGAAAAGGAGGGGAAAATTAAAAAAGAAATTGTCATGCAAGAAGGGAAACCGAATAAGAAAATGTACTTTATTACAGATGAAGGGCGTGAAGAGTTTTATCAATACATGCAAACGGATGTAGAGAAAGACGTTTTACGTTCAGATTTTTTAATGAGGATGTATTTTGGTAATTATAGTGATGATAAGGCGATAAAAAAATGGATTGAAGACGAAATTGAAAGGAAAGAAGCGTACATTGCGGATCTTCGTTTGAAATATGAAAAATGGAGAGAAGGTATTACTTTCGTTGAAGAAATTTCACTCGATGTAGGTATTGCATCATATAGTGCACAAGTAGAGATGTTGAAGAGGAAGTTACAGCAATTAGAAGCGAAAGAAAACAATAAAACAGAAGAATGAAAAACACGTTCACAATAAATAAAGGGGTAGATTAACATGGAGCAGTCGAAGGGTATTAAGATTGTCTTTTTAATGTGCTTAGGTATTTTTCTTTGTATGATTGATACAACGATTATGAATATAGCTTTACCAGCAATACAATCGAGTGTAAATACTTCATTAGAGAAGATGTCTTGGGTATTAAATGTTTATACAATGACGATTGCAGTACTCGCAATCCCGCTAGGACGGATAGCTGATATTTTTGGGAAAGCAAAGGTGTATATTCTCGGTTTAATTATTTTTGGTGGTGGATCAGTGCTTTGTGCTTTTGCTAATACAGGCGATTTTCTTATTTTTTCTCGTTTTATACAAAGTATTGGTGCTGCAATTTTATTTCCAACGAGTATGGTAATAGGTGTATCAGCTATGCCATTAGCAAAGAGGCATGTTGCACTTGGCATTTTAGGAGTAACACAGGGGTTGTCAGCTGCAATTGGTCCAGTAATAGGCGGGATTATTACGCAAAATTTAGGATGGAGATGGGTGTTCTTCGTCAATGTTCCAATTTGTATTATTGGGATCATTTTATGCAGTATCATGCTACAAATAAAAAATGAAGAACGCATTATCTCAAAAATTGATTGGATTGGGCTCATATTAAGTAGTTCAGCGATTTTCTCTTTTACTCTCATACTAGTAAAAGGTAATACATGGGGATGGCAAAGTAATATTGCTTTGTCTTGTTATGTAATTAGCACTATTTCTCTTATTCTATTTGTTTTAGTGGAACGAAAGATTCATAATCCAATGGTGAATTTAAATTTATTTAAAGATCGAATGTTTGTCGGAGCGTCTATCGCTGTTATATTAAGTAATTTATTTTTAATTGGCGTTACTGTATTGCTTCCAACTTTTTTGACAAAAATACAGCACCGAACGGAAATTGAAGCTGCTTTTCTAGTGACACCTATTTCAGCGATGATATTTTTCATCTCACCTGTTGCAGCAACTTTAATTAAAAAACTTGGAAAAGTAACTATTATTTTGTCAGGGTTTCTTGTTATGGGCCTATCCTACTATTGGTTGCAAATGATTGACGTTAATTCAACAAATATAGAAGTTATTATTCCATGTATGATATTAGGTGTTGGATATGGTTTAGTAGTGGGGCCAATTACAGTTTTAAGTGCATCTTCGTTTGAAGGGGAATTATTAACTGCTTCTCAAACTGTCGTATCGATGTTACGTCAAGTAGGTATTGTATTAGCAGTAGCGATATTTGTATCTAACTTAACACACAACTTATCTGTAAATAAAGAGAATGTATATCGTTATGCAGAAGAAAAAGTGCGTAATATTCATGTGGATAGTGCTCAGCAAGCTGAGATATTACAAGTAACAAAAGAAAAAATAGAGAAACAAAGTATAGAAGCACATGTGGAAAAGAAACAAAATGAAACATTGGTGGGGTTAAGTAAAGAGAAAAAAGCCGAACTAATTCACCAAAAAGTGGATAAAGTATTAAGTGGCGTTCCAGTAGAATATAGAGATATAAAAAGAGAAGAAATTACGAATCAAGTAACAAAAGAAGTTGAAAAGGAAGAGGAAAGTATAAAGAAAGAAGTACTCGCATTTTCAAAAGATGTAAGTCAGTATGCCCAAAATAAGATGGCTATGAGTTTTACAGATTTATATAAAGCAAGTGTTCCAGTTATTTTAATTTGTGCTTTAGTAAGTTTGTTCTTTTGGGAAGGGAAAGCTTTAAGTAAGAGAAGAGGGGAAAAGAGTGGTAGAGGAATTGTAAGGGAAATAGGCTAAATATGAATTGTGTTCTAGTGATGGAACGTTGGCTGTCAAAAAATTAGTATAGTTATTTTGGGAACTCCTCGGTAATGGGCGAAACATAAACCGTGGGGTTCTTTACATGGATAAATAAATTGCAGCATTTTAAATTTGGGGATTTTGTTGTTCTATAGTACATTAACAAGAGATATTAGTTTTATAGAGAGGGTGAGGAAATGATAGATACAGCAGATGCTTCAATAAGTAATCATATGTATACACGAGAAGACCAACAAAAGTTATATAAACGAACATTAGTAATCGTAAGCATCTCACAAATGTTTGGTGGAGCGGGATTAGCTGCTGGAATTACAGTAGGTGCACTTCTTGCGCAGCAAATGCTTGGAACAGATGCATTTGCAGGATTGCCGGCTGCTATGTTTACATTGGGATCTGCGGTAGCAGCTTTCATAGTAGGAAAGCTTTCGCAACGATATGGACGCCGAGTAGGACTTGCAACAGGATTTATAGTAGGTGGACTTGGGGCTATTGGAGTAGTAATAGCAGCTGTAACAAATAGTATTATGATTTTACTTATTTCTTTGCTCGTTTATGGTGCGGGTACAGCTACGAATCTACAAGCTCGTTATGCTGGTACCGATTTAGCAGATAAGAAGCAGCGAGCAACTGCTGTTAGTATTACTATGGTTATGACGACTTTTGGTGCGGTAGCGGGGCCGAATTTAGTAGGCGTAATGGGAGATTTTGCCCATTCAATTGGAGTTCCTAACCTTGCAGGTCCGTTCATATTATCAGCAGCAGCATTTATACTTGCGGGTCTTGTCCTTTTTGTTATGCTTCGTCCAGATCCGTTAATTATTGCTAACATAATAGAAACATATAAACAAGAACATACATATAAAGGGCAACCAGTAACAGAAGAAATGATAGAAAATAAGCGTGGTGTTACTGTTGGAGCAATCGTTATGATACTTACTCAAATAGTGATGGTTGCGATTATGACGATGACTCCAATTCATATGGGACACCACGGTCATGGTTTAAGTGCAGTAGGCCTTGTGATTGGTTTTCATGTAGGTGCAATGTATCTTCCATCTCTCGTTACGGGAATGTTAATTGATAAAATTGGCCGAACTACGATGAGTATAGCTGGTGGGGTGATTTTACTAGCAGCGGGTGTAATAGCTGCGGTAGCACCGAGTGATTCTTTAATATTATTAATTGTTGCTCTTTCTTTACTTGGATTAGGATGGAATCTCGGATTGATTAGTGGTACAGCACAAATTGTTGATTCCACAACTCCTTCTACACGTGCTAAAACGCAAGGGAAAATAGATGTTTTTATTGCGTTAGCCGGAGCTTCAGGTGGAGCGATGTCAGGAATGGTAGTAGCTAATTCCAGTTATGCCGCATTATCATTAGCGGGAGGAGTGTTAGCATTATTGCTAATTCCTGTTGTGATAAGGTCTCGGATAGGTAAATAAAATTTAGATAAAAGAAGCGGCGTTCAAAGGGAGATAATCAATCTTTGAATGTCGCTTTTTTGTGATTAACTAATAGTTTAACTGGAATCGTTGATATATTATAATTCGTGATAGATATATTCGAAAAATCGTTGATATAATTTCATTTACCGTAATGTTAGTTGTATAAAAGAAAATTTCAGTTTAAACTCCACTCCACAATAAGCCCTAAATGCGTAAGTCCACCGCCAAATCCGTACAGTAAAAGTGTATCTCCATTATTTAATTTTCCTTCTTTTCTAAATCGTTATTAGACAATATTTGATTTGGAACATAAGTACCAATTTCGGTAATACGAGATTTAGAATTCATAGGAACACCTCCTAACATATTTTTATAACCTGATACTAATACCAGGTTATAAAAAATGTCGATAAAGACTTTTATTGTATGGAAACGATAATGTTTAATTTACTATGGAGGAATTTGGCGAGTGGCGTAAAAATAATATACGAGAAGCTTCTAAAATTGATAATGAAGGGAGTTGAGCTCCTTGAAAAGAATTTTGCACATGTTGCCTGTTATCATTATTTGTAGCTTTATTCTTATTGTTTTTCCAGATAAATCTTATGCTTGTGACTGTATTAAAAAATCTCCAGAGGATGCATTTCAAAAAAATGATGTGGTGTTTGAGGGGAAAGTAATTGAAATTGGAAGGAAAGAGGGAGTTGGAACTGAAGTATTATTTGAAGTGAAGAACATTTGGAAAGGGACAAGTTCTTCGCAAATTATTATATATACAGGTGTTAGTAGCTGTGCATTTCCTTTTGCAAAGGGAGGAGAGTACCTAGTCTTTTCTTCTTACAGAGGAGAAGAAAAGTTAGAGACATCTATCTGCAGTAGAACGAAGAGATTAGATGGGGCAGAGATTGAGAAAAATGCTTTAAGCCATATTGCAAAAGAGTCTGTTCCATCGAAGAAGGTGAATTTAAAAGGGGATATGGCTAACGGTTTAAGTTGGTGGAAAGTTGCTATCATTTCTATAGGTGTGTTATTAATAATTGCTTTTGTTATTTTTATTGTGAGAAGAACTCGCAAAAAATGACGATTAAAGTAAAAATACAAAGATTTTCTTTCTGTTTCTATAGGTGGTTTAATCTTGTGAAAGCGAATTACTTATGCTACACTTTATGTAACTTAAAATGAACGGAGGGGCTTCCTTTGATCTTAATCAGATTACGTCTCAATACTTTGTGCCGATAATTGAATAGCGCTCAAAGGCTCTGTCTGTGTGCAGAGTGAACGGGATTGGTCTGCCTATTTTAAAGGAACCCTTTATTAAGCTTATATGTGAAAAAGAGGGAGGGACGAATACGCCCTCTTTTTGTTTTGCCTTTATAAATAGAATGGGATAGTATAGGTGAACACTTGTTGGATACGTATACTATCTTGGGACTTTTTGACCATGTTATAGGACGAAAGCACTGCTTTCTTCTATTTCTTTGGTGAACCCTTATCCGTTTACGAAAACACAGGCAGTGACCTGTGTTTTTTATTTTGCGTAATCGAAATGGAGGAATAAATATATGGAAGAATTATTACAAAGAGCAATATTAGTTGGAGTAAATTTAGGTAATGAAGCTGATTTTGCATATTCGATGGAAGAGTTAGCAAATCTTACGGAAGCTTGTGATGTGGAAGTAATCGGTCAAGTGACGCAAAATTTACAACGAGTAAATCCGTCGCATTATATTGGAAAAGGGAAGATTGAAGAAGTAGCAGCGTATGTGAAAGAAGCAGATGCAAATATGGTCATCTTTAATGATGAATTATCTCCTTCACAAATTCGAAATTTAGAAGAGGATTTAGATTGTAAAGTAATTGATCGTACCATTTTAATTTTAGATATTTTTGCGCAGCGTGCGAAAACGAAAGAAGCACAGTTACAAGTAGAAGTGGCCCATCTTCAGTACATGATGCCTCGTTTAATCGGTCTTCGTGAATCTTTAGGAAGACAAAGCGGGGGAGTTGGCACGAAAAATAAAGGTGTCGGTGAGAAGAAGTTGGAATTAGATCGTCGTAAAATTGAAGAACAAATTGCAGCTCTAAATAAAGAATTAGAAGCACTTGTTGCACAACGCCAAACGCAGCGTAAACAACGTAAGAAAAATGAAATTCCAGTTGTGTCATTAGTAGGATATACGAATGCAGGTAAATCAACGATAATGAATACGATGCTTGAAATTTTTAATGGTACTGTAGAGAAACAAGTATTTGAAAAAGATATGTTATTTGCGACGTTAGAGACATCTGTACGAAATATTGATTTGCCAGATAATAAATCATTTTTATTAACGGATACAGTTGGATTTGTAAGTAAACTACCGCATCATCTTGTGAAAGCATTCCGTTCAACGCTAGAGGAAGTGGCGGAAGCAGATTTACTTATTCACGTTGTAGATTACTCAAATCCCAATTATGAGCAATTAATTGATATTACAAATGAAACGTTAAAGAAAATTGGCGTGGAAAATATCCCGACGATTTATGCATATAACAAATCAGATATGGTAGATGTTGAAATTCCGAAAGTGCAAGAAGATCGCGTTTATCTATCTGCGAAGAAACATGTTGGAATTGAAGAGCTTGTAGAAATGGTTCGCTCACACATTTATAAAGAGTATACGAAGTGTGAAATGTTAATTCCATATGATCAAGGACAGGTAGTTTCGTATTTCAACAATCATGCACACGTTTTATCTACGAGTTATGAAAACGAAGGTACGAAAATGGCACTAGAATGTAAGACGAGTGATTACGAGAAGTATAAGCGTTTTTCTATTTAATAAAAAAGGCGATCCTAATATGCTTTAGGGTCGTCTTTTTCTTCATAGTTGCAAGCCTACCTTTCGTCCTGTCCCAGTATAAAAGAAAACACAGAGAGTTCATATAAATAAATCCGACAAAGCATATAGAAAAAATATATTTTTTTAGAAGTTGAATTTCTGGAAAAAGAAACGAAACCAGTATAGAATAGAAATGTTTCAAAACTCAGAATTTATTACACTTACTGTAATAAATATATATTTTATACAGGAAGGAGAGATTCGTATATGCAGGCAGTTTCACAAAAAGGTGCAGTGGAAACACCGACGATATATCGAATATTATTTGCGATTAGTTTCGGACATTTTTTGAATGATTCGATGCAAGCAGTTGTGCCAGCGTTGTTTCCTATTTTGGAAAAAACGATGAATTTATCCTACATGCAAGTAGGGTGGATAGCGTTCGCGTTAAATATGACGTCATCGATTATGCAACCGGTTTTTGGTATGTATTCAGATAAGAAGCCGTCACCATTTTTATTACCACTCGGTATGTTTTCGAGCATGCTTGGGATGATTGGGCTCGCGTTTGCCCCGAATTTTCTTATTGTTATTATTTCTGTTTTATTTATTGGATTAGGTTCCGCAGTCTTTCATCCAGAAGGTGCCCGAGTTGCTTATATGGCGGCAGGTGCCAAACGTGGTTTAGCACAAGCGATTTATCAAGTGGGAGGAAATACAGGGAATTCGCTAGCACCTATTTTTACAGCGCTCATTTTCGTTCCACTAGGTCAAATTGGTTCTCTAGGTTTTACTGCTTTCGCAGCGGTAGGGATTGTATTGTTAATTTTCGTTTCAAATTGGTATAAAAACGAATTAGCAACTGGCGCTGTAAGAAGGAAAAAGAGGGCTGCACTTGAGGCTGAAAATGCGATTGTAAGTACGCACATTAAATTTGTTATTATACTTCTTGTTTTTCTAACATTCGTGCGTTCTTGGTACGGTGCTGGCATTGGGAATTTCTATCAATTTTATTTAATAGAGCATTACGGTTTATCGATAAAAAATGCACAGTATTTCGTCTTCGCTTTTATGATTGCTGGTGTATTAGGTACTTTCTTTGGTGGTCCGTTAGCAGATCGATTCGGTAAGAAAAAGATCATTGTCTTTTCGATGCTCGGTTCAGCGCCGCTAGCACTATTGTTACCTCACGTTTCTCTTATGTGGGTTGTACCGTTATTTTTATGCATTGGATTTATTAGCTCTAGTAGTTTTAGTGTAATCGTTGTATATGCACAAGAACTTGTTCCAGGGAAAGTTGGAATGGTATCTGGTTTAATTGTCGGCCTTGCGTTTGGACTTGGAGCATTAGGTGCTGTAGTCCTTGGGAAATTGGCTGATATGTATAGTCTTCAGTTTATTATGCTATTATGTAGTTGTTTACCATTAATTGGGCTTACTTCATGGTTACTGCCAAATGATAAGAAAACGATAGAATAGGGGATGCGCTATGAAATTATGTGAAAACGTTACAGAATTAATAGGAGATACACCTGTCGTCCGATTATCTAAATTTATTCCAGAAGACGCAGCGGATGTGTATGTAAAACTGGAAATGTTTAATCCGTCACGCAGTGTGAAAGATCGTGCTGCTTATAATTTAATTCATATTGCTGAGGAGCACGGTCTCATTAAACCTGGTGATACAATTATTGAACCGACAAGTGGAAATACAGGAATTGGTTTAGCGATGAATGCGGCTGCTAAAGGATATAAAGCTATTTTAATTATGCCAGATAATATGTCAAAAGAGCGTATTAATTTATTGAAAGCATACGGTGCAGAAGTGGTCTTAACACCGGCAGAACAAAGAATGCCAGGAGCAATTGCGAAGGCGGTAGAGTTACAAAAAGAAATTCCAAATAGTTTCATTCCACAGCAATTTGAAAATCCAGCAAACCCTAATATTCATCGTTATACGACTGCACTTGAAATTTATGAACAAATGGATGGAGAGCTTGATGCATTTGTAGCAACGGCAGGAACGGGTGGGACAATTACAGGAACCGGTGAAACATTAAAAGAAAAACTACCAAACTTATATATTGCAGTAGTAGAACCGAAAGGATCACCAGTGTTATCTGGTGGTGTTCCAGGCCCTCATAAACTAGTAGGAACAAGTCCTGGTTTTATTCCAAAAAACTTAAATACAGAAGTGTATAACGAAATTATTCAAATTGCGGATGAAGAGGCATTAACTACAATGAGGAACTTAGCAAGGCAAGAAGGATTACTAGTAGGGCCATCTTCAGGAGCTTCTGTTTACGCCGCAATTATGATAGCGAAGCGTCTAGGTGCTGGTAAAAAAGTTTTATGTATTGCACCTGATACAGGGGAACGTTATTTGAGTATGGGGCTATTTGAATAAAAGTGATGAAAACACCTTAATAGTGAAATAGAGCTATTAAGGTGTTTGTTTTAGGTTATTAAGAGGGGAGAAGCACAATGAAACTATTAAAACCAATACATAAATATAGTGGGGAGATCATGGAGTATCGGGAGGCATTTTTACATGCTGAGGAACAACCACACGGTAGTAGTTCTTTACAAAATTTTGATTCTCTTGATGAATGGTTTGCAAAAGTGAGTATACAAGAAATAGGAGAGAGCTTACCACTCAATCGAGTACCATCTAGTCAATTTTTAAGTTTTGAAAAAGGAGAACTTATAGGTTTTGTGAATATTAGACATCGATTAAATCCAGAATTATTGCTGGAAAGCGGTCATATCGGTTATAGTGTGCATCCTAATAAACGTCGCCAAGGATATGCTACTAAACAACTTCAACTTTCATTAGCTGAGGCGAAAAAGTTAGGTTTGAAGAAAGTGTTAATAACTTGTGATAAAGCGAATGTTGGTTCGGCTAAAACAGTTCAAAAGGTTGGAGGTGTGTTAGAAAATGAAGTGATTTCTACTCATACTGGTGAAATTGTTCATCGTTATTGGGTAGAAATATGAATTAGTGAGATTTGAAAAGGTGTAAGTTGTAAAGGGATTATAAGATGTGGTATTGAAATATATAAATAGAGAGGGATGTTACAGCTTTAGGGGGAAATGAAATGGGATTACTAGAGAAAGCGATAGAAATGTCGGAAATTTATAGGAAAAACCCGAAAGTCGAAGCTATTATTTTAGCAGGCTCTGTAGCAAGAAAGTTAGAAGATGAACATTCTGATATTGAATTACATATTTTATGGTCAGCACCGCCAGAGGATGAGGATCGTCAAGGACCTATTAACAATATTGGTGGAACGATTTTGTCGTATCATCCTTACGAGGAAGAAGAATGGTCGGAAACATATTTGACGAAAGAAGGAATTAAACTAGAGATTAGTAATTTTTTAACAGTGACCGTAGAAAAGGTTATTTCAGAAGTTATAGAGCAGCATGATATAAATTATGAGAAACAATGTATTGTATCATCGGTTCATGATGGTGTGAATTTGTATGGAGAAGTGAAAGTACATGCTCTAAAAGATAGAGTTGAAGCATATCCAGAAGAACTGGCGAAAAGGATGATTTCAGAAAACCTTTGGTTAAGCAATCGTTGGCATAATCGAGAGGCTCTTTTGAAACGAAAAGATTGGCTTATGCTTTATGATGTTATTTGTGAAGTACAAAGAAATATATTTGGGGTCTTGTTTGGAATGAACCGAATGTACGTGCATCATCCTGCATTTAAATGGATGCCATATAATGTGGAACGAATGAGTATTAAACCAGAAAATCTATATGAGCGTATGGCGAATACGTTGATAGGGGAACCGGAGTATAGTGTACAGGAGTTAGAAGTGTTAATCGAAGAGGTATTACATTTAGTAGAACAATATGCTCCAGAATTAAATATTGCTGAACAACAAAAACGTATTCAATATGCAAAGTAAAAAAGGAAGAGATGTAACAACGAGTTACATCTCTTCCTTTTTTATTTTACTAATTTTCCTAGTATGGGTAATCGTTGAATCCTATCACCGAGAATATGCGAAGCAAGTCCACTCGTTAATACGAATAAAAGATAAACAAGTCCTCCTGCTGCGGCGCATATAAACACAATGATCAGTGATTCTATATAAGATTGTCCAGGAATAATCCAGCTTATAAATGCTCTTAATGCGATTACAACAGCAGACATTGCTGCGGAGTAAATCGTAATTAGAAATACTGTTTTTGCTGTTTCACCAATTTTGAATTTCGCAAACTTAACGATGCAGTACAGCATAATAATATTTGAAACGAGATATCCAAGAATTGTTCCAAGTACAGCACCATGTCCACCGAATAAATGTAAGAGCGGTGTGTTCACCACAATTTTAACGAGAATACCGACTGAGAATGCAATCATTGTTTTTCTTTGATAATCAATTCCTTGTAATATAGCAGCTGAAACTGTGAAAATCGCACTTAATACAGCAGAAGGTGCAAATGAAATTAAATATTGTGATCCACCAAGTGCAATTTCAGGATTTACATAAACCATGCGGAATGCATCGTAAGCGATACTAGCTAAACCGAATGCTGCTGGGATAGTGAAGAATAATAATACTTGAAATATCTTTGAAATTTGTCCTTGTAATTCATCTAGCTTCCCGCTTGTAAATGATTTCGTTATAGCTGGAATTATCGTTAATGAGAATCCGGTTGCAAGTGAAGCTGGAATCATAATTAACTTTTGTGCATAGTTCGTTATATAAGCGAAAACTGCATTCGCGGTTTCTAACGGCTCTCCCATCGCTCTAAGGACATCAGCTACGGTATATTGATCTACTAACGTATAGAGGGGAATTGCAATACCAACAAATACAATTGGGATTGCATATCGAAGTAATTCCATATAAATATTTTTTAATGGAATATCGGATGCCCTTGACTTTAATTCACCTTCAGGAGGCTTTAATCCGTTATACTTTTTCCAGTACAGCATTAAAATAGAGACGCTGGCAAGTGCCCCGATAACAGCGCCAAACGTAGCAACGGCAACAGAAGAAGCTACTGAACCACCTAATAATTTGGAGACGATAAAACTACCAACTAAAATGAAAACGACACGTGCAATTTGTTCTACGACTTGAGAAACAGCACTTGGTTTCATATGTTGAAAACCTTGGAAATAACCACGTGTAACACTCATAGCTGGTACGATAATAAGAGCGAAACTTAATGCTCGCATCGTAAGTGTTACGTCGGCGATAAATTTTGGATCAGGTGTTTTAGAACGAATAATAAATTGTGATATGTATGGTGCTCCAATAAATAAAATTAAAAATCCTAAAAACCCCATAAATAGCATCAATTTTACGCTAGAGTTATATAATTTTTTACTTGTACTGTAATTACCAAGTGCATTATGTTTTGCAACAAATTTGGAGACGGCAATAGGAATACCAGCTGTTGAAAAGCTTAATAAAATACCGTACCAAGAGTATGCGTAGCCATATAAAGCGACCCCTTGTGTTCCAACTAATAATTGAAAGGGGAAAAAGTATATAAAACCTAAAATTCGTGAAATCATTGTTGCACCGCTTAATAAAGCAGTGCCTTTTAAAACTTTTGAAGTAGACAAAATCCTTTCCTCCTACTCGTGCTGTCTTGCATTCATCGTATACTACTATAAACCTGCTAGAGAAGTTAATACAGTATAAACCATAAATGTTCTAATACTATTCATACAAAAGTCATATTTTGAATTTTTAAATAGAATGTAATACATAAAAATTCAAAATATGAGTTGACACTATTTTTAATGTATGATAAAAATGATAGTAATCAATTCGGAAAATAATATTTGGGCAATGAAAGGGTATAGTAGTGAAAATCTCCCTATTTCAGAGAGCTGATGGTTGGTGTGAATCAGTATATAGATTATTCATGAAGTTCGTCCTGGAGCATCTTTCATAAATCTTACATTGTGAGGAAATGAAAGACGGTAGTGCATACCGTTATCAAATAAAGTGGTGAAGATTTTTTTCACAACTAGGGTGGTACCGCGATATATATCGTCCCTACGTATTTACGTAGGGACGTTTTTTATTTAGGTCTTAACTTTGTTGTGTCTTCATAACTAGGGTGGTACCGCGATATTTTATCGTCCCTACGTATTTGCGTAGGGACGTTTTTTATTTAGGTCTTACTTTTGTTGTATCTTCATAACTAGGGTGGTACCGCGATATTTTTGTCGTCCCTACGTGTTTACGTAGGGGCGTTTTTTTATCCCGCATTAACGGGCAGTAAGACTCACACCTCAAAATTTGGCGAATGCGAGGAAGTTAGGTGGGAGATAACTGCCCGTAAATGCCCGATTGGTGAGGGCTAATAATCAGTGGGGGATGGACACCCCCCACTGATTAAAGTTTCACTTTATTAGGGAGGAAGTGAGTGTATTAGAAAAGAGTATTGATAGAACAATATAAATACCGAATTGTAAAACAGAAAAAAGATAAAGAGAGGAGATAAATAAATGAATTCACAGCAATGGACATCGAAATTAGGCTTCATATTAGCTGCAGCAGGTTCAGCAATTGGTCTTGGGGCGATTTGGAAATTCCCGTATATGGCCGGCATCGGAGGAGGCGGCGCGTTCTTCCTTATTTTCATCGGATTCACATTATTAATTGGTTTACCGCTATTATTAGCCGAATTCGTTATTGGAAGAAGTACACAAAAAGAGGCCGTTGATGCGTACAGAGAAATTGCACCTAAAACGTTATGGCCGTGGTTAGGTAAGTTGGGGATTGTAACATGTTTCATATTACTTTCTTTCTACAGCGTTGTAGGAGGTTGGATTATATTATATTTATGGAATGCAATTACAGGTAGACTATGGGAAGGAAATGGGGCATACGAAGCTATGTTTGGTGAAATCATTTCCAATCCGTATTTAGCAGTTGGATCACAGCTATTATTCATCCTTATTACTATTTTTATCGTAAGTAAAGGTGTACAAAATGGTGTTGAAAAAGTAAATAAATATTTCATGCCAGCATTATTCGTTTTATTCTTTGTATTAATTGTTCGTGCACTTACGTTAGACGGTGCTGGAGAAGGAGTTCGCTTCTTCTTACAACCTGATTTCTCAAACGTAACGTCAGAAATTATTTTATATGCAATGGGGCAATCGTTCTTCTCGCTATCTGTCGGTGTAGCCGTTATGGTAACGTATAGCTCATACTTACCGAAAGAAGAAAGTTTACCGCGTTCAGCATTTTCTATTGTAGCTTTGACGCTTGTTATTACATTACTTGCAGGACTTGCAATTTTCCCAGTTGTGTTCGCATTTGGGATGGAACCATCTCAAGGACCGGGACTATTATTTATCGTATTGCCAGCTATTTTTAGTAAAATGGCGTTCGGAAAATTATTCTTCATCGTTTTCTTATTACTATTCTTCTTTGCTACTATTACATCAGCAATTTCGATGTTAGAAATTAGCGTTGCATCTTTAACTGCAAAAGGTAAAGGGAAACGTGAAAAAATGGCCTTAATCGTAGGATTATTAATCTTCGTTGTTGGGGTACCATCAGCATTATCATTCGGTTTGTTAAGCGATGTGAAACCATTTGGAAAAACAATTTTTGATTTAGCAGATTATGCGGTTAGTAACATACTAATGCCACTTGGTGTTTTATTAGTTTCCATCTTTGTTCCGTTGAAAATGAAGAAAGATGTATTAATGAAAGAGCTTGGTGTAAGTAAAAATAAAGGCTATAAATTATTCGTATTATGGTTATTCTTACTTCGCTATATTGCACCAATTGCGATTATTATCGTATTCCTAAATGTATTAGGAATCATTTAATCTAAAGCGCTAGTCTATCGTTTTAACGAAAGGCTAGTGCTTTTTCTTTGAGAAAGCATGGAAAGTGCAAGGTGAGAGGATTTGTCATATAATAAAATGCAAAAGGTATATTAGGAGGTGTTTATATGGCGATTATAATTCAATTGCCAGACACTGCAACGTCTCATGCAAAGCCAAGTATGGAAATGGCGATACTTTGCGTGAGGTAGACAAGTAATATACAATCGCCCAAATGAGCTCGTATTATTTTTTATATTTGGCTTTGCACCTTATTGAAATGAACCATAAAAAATAAGGGGCGAGCAGAAATGAAATACGTAAAAGCTGCGACTGTTTTACCAGAAAGTTTAATTATTGAAATTCAAAAGTATGTACAAGGTGAAACAATTTACATTCCAAAACAAGAAACGGAACATTATAAATGGGGTACACAATCTGGAGGAAGAAAGCAATTGGATGAACGAAATAAAGCGATTAAAGACGCTTTTAAAAGTGGAATTGCTATTCATCAACTTGCTGAAAAGTATTTTCTGTCCGGAGAAACGATTAAAAAAATCGTGTATTCTAAATAAGGAAACCGCCTCTAATGGGAAACTTAGAGGCGGTTTTGTTATGTAAAGTTCTTTTGTAAATCGTCTTTTACATATCAAAAAACATGATCATTGTATACAATAAAACTAGACCAACAATTTGTATGGAGTGATAAAGATGGAAGCTTTTATTAGAAGTGATCAATATAATTTTATAAAGTCACAAGCTTATATTTTAGCAAATGGACATGCGACAGCAAATGATCGAGGGGTTATTGCGGCACTGAAATCTCTTGCTATTGAAAAAGTACTAAATGTTTTTGAGAATTTGGCTACCGAACAAAAAGAGTTAATTGATATGGTATTAACAGTTGAAAATAGAGAAGATGCAGAATCATTTTTACTGAAGTTAAATCCGTATGTAATTCCATTTCAGGAAGTTACAGCACAAACGTTAAAAAAACTATTTCCTAAGGCGAAAAAATTAAAAATTCCTGATATGGAAGAAATTAATATGAAAGAAACGTCTTATTTAAGCTGGATTGATAAAGGAACAAGCAGGAAATTTATAATTGCAAAAAATAATAATAAGTTCGTTGGTCTACAAGGAACGTTCCAAAGCATAAATAAAAAAAGTATTTGTTCATTATGTCATGGGCATGAAGAATTAGGGATGTTTTTAGTTGAAATAAAAGGAAAGATCCCAGGAACGTTTGTTAAAAAGGGGAATTATATTTGCAAAGATGGTGTTGCTTGTAACCATAACATGAAATCGCTTGATAAATTACAGGATTTTATTGAGAGATTGAAGAAATAAATAAATAGAAGACCTCTAGTACTTAAACTGGAGGTTTTTATTTTTTGAAGAAGTAGTAATAGGTTTCCTTTGTAGATTTAGATTACAAATAAAGTTTGATAAAAATATCTATTTCGATACAGTTGCTTATTTTTAAGGAGGTAAAACATGGATTATATTTCACCGAAAGAAGAGGTGTTAAAGGTGAAACGGTGGCCTAAAGATACGATAGCGGCGGGTCGTAGTCATACCGTTGGTCTTAAATCGGATGGCACGGCGGTAGCAGTGGGGCGAAATAAAGAAGGTGAATGCAATGTAAGCGGCTGGCGTGATATTGAAGCGGTCGCGGTGGGTAATGTTCATATGGCGACGAACACAGGTAATGCTCATACAATCGGTTTTACAACTGACAGTACTGTGGCAGCTGTGGGTTGGAATAAGCATAACCAATGCGATGTAAACGACTGGAATAATATTGTAGCAGTGGCGGCGGGTTGGCGGCGTACCATTGGTCTTAAATCGGATGGCACGGTGACGGCTGTGGGTAATAATAAACATGGTCAATGCGATGTAAGCGATTGGCGTGATATTGTAGCGATAGCGGCAGGGAGTAATCATACAATTGGTCTTAAATCTGACGGCATGGTGACGGCTGTGGGTAATAATAAACATGGTCAATGTGATGTAAGTGATTGGCGTGATATTGTAGCGATAGCGGCGGGTTGTACCCATACCGTCGGTCTTAAATCTGACGGTACGGTGGTAGCGGTAGGTGATAATGAATACGGCCAATGCGATGTAGGTAGCTGGCGCAGTATCCGACTGCCCGGCAATTAGTTTTTAATAACAACAAGCCAGAGAATCACTGAACGAGCTAATGGGTATTGTTTTAGAAATAAGTTTATTCAATTAAGTGGTGCTTGTATCGCTTTGTCCATTTATCTGAACATCAATCTATTAATTACAAGATTTTTTCAGGATGGCAGCATTAGTTTAGAGTCATTTGAAAAATTAATAAGTTACGAACGTGCAATGAGAAGTGAATGGACGATACAACCATTTTGTCAGTCTAAATATTTGTTGATGAGGAATAACAATATTTAATTTACAACAAATCGCCAGTAATATTATTTTATTTCAGGAGTAATTATGGAACAAGATATGTAGAAAATGATCAAACTTAAATCCGCTGAATAAGAATCCTTTTTCAAAAGGGGTTCTTATTCTTTTTCATAAAATGAGAGTTTACATGGCATTTTTGAACAAACTTTATTTCAAAGCTACAGTAGAAGATATAATTTACAATTAAAGCATAGGAGAGGTGAAGAAATATTTAAAAAGTTTTTACTTTCTTACCAGATTTTTTACTTGTATGTATCGTTCTCTACATAACGTACACAACTTCTCTTAGTTTTGGACAGGTGTTATTAATCGCGATTGCAATCGGAATAATTGGTGGTCTTGCTATAAGAATATGTACGGATTTATTCAAATTCATCAAGTGGACAATCAAACAAAGGAAATCTTGAATATGTTTAATAGCTATAAGGAGGGAATGAAATGAGTAATAAAAAGAATAAGGTGAAAAACGAGATAGTACTTTGGACATTAACAACGGTTGTTCTTATAATTGTATGGTACTTTTTTCAAAGATAAAAACGCATCGCGCTTTGAAAAGAAAGCACGATGCATTTTTATTATTTTTTTTGCCAATTTTCTTTAATAAAATCTTCACGACCAGATTCTTTTTGCTCGGTAGCATATTTCTCTGGATTCTTTTTATAGAAATGTTGGTGGTATTCCTCTGCCTCATAAAAAGGTGCAGCTGGACGAATTTCAGTTACGATAGGATCTTTAAACATACCGCTTTCTGCTAGAGTTTGCTTCGATTTTACTGCAAGCTCTTTTTGCGTTTCATTATGATAAAAAATAGCAGTTCGGTAAGATGGACCGCGATCGAAAAACTGTCCGTCATCATCAGTTGGATCGATTTGTGGCCAGTACAAATCTAGTAATTTTTGATATGGGAAAATAGAAGGGTCGAATGTAATTTGAACAACTTCTAAATGTCCAGATGTTCCGGTCTTTACTTGTTCGTATGTTGGGTTTTCTACATGACCACCTGCATAGCCGGAAAGTACGTTTTGGATACCAGGGAGCTCATCAAATGGTTTTACCATGCACCAAAAACAACCACCTGCGAAGGTTGCGAGTTCGTATGTTTTTTCTGACATTGCTGTAATCCTCCTAAATATATATGTTTTATACAGTATTATATAAATTGTTTTATTGCGCAATAAAAAAGATTTGAAAATATATGTTTTTTATAAACAAGACCCACCGCTCACATCAATCAATTGTCCAGTAATCCAGCGACTATCAGGGGAAGCTAGAAACGCAGCAGTGTCGGCAATGTCTTCTACTTCACCTAATCGATTGAAAGTGGAAATGTTAGTAGCGTATTGTTTCATCATTGGATCGCTCAAGAGTTCCGCGTTCATATCTGTTTTGATAAAGCCTGGAAGTATTGCATTCACCGTTATTCCTCGTGCTCCGAGCTGTTTTGCTAGCGTGAAAGTCATTGTGTTAATTGCACCTTTCGTCATACTATATGCAACGAAATCAGGTAAAGAAATGCGAGTTGCGGCTGATGAGATATTAACAATCCGGCTATTGTCACGTAAACGCGGTAGAGCTTGTCGGATGATGAAGAATGGTGCTTTTGCATTTACTGAAACGATTCTATCAAAAAATTGTTCAGTTGTTTTTTCAATAAAAGCACCAGGTCCAATTCCAGCGTTGTTTATTAAAATATCAAATTCCGTTCCACCAGTTCGCTTTTGCAATTCAGTATCTAAAGAATTATATAGGTTTTCTACACCGTGTAAAGATTCAAGATTTGCACCGATAGAAAAAGCTGATCCGCCATTTGATTGAATTTCATGAACAGTTTCTTCAGCATCTTCTTTTCTGTTACCATAATGAACAGCAACTAATGCACCGTCGTTTGCTAAACGCTTTGCGATAGCACGTCCAATTCCTCGGCTTGCTCCAGTAACTAATGCTATTTTACCTTTTAACATATTTCTCTCATCTCCTCATAATTTTTTTATATGTTTTAAGTTGTTTTTCTTTATGTAGAAAAGCAAACATACTTAAGTAATATATGAGTACGTGTAAGAAGTGCACTCCAATTTTGTTTTGAGAAAAATAAATAACTTTTTAGTATATGAATTGAGATTAAAAAATAAATTTTCAAAAAATATATTGACAATGAAAAGAACAAAGTCCTATAATACGTTTAACAAATAAAAGTCAATTATGAATTTTCGGAATTTATATTATGTATATGCAAAGAAGAGGAAAGTAGATGATTATGATCGTTTCAGAGAGCTACTTCAAGGCTGTGAGAGTAGTAACAATCGAATCATTGAAGATCACCTCGGAGCATCGCTTGCGAAAGGGAAACCGAGTAGAGGGCGGCGGCATCGTCTCCGGTAAAAGGACGGGGGTCTGGTTGGACCTACAAAGCTTATATTTCGTGAGAAGTGTAAGGAAGCTGAGTGGTAACGCGAAACTCTCGCCTCAGCAATCAAAGCTACTATTAAGTAGTAGTTGATTGCTGAGGTGAGAGTTTTTATTTTAAAAAATAGATTAAGTAAGAGAAAAAATGTGTAAGAAGGGATTTGACAAGATGAGAAGTGACATGATTAAAAAAGGTTTTGATAAAGCTCCGCATCGTAGTTTATTAAAAGCAACTGGTTTAAAAGATGAAGATTTTGATAAACCATTCATAGCAATTTGTAATTCTTTTATTGAAATTATTCCAGGTCATAAGCACTTAAATGAGTTTGGGAAACTTGTAAAAGAAGCAGTGCGTGCAGCAGGCATGGTTCCATTTGAATTTAATACAATTGGAGTAGATGACGGTATTGCGATGGGCCATATCGGTATGCGTTATTCGCTTCCGAGTCGTGAAATCATTGCAGATTCAGTAGAAACGGTTGTAAATGCACACTGGTTTGACGGAATGATTTGTATTCCAAACTGTGACAAAATTACACCAGGTATGATGATGGCTGCACTTCGCATAAACATTCCAACTGTTTTTGTTTCAGGTGGCCCGATGGCAGCTGGGAAAACATCTAAAGGGGAAGTTGTCGATTTAAGTTCTGTTTTTGAAGGGGTAGGAGCCTACCAATCTGGGAAAATTTCAGAAGAAGAATTAAAGGATATTGAAGATCATGGCTGTCCATCTTGTGGTTCTTGTTCCGGTATGTTTACAGCGAACTCTATGAACTGTTTATGTGAAGTGTTAGGCTTAGCTCTTCCTGGTAACGGGAGTATTTTAGCGATTGATCCAAGACGTGAGGAGTTAATTAAACAGGCAGCAGAAAAATTAAAAATTTTAATTGAAAGAGATATTAAACCACGCGACATTGTAACAGAAGAAGCAATTGATGATGCGTTTGCACTTGATATGGCGATGGGTGGATCAACGAATACAGTATTACACACGTTAGCACTCGCACAAGAGGCGGGGTTAGATTACGATATGAACCGCATTGATGCAGTTTCAAGGCGTGTACCGCATTTATGTAAAGTAAGTCCAGCTTCTAATTGGCATATGGAAGATATCGATCGAGCAGGCGGGATTAGTGCAATTTTGAAAGAGATGAGCCGAAAAGAAGGGGTGCTTCACCTTGATCGTATAACTGCTACTGGGCAAACGTTACGAGAAAATATCGCTCATGCAGAGATTCAAGATAAGGAAGTGATTCATTCTCTCGAAAACCCTCATAGTGAAGAAGGAGGATTACGTATATTAAAAGGAAACCTTGCGAAAGACGGAGCGGTTATTAAAAGCGGAGCAACAGAAGTAAAACGATTTGAAGGACCTTGCGTTATTTTTAATTCACAAGATGAGGCGCTTGCAGGCATTATGCTTGGGAAAGTTAAGAAAGGAGATGTAGTTGTTATTCGCTATGAAGGACCAAGAGGCGGACCTGGTATGCCGGAAATGTTAGCACCAACATCAGCAATTGCTGGTATGGGATTAGGAGCTGATGTTGCACTTTTAACTGATGGTCGCTTCTCTGGTGCTTCACGTGGTATTTCAGTAGGGCACGTTTCACCAGAAGCAGCTGCAGGCGGAACGATTGCACTTCTTGAACAAGGAGATATTGTATGTATTGATGTTGAGGAACGCTTGTTAGAAGTGAGAGTTAGCGATGAGGAATTAGAGAAGCGTAAAAAAGAATGGAAAAGACCAGAACCAAAAGTGAAAACTGGGTGGCTTGGACGTTATGCACAAATGGTAACATCGGCGAATACAGGTGCAGTTCTGAAAATCCCAAATTTTGATTGAGCCAATATAAAAAGAGATAAGGATGATATGGAATGGTGCAAAATGTAAAGGAGAGAGTGAAAATTGAAGATATCTTAATGGCCCATAATTGCATGAAAGATATCGTTATTAAAACACCGTTACAACGAGATTCAGTTTTATCTGAGAAATATGAATGTGACGTATACGTTAAGCGAGAAGATTTACAAGTTATTCGTTCTTTCAAAATTCGTGGTGCGTATAATTTAATTCAAAGTTTACCGAAAGAAAAGTTACAAAATGGTGTTGTTTGTGCAAGTGCTGGTAATCATGCACAAGGAGTTGCTTACACGTGTAATTTATTGAAGATTCCGTCAAAAATTTTCATGCCAACAACGACACCTAAGCAAAAAGTATCACAAGTTGAATTTTTTGGTGGTGATTTCGCAGAAATTGTATTAGTTGGTGATACATTTGATAGTTCTTTCCAAGAGGCGCAGCGCTATTGTGTGGAAAATAGGATGACATTTGTACATCCGTTTGATGATCCGTATGTCGTTGCTGGTCAAGGAACAGTCGCTGTTGAAATTATGCATGATATGGAGAAACCAGTTGATTATATATTTACAGCAATTGGCGGTGGTGGATTAGCATCTGGTATTGGTACATATGTAAAGGGGGTTAGTCCTACTACAAAGGTAATCGGTGTAGAACCGATGGGAGCTGCATCTATGAAAGAGGCCTTTCTTCAAAATGAAAATGTTGCATTAGATAAGATTGATAGTTTCGTTGATGGTGCAGCTGTTAAGAAGGTAGGAAAGTTAACTTTTGAAACTTGTAAAGATGTAATTGATGACATAGTTTTAGTACCAGAGGGAAAGGTTTGTACGACGATTTTAGAACTGTATAAGAAAAATGCGATTGTAGCAGAGCCGGCTGGTGCACTTTCTATTGCGGCACT
Source organism: Bacillus cereus group sp. BfR-BA-01316 (assembly GCF_022664195.1). Lineage (NCBI taxonomy): Bacteria > Bacillati > Bacillota > Bacilli > Caryophanales > Bacillaceae > Bacillus > Bacillus cereus group sp. BfR-BA-01316. Next base: position 190,331 of record NZ_JAKUGX010000004.1, read on the forward strand.
TGATCTATACAGAGATGAAATAAAGGGGAAAACAGTTGTATGTACGTTAAGTGGTGGGAATAATGATATTGATAGAATGCAAGAAATGAAAGAACGATCCCTTATTCATGAAGGATTAAAGCATTACTTCATCATTGAATTTCCTCAACGTTCAGGAGCACTACGAGAGTTTCTGGATAAAGGATTAGGACCGGAAGATGATATTACTCGCTTTGAGTATATTAAGAAACATAATAAAGAAAATGGTCCAGCTTTAGTGGGGGTAGAATTAAAACATAGGGAAGACTATGAAGCTTTAATTACTCGTTTTCAAGAAAATAACATTCAATTTGTGGAGCTTAATAAAAATCCTGTGCTGTTTGATTTACTTATTTAATAAAAGAAAAGAGTTAACATACAATTCTACTTGAAATAAAAAAGATAGATACAAGCGGAGGGCAATCCTGCTTGTTCTATCTTTTTTATTCTTTGAAAGTTAAACGAAATACGTTCCATATTCAAGAAGGATAAAGCTAGTTAACCAAAAAAGTATTGCAATACGAATGATTACGTACATTGCAAATTCAAAGGGGGAAAGTTTTCTCTCTCGCTTTATTTTTCTTAGAAGTCTAACAGAAAAAACGGAACATAAAAGCAGGATCGCTATAGATATTTCATAGATGTTTTCTAACAGACTTATATTTTCTAACAAGTTTTTCAGCATATTCATCACCTTTTTGTAATGTATATCACAGAGAAATGGATCTCATGCTGTTTAGTTGCGTTTGTTTATTATTTTTCCAGTATCATCAATTTCTACATCAGTTGAAACCGTTTGTAAATATTGTAGTACTTTTTTCTTTTCTTCTTCATTTACAGGGGAAACTTGGTTGTTGCGAATGATGTAAGGATTGAATGACATTTGGACATCCTTTCCTTTAAAGGTTAAAGTTAATACGCCAGTTTCGGCGCTTTTTCCATTCACATAACTTGGGAATAAAAAGTTTCCTAACGAGTATGCGATAGGAACTTTATTGTAATACTCAAACCCTTGTAACCAATGCGGGTGACTTCCAACGATTGCATCAGCACCTGCATCTACCATTTTCGGAACATATTGTTTCTGGTAATCTATTGGGCGATTAGATTTTTCGATGCCCCAATGCATATAAACGATTACATAATCAGCATCTTTCTTTTGCTCTTGAATCGTTTTTGTTACAAGATCTAGATCATATCCGTTTGCAACGCCAGGTTTATTGTCACCAGCTACCCAATTAAAGTTAGGCATAAAGCGTACAAAGGAAAGAAATTTAAACTTTTTTCCTTTTACAGTTAGTTCACGAGCGGTATAAGCATCTTCAGCATTTTTTCCGGCTCCAGTGTAAGGTAGTTTTAATTTTTCGACGTGAGAAATGGTGTCTAGTAGTCCATCTTGTCCATAATCAAGCGTATGGTTATTGCCAATATTGATAATATCGTATCCAGTATTTTTAATTGCTTGTAGTGTGGATGGATCGCTTTTAATCCAAAATTGTTGCCCAGGTACTTTTTTTTCTCTCGTTGTAAATGCAGACTCTAAATTAATAAAGGAGATATCAGCTTTCGTTATTTCTTCTTTTACATGTTGGAATGGGTAATCTGCCCCATTTTTTTCGATTACAGGACGTAATTGCCAATCGAACATTGTATCACCAGAGAAGGTGAGTGTAATTTCAGGGTCTTCATTTTTCTTTTCGGTCGTTGAATTTGCTTTGGTTGATGCGTTTTGTAAATCTGATTTATTTTTTGCTTTTGAAATGTAAGTGTAATTGATTAATAAAACAATTGGTGTAATGAAAAAGGCTATTAAAATAAGTCGTTTTAATAAAGTTTTCATAGCTACCGTCCCTTTTGGTTTTGTCCCGCTTTGTTCAACTGATAAAAATCTATCACTGACTAAAGGTTCCCTGTATACCGTAATCGTGAACTTCCACAATGAATGTAGTGAAAATAACGTATAAATAGATTCATAGATGCTAAAAAAGCGGGTTTTTAGTAATGGAAATCATTTGTTAATATTCTCAGTATTAAGTTAACATATAGGTAACCTTTAAAGCAATGTGTAATCCAGAATATAGTAATAAAGAATTCAGAGGATGGAGAATGTAATATGGTTATATTAGGAGCAGTTGTAAATGGGGTCTGCATTATAATTGGAACTTTGTTTGGTAAATTATTTAGTAATATTCCAGAAAGTATGAAAGGAACGATTATGCATGCAATTGGTTTAACGGTTGCTGCACTTGGACTTCAAATGGCATTGAAGAGTGAAAATTTTCTCGTTGTGATTTTAAGTTTAGTTATTGGTGCGGTAATTGGAGAATGGCTACAATTAGAAGAAAGATTAAAACAGTTAGGAGAATGGCTAGAAAATAAAGTTGGATCGAAAGGTAAAGGAAGTATATCAGAAGGTTTTGTAACAGCTACTCTAATTTTTGCAATTGGAGCGATGGGGATACTTGGCGCATTAGACAGTGGTATTAGAGGGAATCACGATGTTTTATTCACAAAAGCGATTATTGATGGATTCATTTCTATTATATTAACGACAACTCTTGGGATTGGAGTGGTATTTTCAGCGATTCCAGTTATTTTATATGAAGGTGCCATTGCAATTTTTGCAACACAAATTAATAGTTTTGTACCAGAAAAGTTAATGAATCAATTTATAGTTGAAATGACAGCAACTGGTGGGATTATGATTTTTGCAATTGGATTAAACTTACTTGGATTTATTAAAATTAAAGTGGCAAATTTACTTCCAGGTATATTGGTAGTTGGAATGATTGTTTCAATTATGTATGGTTACGGTTTAATATTGAGTTTTTAGGAGGAAGGAATATAGATGGAGGATTTCCAATTCACAAAACGTGCACATAAAATATTGGAGATTGCAACGCGAGAGGCTGAGTGTAATAAAGGTATTATTCATCCTGTGCATCTATTGATAGGTGCTTATAAGGAGGGTACTGGAGTTTGCGCGGAGTTACATATGTATTTATTTCACAAGCTGGGCAAGAATTTTTTAGAGGAAATATCGTTATTTCAACGATACTATTTAAACGAAAAAGAGTATATAGAGGCTGGGCAATACAAATATTCTTATAAGACGATAGAAATTTTACAAGTAGCGAAGAAACGGATGGAACGTTTTCAGCAAGTATTAATAAATGAAGGGCATGTTTTATATGCGCTTTTTCAAGTGGATACATTTATTGAAAAGGTTATAAGTAAAAATGTGCAAAAAGATGTATTGCAAATTACATCTGAGCCAAGAGACTTGACGGTTGCATTAAAAAGATTTAATCCTATTTATAATAATTTATGCTGTGATATTAGAAGAGCTGTCTCTTCTGATTTTGAAAAGTTGGCACGTTTTGTTAAGGGTGAATTTGGTGAGCGTTGGTTAAAATCTTTAGATTATGGATTTCGGACATATAAAGAAGAGGTGCCTATTTTTATTGCTGAGCAGGAAGGAGTAATCATTGGTTTCGCTTGTTACGATGTTGTGGGAGGTAAGAAAGGATTGTTTGGCCCGATGGGGACAACAAAAAATAATCGTGTGAACGGTATAGGGAAGGAGTTATTGCATTATTGTTTATATAACATGAAGAAAAGCGGATTTGAATATGCAATTATTGGACAAGCAGGTCCGATTGAATTTTATGAGAGGTGTTGTAATGCACGTTTAATACCGATAGAGGATAATTAACCAACTCCATTTGCAGTGGAGTTGGTTTTATTATGAAACCATTATGTCGATGTAGTGAGTATTTATAAATCAGGATGTTGATTTTTGTTGGAAATATTTGTATTTTGTTTGAAAATAACGGGATTTGTAATTAATATTACGTATAAATCAAATTACTAAACTTTTTACAGGAAAGGGTGTAGAATGGGTATCGAATGAAAGAAGGTGTGAAAATGGCCAGCTGGAAACGAAATTTAATCATTTGTTGGCTAGGTTGTTTTACCACTGCCGCCGGTATGAGTTTAGTAATTCCTTTTTTATCTTTTTATATTGAGGAATTAGGGGTGACCGGAACTTCTAGTATTGCACAGTGGTCGGGACTTGCATTTGGTGTAACATTTTTAATGGGTGCGATTGTATCACCGATATGGGGAAAGCTCGGTGATATACATGGACGGAAATTGATGCTCATTCGTGCGAGCCTTGGAATGGCGATTATTATGACGCTTATGGGGTTTGTGACAGATGTGTATCAACTAGTCGCACTTCGTTTTTTAATGGGAGCGGTATCAGGTTTCCTTTCTACATCGATGACATTTATTGCGGCAGAAACTCCGCGAGAACATTCAGGTTGGGCAATTTCTACAATCTCAACTGGAGGCGTGAGCGGTTCTTTACTTGGGCCATTGCTCGGAGGGTATTTGTCTGAGTTAATCGGAATGCGTCATGTCTTTCTAGTTACAGGAGCTTTTTTATTTCTTTCCTTTCTCATCGTCTTTTTCTTCTTACATGAAGAGAAGCATTCTGCTAAAGAAAAAAAAGCACAGCCGAAGAAAGTATGGACGATGGTGCCAGCAAAACAATTAATTATGAGTTTATTTGTAGCAACGTTTATTATTCAGCTTGCAAATATGTCGATTCAACCTATTATTACGTTGTACGTAAAGCATTTGGCAGGACCAGGAACAGATCATATTGAAATGATTGCAGGTGCAGTCATGTCTGCGACAGGATTAGCAGTTATTTTAGCAGCCCCTAAGCTAGGAAGATTATCAGATCATATTGGACCTCAAAAAACGTTAGTTGTAGCGTTGTTTGCTGCAGGAATTATTTTTATTCCGCAAGCATTTGTAACCTCAGCTTGGCAACTATTAATTCTTCGCTTTTTATTAGGTATTGCACAAGCAGGACTATTACCTTCCGTACAAACTCTGCTAAAACAACATACGCCAACCCATGTAACGGGACGAATATTTGGATATAATCAATCGTTTCAGTTTTTAGGAAATATGATTGGGCCAGTACTTGGTGGACAAATTGCAGCTCATGCGGGATTCCAATATGTTTTCTTCTCTACATCATCATTATTATTTATTGCATGTATTTGGGTTTATTTTCATAGTAAAAATGCAGAGGTATCAGAGAAACAACATTTGGAAGTTAGTTAATTAGGTGAATGAACAGTAAAAAGGATGAAGCAATATTTGCTTCATCCTTTTTCATTAAAATTGAAGGCAAAGATAACTTAATGTACCAAGCTCGTAGCTACGGTGAATGACTTTCCCTGTCTGTTCACCACTACCCATTGCGATAAATAAAGGAACAAAATGCTCTGCTCTTGGCACTGCTAATTGTGCATGAGGAGCATTTCTTTCCCAGTTAAACAATGCATCTTTATCGCTAGTATGCATATGATTTATAATCCAATCATCAAATTCAATCGCCCATTGTTCCGGAGCGGTTTCATTCCATTTTAATGCTCGTAAATTATGAACAGTAACCCCGCTACCGATTACTAAAATATCTTCTTGTCCAAGTCCTTTTAGTGCTTTTCCAATTTCATATTGCTCTTTTGCGGGAAGGAAAGGATTTACTGATATTTGTACGACAGGAATATTTGCTTCTGGATACATACGATGCAGGAGTGTCCATGAACCGTGATCTAAACCTCTCGTCGTATTTTTATGGACTAGAATTCCTTTGTCTTTAAATTTTGTTTCCAGCATAGTTGCAATGTTAGAAGAACCTTTAGATCGATATTTTATTTCATATAATTCAGGAGGGAATCCGCCGAAATCATAAATTGTTTCATATTCGTTATCTGAAGAGGAAATCGTTAATATTTCACTTTCCCAGTGAGCGGTGAAAATAACAATTGCTTTCGGTTTATATGTTTCTCCAAGTGTTTTTAAAAAACGTGTATAGTCTGTATCTTGAATAGCAAGCATTGGTGAACCATGTGCTAAAAATAGTGATGGCATCATAATTGAAACCTCCTAAAAATATAGTGATTACTTTATGTAAGTAACTATATAATTTATTTTTGGTTCGTCAAGAGAATAGTTTAATATGTAATTGAAACAATAGATCATTTGTCATAATGAGAGCAATTGCATATAATACATAATAAGAATAATGAATATAAATTCATTTTATTAAAGAGATACATAATAGATTTGGAGGCTGTCGAAATGAACATACAGGAAAATTTCGTTACGGCATTGGATGAATCGGAAATTTATTTGCGTAAATGGTTACCAGAAGGCAATCCGCGGGGGATTGTTCAAATCGCACATGGCATGACAGAACATGCAGGTGCTTACACCGAATGCATTGATGCTTTATTAGAAGCAGGATATGGTATTTATGCTCATGATCATAAAGGACATGGGAAAACAGTGAAAAGAGAAGAAGACTATGGGCATTTTGAGCCGGATATTGGTTGGAATCAGGCTGTGTCTGATGTAATCTTTGTATCGGAAACTATAAAAAAAGAACAGAACTGTCCACTGTTTTTACTTGGACATAGTATGGGCTCGTTTTTATCTAGACGGGCTGTACAACTTAGAGGTGAATTATATGATGGATTTCTCATTTCGGGAACTGGGGGAAATCCGGGGTTTTTAGGCATCGTTGGTCATAAAGTAGCGACAATTGAGATGAAACTTCGCGGAAAGAAAAAGAAAAGTCCGATGCTGAACTTTTTATCTTTCGGAAACTTCAACTCACACTTTAAGCCGAATCGTACAAAATTTGATTGGCTATCTTCAGATATAAATCAGGTTGATAAATATATTGCCGATCCGTTATGTGGATTCATTTGTACGACTAGTTTTTACCGAGAATTATTTCATGGGGTATTAGAAGTAAATAAAATAGAAGAATATGAGAAGACACCGAAAGAACTTCCAATACATATTTTTTCTGGAAATCGTGATCCAGTTGGAGATATGGGGAAAGGTGTAAAAGAAGTATACGAAAACTATAAAAAATGCGGTGTGAAAGATGTAACACTTCGATTATATGAAAATGGTAGACATGAAATGTTCCATGAAGTGAATAGAGAAGATGTATTTCAAGATTTGATTTCATGGTTAGATGAGCATATTGTATAAGAAGAAACCTCACTTCATGCTGAAGTGAGGCTTTTTGAGAAATTGGAGGATTGATTATGAGTGAATTTGTAAATAAAGAATATGTAGAAATAGATTTTCAAGATGTTTTGATTAAAGAAGAGGAATTGAAAAATTGTACCTTCATAAAATGCCGTTTTAGAGGGATAGATGCATCAGAAGTTTTTACTAAAAATTGTAATTTCATAGAATGTGATTTTACTGGTACTCTTTTTAATGCTTCTATCCACCAAGGAACTACATTTGCTAATTGTAAGTTTTTTGGTGCAAATTTATTTGTCTCTAAGTTTGAAGAATGTAAAATGACTGGTTCTGACTTCGAAGAGGCAAATTTAGACGGAATAACAATTATATCAGGCGATTGGTCATATACAAATATTAGGTTTGCGAACTTAAGTAAGCAAGTATTAAAGGGAATTCGCTTAGTTGAAGCTGACTTGTATGAATGTAATTTAGAAAAAGCAGACTTACGTGAAGCAGATTTAACGGGTGCTCAATTAGGTAAGGTAAAACTTAGTGGGGCGGATTTAAGAGGAGCTGTAGTTGATAGAGTTGATTTTAAAAGTTTCGATTTAAAAAATGTGAAATTGGATATAGCGCAGGCGATTGCAGTTGCGAGATGTTATGGAGCAAAGGTGAATTAAATCATTTGTAACACCGTTCAATATATTGAACGGTGTTACAAATAGTAATAATTTTTAAAAATCGCCTTTTACCGCTTTTACAATTTGATGTGTAAAACTGCAAATGTCAGGAGATGCTGTAAATGGATAGCATAAAGATTAAACAACTATATGAAGCATTAAGAAAATCTTGGTCAATAGAAACGATTTCTAAGTGGACGAGAGAAAGCCCAGCAAAGGAATAATGTGATGTAACGGCCCTTATTGTCCAAGAATTGTGATAAAGACGAAGATAGGTGAAGTATGGCATTTTTACAATACAGTAGATGGGAAAAGGTATGATTTTACTTGGACCCAATTTCATGAAACATTAAACTATATGGACATGAAGTCGAGCCATGAAGAAGCATTTGCAGATACAAATGAAAAATAATATGACATTTTGAAGGAAAAGATAGTTAAAGAATTAAAATTATCTTTTGACTCTTAATCTCCGATAAGTTACTATAATGGTGGTAACTAATTAAAGGGAATTTCATAGAGTTGAAAGGGGAAATACTTTTGAAAACAGCTTATGTAAGCGCTACGATTGTAACGTTGAATGAACAAAATGAAGTGTTAGAAAACGGATATATCATTGTAGAAGATGATCAAATTATAGAAGTGAATAGCGGAGAAATCCCTTCTCATTATGAAGTGGATGAAGTGATAGATATGCAAGGGAAGTGGGTTTTACCAGGGCTTGTCAATACACATACACATGTTGTTATGAGCCTTTTGAGAGGTATCGGAGATGATATGTTATTACAGCCGTGGTTAGAGACGAGAATTTGGCCACTTGAAAGTCAGTTTACTCCAGAACTTGCGGTTGCTAGTACGGAATTAGGATTGCTTGAAATGGTGAAAAGTGGTACAACAACATTCTCTGATATGTTTAACCCAATTGGAGTAGACCAAGATGCAATTATGGAAACGGTATCAAAAAGCGGAATGCGAGCTGCAGTTTCAAGAACTTTATTCAGCTTTGGAACGAAAGAAGATGAAAAGAAAGCGATAGAAGAAGCTGAGAAATACGTGAAGCGCTACTATAAAGAAAGTGGCATGTTAACTACGATGGTTGCTCCGCATAGTCCATATACATGTTCTACAGAAATGTTAGAAGAGTGTGCACGTATTGCCGTGGAAAATCAAACTATGGTTCATATCCATCTTTCTGAAACAGAGCGTGAAGTACGTGATATTGAGGAAAGATACGGAAAACGTCCAGTAGAATATGCGGCAAGTTGCGGATTATTTAAACGACCAACAGTCATTGCACATGGTGTTGTTCTAAATGAAAATGAGCGTGCATTTTTAGCAGAACATGATGTTCGAGTAGCTCATAATCCGAATAGTAATTTAAAACTAGGTTCGGGTATAGCGAATGTAAAAGCGATGCTAGAGGTAGGAATTAAAGTAGGAATTGCAACGGATAGTGTTGCGTCTAATAATAATTTAGATATGTTTGAAGAAATGCGTATTGCGACTTTATTACAAAAGGGTATTCATCAAGATGCAACAGCATTGCCAGTTGAAACAGCTCTTTCTCTTGCAACAAAAGGAGCAGCTGAAGTAATTGGGATGAAACAAACGGGATCACTTGAGGTTGGAAAGTGTGCCGATTTTGTTACAATTGATCCATCTAATAAACCGCATTTACAACCAGCAGATGAAGTGTTATCACATCTTGTGTATGCTGCTAGTGGAAAAGATATAAGCGATGTAATTATTAACGGAAAACGTGTCGTTTGGAATGGTGAATGTAAAACATTAGATGAAGAGCGTATAATATTCGAAGCAGGTCGTTATAAACGAGGTTTACAAAGATAGGTATTACATGTCGGTTGAAAAAGCTATCCTTTTTTAAAAAGGGTAGCTTTTTTCTTGAACGAATAAATATTCAATGTAATGTCGCATCTTTCTATTGGTATTTCTGCTATAATATATAACGTTTTATAATATTTTATATTAAGGAGCACAATTCATGAAGCGAAAAAAGAGCCGTTTAATGGTAATGGCACTTGTTACATCTTTATTTTTAACAGCTTGTAATAATAAAGCTAATAAAAGTGATGCAGAAGCTAAAAAACAAGTGTTAAATGTAACAGTATCAGAAGAAATTCCTTCTCTTGATACTACGAAAACGATGGATGGTACATCAGCACACGTTATGCAAAACATATTTGAAGGGTTGTATGTGCTAGATGATCAAGATAATCCAACTCCTGCTATAGCAAAATCGTTTGAAAGAAGTGAAGATGGTAAAAAATATACATTTCATTTGCGTAAAGATGCAAAGTGGTCAAATGGAGACCTAGTAACAGCAAATGATTTTATGTTTGCGTGGAGACGAGCGTTAAGCCATGAAACAGCGTCGCAATATGCATACATGCTGTTTTATATAAAAAATGCGAAAGAAATAAATAAGGGAGTAATGCCTCTTAATGAACTTGGAGTAAAAGTACTAGATGACTATAAGTTAGAAGTTGAACTAGAACAGCCAATTCCGTATTTCTTACAATTACTAGCGCTCCCAATTTACTTACCACAGCACGAATCATTTTTAAAAGAACAAGGAAAGAATTATGGATTGGAACCTAGTAATCTCATATATAACGGCCCATTTGTATTAGAAAAATGGAAGCATGAACAAGAGTTCCAATTAAAGAAGAATGCTACATATTGGGATCAAAAGAAAGTGAAATTAGACGAAATAAACTTTCAAATTGTGAAAGATACAATGACAGCAGTAAATTTATATGAAGCTGGTAATCTGGATCGAGTAGCTATTAATTCACAAGTTGTAGACAAGTATAAAGGGAACAAGGAATTGCATATGTCGAGCGATCCTGGAATTGCGATGCTCCGTTTTAACGAAAAAAATAGCGCACTAGCAAATAAAAAAGTGCGTCAGTCTATATCACTAGCGTTAAATAAAGATGATTTTGTTACTCACTTTATTAATAACGGGGCAAAACCTGCAAGTGGACTTGTACCAGTTGGTCATATAAATGAAGAGACTGGTAAAGATTTTAGAAAAGAAAACGGAGATATTTCTCCATATGATTTACAAAATGCGAAAAAGATTTGGGAAGAAGCGAAAAAAGAACTTGGAGTAGAACAAGTAAAACTCGAGTTTTTAACGTTTGAACAAGATAACGCAAAACGTATGGCAGAATATATAAAAGGTGACTTAGAAAAGAATTTGCATGGATTAACGATACAAATTAAACAACAGCCATTTAAGCAAAAATTACAATTAGAACAAACAGGTGAGTACGATATAGCTATGGTAAATTGGGGACCTGACTATAAAGACCCAATTAGTTATTTAGAGCTATTTACGACGAATAATCCAAATAATAAAATGAATTATTCCAATCCCCATTATGATGAACGAATTAAAAAAGCCAAAAATGAACTTGTACTAGAGCATAAGAAAAGATGGGAAGCTCTGCAAGAGGCTGAGCGTATTTTATTAGAGGACGCTGCGATAGCACCGCTTTATCATATTGGCTCAGCGTATGTACAAAAGGATTATGTAAAAGGAATTGAAAAACATCAATTTGGTGGCGTTTATACTTATAAGAATGCTTATATCGATAATAAGAAAAAATATTAATTCTAAAAAAGAAACCTTACTTTTAAAAGTGAGGCTTCTTTTTTGAATATAACTTCTATTAAACCGATTTTAATAAAGAATAAAAATTCGTATCATATGGGATATCATCTTGATACATATAGTTTTTTAGAACCCCTTCTTTTTCAAAACCTAATTTTAATAGAACTTTATTTGAAGCCTCATTTTCAAGAAATACAATTGCCCCGATACGTTTTAAATGAAGCGTATGGAAGCCGTAACATATAATTTCAGAAACGGCCTCAGTAGCATAGCCATTTCCCCAGTGTTCAGGGAAAAAGGCATAACTTATATTTGCTCGTTTATGTTCAGAAGACCAATCGTGAAAACCAATTGTTCCAATGAGCCCTTTTTTGTCTTTTAATTCGATACCCCATTTAATGCCGCTTCTTGTGTTGTAACTCAACTTAAAATTATTTAGGATTTGTTTTACTTGATCCAAATTTTGTAATGGTTTTTGGCCATAATGGCGCAGGACATCGGTATTAGAAAAGCAATGTAGTATACTCGGTGCATCTTCTTCGGTAAGTTCTCTTAAAACAAGTCGCTCAGTTTTTAATATAGGAAACATGCCTTCACTCCTGTTCATATGAAATTAGAATGTATTTGTTATTATATATATAATTTAATCTGAAAATAAAGATTATTCAAGGTGTAATGATGATTTTGATTTATGTTAAAATTGACTGTGGAATATATTTCAAAAGAGGTTTAGATATGGAGAAAAACTCAATTTTAATTGTAGATGATGATCGAGATATTATTCGATTTATTACTGTGAATTTAAAACAAGAAGGTTTTACTGTTTTTAGTGCTGACAACGGAGAAGAGGCGTTAGAGGTATTGAATAATAATAATGTTCAACTTGCTATCCTTGATGTTATGATGCCTCAAATGGATGGGATTGAATTGTGTAGAAGGATAAGGGAGAAATATAGTTTGCCAATTATGTTTTTAAGCGCTAAATCATCAGATGTAGATAAAGTGATTGGATTTAGTACTGGGGCAGATGATTATATCGTAAAGCCGTTTAGTACAATTGAATTTATTGCAAGAGTGAAAGCTCAATTAAGAAGATATACATATTTCAATCAAAATAATGTCCAAGTAATTGAAAAAAAGATAAACATTAGAGGTTTAGAAATAGATGAAGTGTCGAGAACAGTAATGCTATATGGACAAGCAATTAATCTTACGAAAACTGAGTACGCCATTTTGCATTTAATGGCAGTAGCAAGAAATCGTATTTTCACAATTGAAGAGATATATGAAAGTGTTTGGAATGAACGGGCTTATGAAAGTAATAATACGGTGATGGTTCATATTGCGAGATTAAGAAATAAAATAGAGGAGAATCCAAAAGAGCCGAAGTTTATACAAAATGTTTGGGGAGTCGGATATAAAATTGAAGATTAAATCATTACAAGGAATTAGAGCTAAATTCTTTTTCGCATTCATATGTAGTATTTTATTAGCTACAGTAAGTATGATATTAGTTCAAATTTTATTTGGACATATATATAATAATGTTGCTGTGCTAGAGGAAAGATATTCATTTCTTTATTTTATAGCTTTTCTTCTTTTAACGACTATATATTTTGCATTACTGACAAAAACAACTATAAAAAGATTGAATGAGATTAACCAAAGTGTGAAGGAAATAAGCAATGGTAATTTGGAAATACATATACCTATTTCGAAAAGCGATGAGATTAGTGAACTAGCGAAGAATGTTAATGGAATGGCTAAAAGTTTAAAAGTGTCTATTGAGAATGAAAAAAAATCACAGGAAATGAAAAATGAAATGATTAGTAATATCTCTCATGACTTACGAACGCCTGTAACATCTCTAATAGGTTATGCTGACCTATTAGGAAATAAGCTGCATTCAAATGTAGAAGAATGTGACCAATATGTAAGTGTATTAAAGCGAAAAAGCTATGAATTAAAAAGTCAGGTAGATGATTTGCTAGAATACTGTCAAATAAATTATAGAGAAATTGAATTACATAAAGATGTAATAAATATGAAAGCATTAATTGAGCAAATTATGATAGATTTTGTACCACAATTAGATGATGCGAATATGAGTTTTTATATTAATAGTGAAGAGGAGCTACATGTAGAAGTTGATGTAGCACTTATAGTGAGACTATTGGAAAATGTAGTTAGTAATAGCATTATGTATGGGAAAGCTGGAAAGGAAATTTTAATTCGAATTTCAAAAAGAGAACTGAATGTTGAAATAGAAATTAAAAATTTTGGACAATGCATTCCGAAAGAGAACCTTCCTTACGTTTTTGAAAAGTTTTATCGTGGTGAAAAATCACGTAGCTCTCATACGGGTGGGAAAGGAATGGGGCTTACAATTGCGAAAAGTATAGCAGAGCTCCATAAAGGAGATATCACTGTGCGTAGTAACGATAAAGAAACAGTTTTCATCGTAATTTTACCGCAGTATAAATAAGTGTAAGAAAGTCGTAAGTATTTCTTTCATATGTCGTAAATTTTACTTTGTATCATTGAGAATAAAGATATGAGAGTAGGGATACAACATGTGGAAGAAATATTTGCTCGCAATTTTATGTGTTTTTTTAATTACAAGTTGGAGTGTTGTTTTTTTAGCTAATGGTGTAATATCAGTTTTTATTTGGTGGGTTATACAAGCTTTTAGTTTAGTTTCAATTTTTATCTTAATAGGATCAGTAGTAATGTTTGTTTGGAAAAGCATTTTTAGAAAGCGGATAGATAGATTGCTACTCTTAATAGTTCTTTTCTCTATCATTGGAGCTTGGCCCATGGGGTGGTTCGCTAACATAGGTGGACTTGCTTATCCAGTAGATATAGAGTCTATGACTCCTAAAGTAGTAGTCCGCTTTCCATTGAACAAACGGGCGTTAGTAGGTTGGGGTGGTGATCGATTGGAGAAGAATTATCATGTGATAAAACCAAATGAACGATGGGCATACGATATTCTCATTCCACCTGCTGAAGTGAAAAGTAATAAGTTAAAGGATTATGGAATATATGGCGCAGATGTACTGGCACCGGCTTCTGGAACAGTTGTATCAATTAATAATGATGAAAAAGATTTAGTTCCGGGATCCGATGATTTTCAGTCAATGGCAGGAAATCACATTTATATACAGCTAGATGAAACAGGAACATTTTTATTTCTCGCCCACTTAAAGAAAGGGTCAATTAAAGTTAAAGAAGGACAACACGTAAATGAAGGGGAGGTTCTTGCTCAAGTTGGTAACTCGGGAAGTTCCAGTGAACCACATTTACATATTCATCATCAGAGGCAGGATCCATCTAATACGAGTATGTTTCTTACGGAAGGATTACCGCTATACTTTCGAACTGAAAAAGGAGCGATGATGCCTGAAAGAGGGGCATACATAAGTGGTAATTAGAAGAAATTTATTTCGCTGAAAAAGGGTATTCCAAATTAAAATTGGAATACCCTTTTTCATTAACCAACAAACGTTTGATACAGTAAGAAAATATTTAAAATGATAACGAGAGCGGCGATTAACCATGCGGTGAATGTTGTAATGCGATGGTTAACGAGTGCGCCCATAATCTTTTTATTACTTGTGAACATGATGAGTGGTACTAATGCAAAAGCAATACCGAATGATAAAACGACTTGGCTCATTACGAGAGCGTAAGTTGGATTTACACCTAAAGCGATAATAACCAGCGGTGGAATCATTGTTATAAATCGGCGTAAGTATAACGGAATATGCATTCGAATGAATCCTTGCATAATAATATCACCTGACATTGTACCGACAGAAGAGCTAGATAATCCCGCTGATAAAAGTCCGATTCCAAATAAAGCAGCGGATGCAGGACCGACTAAGTTGCTAAATTGGTTAAAAGCAACATCAAGATCTTCAACGTGTAGACCATTTTTAAAGAATAGTGCAGCAGCAACAATTAGCATACTTGCGTTAATAGCTCCAGCGATAACCATTGCAATAATAATGTCGATGAATTCGAAGCGGAAAATCTTTTTCTTTTGTTCATCATTTGTTCCGACTACACGGCGCTGCGTTAAGGCCGAATGTAAATATATCGCGTGCGGCATTACTGTCGCACCTAAAATTCCAGCTGCTAAAAGGATGCTATCTACACCTTGGAATTTTGGAGTGAAAAGTCCTGAGAGTAGAGGGCTTAATTCCGGTTTTGCGTAAAAGACTTGGATACCAAAAGCGATAACAACGATAAAAATCATTCCTGTTATGATAGCTTCTAATGGACGAAAGCCTCTGCGTTGAAATTCAAGAATAATAAATGATCCAACTGCTGTAATTAAAGCAGCTGGTAACATCGGAATTCCAAATAGTAAGTATAAGCCGAGTGCTGCCCCGATAAATTCAGCTAAATCTGTAGCCATAATAACGAGTTCACCTTGTATCCATAAACCGATGGAAACTGGTTTGGGGAAGTTTTCGCAAGCAACTTCAGGAAGATTTCTCCCAGTAGCAATTCCTAATTTTGCTGATAAAGTTTGAATTAATACAGCCATTAAATTAGAAGCGAGTATTACCCAAAGTAGTAAATACCCATATTGTGACCCGGCAGCGATATTTGTAGCGAAGTTCCCAGGATCAATATAAGCAACTGATGCGATAAAAGCAGGCCCTAAGAATGGTAACAGTCTTTTAAAGCCTTTTGTTTGTCCGCTTAACGCTAAATGGGCTGATTGAACTGTTGTACTTTGAGAAGGGACTTGTTCATCTTTTGTTATATCTTTATTCATAGTAGTTTTCCCCTTTGAAATCTTAACTTGATGAAGTTATTGTATTTATCCTGCTATTTGCGGGCAGTAAGACTCCCCCCTCGAATTTCGGCGAATGCGAGGAAGTTAGGTGGGAGATCAACTGTTCGTAAAAGCCCCACTGATTAAAGTTTCATTTTATTCTTACTCATTATTTCAATACATTTAGATATATTATGTGACAATTTCATTTGAACATAAAAGTTTCCTTAATGCAAATTATATGACTGTGCGCAATGAATGGTGTGACGATGCAAAAAAAATGGGAGTTTATGGTTGCTGAATAAGGGAGAAGATAATAAAATATAGGGTTGTTTTTGAAATTTATGTGAACATACAGCCTATATTACAGCATATTAATTGATGGAAATGAAATTGTATGATATATAATATATTGGGATTACAACCTAACCGTAGTGTTTTGTTCTGTAATCTTGTTTTTATTTCTGTTAACTTGTAGAAAAAATTGTAAATAGAAGAAAATAGGCTAAGTACAATTTTGTATATATTTTCTTATTATATATGTTTTGATATGAACGTTAACTTATACATGATTTTAAAATTTAGATAGGTGGTAGAAATACATTGGCAACTACAAAACCATATAGAGTATTACTATATTACATGTACACAACAATTGAAAACCCAGAAGAATTTGCTGCAGAGCATTTAGAATTTTGTAATTCACTTGAGTTAAAAGGAAGAATTCTTGTAGCAACAGAAGGAATTAACGGAACTTGTTCTGGAACTGTTGAGCAAACAGAGAAATACATGGAAGTAATGAACAATGACCCACGTTTTGCTGGAATCGTTTTTAAAATTGATGAGGCAGATGAACATGCATTTAAGAAAATGCACGTACGTCCTCGCCCAGAGTTAGTTACACTTCGTTTAGAGGATGACATTAATCCAAAAGAAATAACTGGGAAATATTTAGAACCAACAGAATTCTATGAGGCAATGAAGCAAGAAAATACAGTTATCATTGATGCACGAAATGATTATGAGTTTGATTTAGGACACTTTAAAGGTGCGATCAAACCAGATATTGAATCATTCCGTGAATTACCAGATTGGATTAGAGAAAACAAAGAAACACTTGAAGGTAAAAAGATTTTAACGTACTGTACAGGTGGAATTCGCTGTGAGAAATTCTCTGGTTGGTTAGTTCGAGAAGGCCATGAAGATGTAAGTCAGCTTCACGGCGGAATTGTAACGTACGGAAAAGACCCAGAGGTACAGGGTGAACTTTGGGATGGTCAATGTTACGTATTTGATGAGCGTATCGCTGTACCAGTAAACCAAAAAGAACATGTTATCGTTGGTAAAGATCATTTTACAGGAGAGCCATGTGAGCGCTATGTAAATTGTGCAAATCCAGAATGTAACAAGAAAATTTTATGTTCTGAAGAAAGTGAAGCAAAACATTTACGTGCATGTTCTCATGAATGTCGTGTACACCCACGTAATCGTTATATAGTGCAACGTGAATTAACAGAAGAGCAAGTAGCTGCTGCATTAGAAAAAATCGAAGCAGGGAAGTAAGCATAATAGAAAACAGATGGTAGCATCGTGCTGCCATCTGTTTTTTTATTTACTTTGTATCTTCTTTCTCTTTCACAGCAGATAATACAGTTTGTTTTACCCATGCTTTTCGATTTTTATGTTGTATAGCCCATTGGTATAAACCTTGTACACCTAAAATCAGTGAAATGACTATGCCACTACTAGCTATTAATAGAGCAAAGTATTCAAGAGGTGAAGATATATGATTTGAATCGGTATTTTTTAAAAGGTCAATTATCGTAAACCCTAACATTTGGCCCACTACAGAGTAGAGCGTTAAAATTAATAATAAAAGGCTATCTTTTTTAGAAGCAACATTTTCTTGATATTTAAACAAACTATCAAGATTTTGTTTCGCGTTCGTATATAGTATTTCAATGTTGAAAAGTTTTCTTAAACGAAAGAAAATATCTTCACTTTGTGATTGAGATACTAATTCTAAAGAAAAATAATTAGCTGTAAACGAATTGATAGAGTAGATTAACTTCTCTATTTCATTTGTATCTTGTTCAATATTTAGTTCAGCGTAAGCGTTTGCCATTTTTAATAAAACAATTTTATGAAATAGGTTTAATAATAAAGCGTAATAAAACTCCCCATACATTTGACTAGCAAGTTTAGCTACTTTATCGTCATCTTCGTTCGTAATACATGTAAAAATATGTTCTTCCATTATGAAATAACGATTAGGAGCCCACCTTTGATAGGCGTGTTGTTTTAAATAATCATGAATATAAGGGAGATTGTTTGCACTTACATATGGTTTACCATCACTTGTTAATCCAGAAAGACTGGAAGTACGGTAAACATCAACTACATTAAGTTCCATACTTTCTTTTAGAGATAATAAAGTTTGAACGTACATTCTTTGGTCTTCGAAGAAAGGGAAGGTTTGAAAGTATGAACTTCTTACTCTTTTCTTTTCAAAGAAGTCCGTTAAGCCGTTAAATAAATAACCAAAAATGAACTTTTCAACTTGTGAATATCTTTTTCCGTTACATTCTATACAAATGTTCTCGTCCTTTTCATTTCGCGTTTCAAGTACGCGAAAGTGAGCAGCGAATTCTATTGCGTCTGATAATGTCATATTTGGAGAGATGTTAACTTCTGTTCGGATTGTTAGAAACCCAAGTTCATAAGGACAAAGTGTTACATCGATTGAGTGTACTGTGAACGGGACGGAGATAAGATTTGTTGTTAAATGTCCGTTTAAATTAAGATCTTTAGAATAGCGTTGTAATCCTTTTTGATGCTCTGAAGGAGGAAAGAGAATTTTATTCGTAAATGAAAGATAGTATGCTTCCATATTTTGATGTAAAACTTTAAACTCCCCATAATATGTATTTTCATCTTCGAGATGATCGAGTCGAAAAGGCCGAAAATCATTTTTTTGTAAGAAAGGGAACATATTTTGTTCATATCCGCTCTTGAACGAAAATGGGAAAATAAATTGAAAAATAGCTGTTGTTACATATTTTTCTTCGATCGTTTGTATTGCCTCCATTTATATTGTTTCCTTTCAATGTAAGCTATAGAAACAACATGCCCTAATCTACTAAAAAATAACCGCTGGATTTTCATATGATTAAGAATGAAAAATTCAGCTTATTTATTAGGGGACATGTATAATATTATGTATACTAAAAGTAGTATAATTGTATTTTGAAAAGGGGGATGTATTATGCGTATTTTAGTATTAGGAGCTGGAGGCGTTGGAGGATTTTTTGGTGGACGACTTGCCGAAAAGGGAGAAGATGTTACGTTTCTCGTTCGTAGTGGACGGAAACAACAAATAGAGGAAAAAGGTTTAGTTATCCGAAGTATTAATGGAGATTTTTCATTTCAACCGAAATTAATAACGAAAGAAGATATAACTGCTCCGTTTGATGTAATATTATTCTCAACAAAAGCGTATCACCTAAACAAGGCAATAACAGATTTGAAACCATTTGTAGGTGAGAATACAGTCATAATTCCATTGTTAAATGGTATCGCTCATTTATCACTATTACAAAATGAATTCGGTGAAGAAAAAGTAATTGGCGGTTTATGCTTTATCGAAACGACATTAAATAGTGAAGGTGATGTTGTGCAAACTAGTGTTGCCAACCGACTTATATTCGGGGAAACTAAGCCTCAAGATTCTGAGAGGATGCAACGTATTTCTAAAATATTTGCGGGTACGAAAGCTAGTTTTGTTTTAAGTGAAAATATTATGCAAGATATGTGGCATAAATATTTATTTATTACTGTAATGTCAGGTGTGACAACATTAATGCGTGCACCAATAGGTCCGATTCGTGAAAGTGAAGGTGGACGTGATTTTATCCGAAACTTATTTGAAGAATCTGTGCAAATTATGAGGGCATTGGGGGCTCCAGTTAAGGAGAACATTGTTGAAGAGCATATGAAAACAATTGATAAAATTTCTTATGATATGAAGTCATCTATGCAACGTGATATGGAAAAAGGTTCGTTCATTGAAGGGAAACATTTGCAAGGATACTTGTTGGAACTAGCAAAGCAACTTCATATAGATACTCCATTATTGGAAGTAGTATATCAAAACTTAAAATTATATCAAGAAATGTTTTTAAATAAAGAATTGGTATAGTTTATTTGTATTAGTGAAATGAAAGAAGTATAGAGAAAGCATTATTGCTTCTTCTATACTTCTTTCTATTTTTACTTGTTTACAATCGTTTTCATGATATTTATGGAAACGATATCAGAATATAGCAAAAACAATACTTCTCACGTATTGTTTCTTTTTTTTGTCGAAAATCCTCTGTCCCATTCAAAAAAAATATACAAATGAAAGAAACTTTTACAATGGAAACAATTCCGTAGATGTAAGGATGCTTCGGATATGCAGCATTTTCTTTCTATAGGAACGAACTAATACTGATACCTTATACTGATTCTTCAGCAAGCAAAACCTTTAGGCTTTTGCCTAACCTCCATTCATCTCCTACCTACTCATTGGACAATGTCCTATCCATTCCTTGAGGTGGGAGTTTTCTATCGGAAAATGATAAAAACAGCATTTGATGAAATTGGATGTTTGCTCTTAATACATAGATAAAGAAGTGAGTTCTAAAAATGGTGTTTATTGAAATATAAATATGATGGAAAGGAGAGGAGAGCATGACTATAATTACTTTTTTAGGTTTGTTTTGGGGCTGGATTATATTAATTGTATCCGGAATTCTTTTTATACGGCCATCCGTGTTACGCGAATTGAAAAGGCTAGTTGTGGAAGATAGAGGTTCTGGAATTATGTATGGATTTTTATCAATTTTCTTAGGCGTAAGCACAGTTATTTTGCATAATGTATGGGAGTTCAATTGGCAAGGCTTTGTAACACTTATAGGGTGGTTATCACTTTTAAAAGGGATCTATATTATTGCATATCCTGAACCATCAAAAAAGACAAATTTTGAAGTACGTGTACTATCTACTCGTATAGTACTTGCAGTTATTTCTGCTTTAGCCATTTGGATGCTTGTTGTAATTTATACGCAATAGATTTATCGGTGTTTAAGAATAAAAAAGTCTGTTTTAAGTTACATTATGTAAAAACAGACTTTTTTAATGTTGTAACTTAGTTCAAATCAATTATCGATTCCTTTTATTTTCTTGTGTAATATCTCGTTCTTTTTCCATATTACCGTATAGATGGTTGATTTCTTTTCTAACTTCATCTAAAAAAGAATCTGATAAGATTGGTTTCTTTTTCTTTGACATATGAGCCTCCTAAATGGATGTAATATTATTAATTATGATTATTTATTCTGGAATCATACATAATCATCATAATTTTTTTAGCTTTTTAAAATTTGAGTTATTTCATGAAAATTTTTATTTACTTTTTAAAAATAAAGGAGTATTATAATCCACAGTTTCAATTTTCTAAATCGCTGAAACCGCATGGTGCGGGGGACCCGTTTTAATGAATTAGTGCATAATTCAATGGGGTGAATCCTTGAAAAAGGTAGGGCTACTCATAGGTCCGAATCCGACAGCTAACCTCGTAAGCGTTATATTGAGAAGGAAGGTGGAGCTTGTGCGACAAAAAAATTAATGTCTACAAGTCTATTTCGTTATGGCTTGTAGACATTTTTTGTTTTCTGAAGAAATAGTTTATCCGCTGTAATTAGCAGAAAAATTCGTGCAAAATTATTGGAGAGTGGACAGCATTGGTTTCATCTATCAAAAGGTTTTTAATTGGAAGGCCGTTAAAATCAACTGAGTTAGGAGAGCAAAAGCTTAATAAAACGAAGGCGCTAGCAATTTTATCTTCTGACGCTTTATCATCGGTTGCATACGGACCAGAGCAAATTTTAATCGCTTTAGCCGGCCTTGGAGCAATAGCTTATTGGTATTCAATTCCAATAGCTGTTGGGGTATTAGTATTATTGACAGCTCTTATTTTATCTTATCGACAAATTATTTTTGCCTATCCTCATGGCGGCGGGGCATATGTTGTATCAAAAGAGAATTTAGGGACGAATCCCGGCTTAATAGCAGGAGGATCTTTATTAGTAGATTACATTTTAACCGTTGCAGTAAGTGTATCGGCGGGTACAGATGCGCTCACATCTGCTTTTCCCAGCTTACATGCACATAATGTAATCATTGCGATTATATTTGTCATATTGATTACCATCTTAAATTTAAGAGGCGTAACGGAATCAGCTTCCGTTTTAGCATATCCGGTTTATTTATTTGTTCTAGCTTTATTTATATTAATTGGTGTAGGGGTATACAATATTTTAACTGGTCAAGTTTCACCCACGCTGCATTCGCCAATTGGAACACCAGTCGCGGGAATTAGTTTATTTCTACTGTTAAGAGCATTTGCATCAGGTAGTTCTGCATTAACAGGTGTTGAAGCAATTTCTAACGCAATTCCGAACTTTAAAGATCCTGCCCCAAACAATGCAGCAAAAACATTGCTTGCAATGGGGGCGTTACTTGCTGTTTTATTTTCAGGAATTGTCTTTTTAGCATATTATTACGGAATTACACCGAGTAAGGAAGTAACAGTCGTTTCACAAATAGCTGAACAAACATTTGGACGTAATTTCATGTACTATTTCATACAAGGTACAACAGCTTTAATATTAATTCTTGCTGCTAACACAGGTTATTCTGCATTTCCTTTATTAGCGGTTAATCTTGCGAAAGATAAGTTTATACCAAGAATGTTTACGATTAGAGGAGACCGACTAGGTTATTCAAACGGTATTATTATACTTGGGATTTCTTCAATTATTTTAATTGTAGCTTTCCAAGGACAAACAGAACATTTAATTCCGCTATATGCGGTAGGAGTATTTATACCATTTACACTTTCTCAAACTGGAATGGTACTAAAATGGCTTCGTGAAAAACCTGAAGGATGGGCTTTGAGATTAACGGTTAATTTAATTGGTGCAGTCATTAGTTTTATCGTAATGAGCATGTTCTTTTTAACTAAATTCGCACAAGTTTGGTCGATCCTTATTTTCTTACCTGCTATTATCTTCTTGTTCCACCGAATTAAGAAGCACTATGATGCAGTGGGCGATCAACTAAGTTTAAAAACTTGTGAACCGCTTATTCCGATTGAGGGGAATGTAATTGTTGTTCCTGTAGCTGGTATGACTCATGTAGTAGAAAATTCATTGAACTATGCTAAAGCTCTTTCTCCAGATCAAGTTATCGCTGTATATGTTTCTTTTGACAGAGAAGAGGAAAAGAAATTTGAAGAGAAGTGGAAGAAGTGGCAACCTGAAGTAAGGCTTGTTACATTACATTCTCATTATAGAAGTATTATTCAACCGTTAACAAAGTTTATTGATACAGTGCAATATAAAGCGAGTGAATCAAATTACCGAGTTACGGTCGTTATACCGCAGTTTATTCCGAAAAAAGGTTGGCATAACATTCTTCATAATCAGTCTAGTTTATTAATTCGTGCGTATTTACTGTATCGAAGAAATGTTGTTATTACGACAGTACCGTATCATTTGAAAAAGTAAGAAGATTTTTTAAGGATAGTTTCACGAAAGTGAAGCTATCCTTTTTGTGTATACTCTATGCATAATTGCATATTCAGCGAAAAGGTATATTGATATAATTTTGTTCGTTGTGAGTAATTAGTGTTTTCTGTTGTGATATATGGATATTTTAATCGGGGAAGTGAATCGGATTTTATTTTGGAATAAGGACATGAGAGCTTGAAAATAAAGGGAATGAAAATACTTCTTTACGTTAGATAAATAGCTGTGTTTAAATGACTTTACAGTACAAAACTTACATGAAAACAAAACGAAATTTCATACTTTCATACGCTAATTAGTTTAAAATGAATAATATTTTTATGTAATATATTCGCTGTGTGAATGTGGAAATTGCGATAAAATAGAAAATTTATACAATCTTATTCATACTAAGCACATATGAAAAGTTATGGAACGTTTTATAACAATAAGTAAGTACTGTAGCAATAAAATTTGAGAGAGGTGGTTCGTACATGAATCACGGTGAGAATGTTCTCTATTTGAACCATCTCAAATTATTTGCAAGAAAATAGAATACTAAAATGCGATAGTAATAGTTGCTAATACATAGGAGGAGTTAAAGTGAAAAAGACTTTAATTACAGGGTTATTGGTTACAGCAGTATCTACGAGTTGCTTCATTCCTGTAAGCGCTTACGCTAAGGAGGGGCAAACAGAAGTGAAAACAGTATATGTGCAAAATGTAATTGCTCCAAATACATTATCCAATTCAATTAGAATGTTAGGATCACAGTCACCGCTTATACAAGCATACGGATTAGTTATTTTGCAACAGCCAGACATTAAGGTAAATGCGATGAGTAGTTTGACGAATCATCAAAAATTTGCAAAGGCGAATGTACGAGAGTGGATTGATGAATATAATCCGAAGCTAATCGACTTAAATCAAGAGATGATGAGATACAGCACTAGATTTAATAGCTATTATAGTAAGCTCTATGAACTAGCAGGAAAAGTAAATGAAGATGAACAGGCAAAAGCAGATTTTACAAATGCATATGGAAAATTACAATTGCAAGTACAAACGATTCAGGAAAGTATGGAGCAAGATTTATTAGAACTAAATCGATTTAAAACGGTATTAGATAAAGATAGTAACAATTTATCGATTAAAGCTGATGAAGCAATAAAAACATTGCAAGGATCAAATGGGGATATTGTGAAATTAAGAGAAGATATTAAAAGAATTCAAGGGGAAATTCAAGCTGAACTAACTACTATTTTGAATAGACCTCAAGAAATTATTAAAGGTTCTATTAATATCGGTAAACAAGTATTTACAATTACAAATCAAACTGCACAAACGAAAACAATCGATTTTGTATCTATCGGTACTTTAAGTAATGAAATTGTAAATGCTGCAGATAGTCAAACGAGGGAAGCAGCTCTTCGTATTCAACAAAAGCAAAAAGAGCTGTTACCACTTATTCAAAAGTTATCACAAACTGAATCAGAGGCGACTCAAATTACATTCGTTGAAGATCAAGTAAGTAGCTTTACAGAACTAATTGATCGTCAAATTACAACTTTAGAGACGTTATTAACGGATTGGAAAGTTTTAAACAATAATATGATCCAAATTCAAAAAAATATTGAAGAAGGCACGTATACAGATAGTAGTTTACTTCAAAAACATTTCAATCAACTTAAAAAAGTAAGTGATGAAATGAATAAGCAAACAAATCAATTTGAAGATTACGTTACAAACGTTGAAGTACATTAAACAGAAAAATAATTAGCGATATAGGGAGAGAAGAAAAATGACAAAAAAACCTTATAAAGTAATGGCTCTATCAGCACTTATGGCAGTATTTGCAGCAGGGAATATTATACCGGCTCATACGTATGCAGCTGAAAGTACAGTGAAACAAGCTCCAGTTCATGCGGTAGCAAAAGCTTATAATGAGTATGAAGAATATTCATTAGGACCAGAAGGCCTTAAAGATGCAATGGAAAGAACAGGTTCTAACGCTTTAGTAATGGATCTGTACGCTTTAACAATTATTAAACAAGGCAATGTTAATTTTGGAAATGTATCGTCAGTTGATGCCGCTTTAAAAGGAAAAGTGATTCAGCATCAAGATACAGCTAGAGGGAATGCAAAACAATGGCTAGATGTATTGAAGCCACAGCTTATTTCAACAAATCAAAATATCATTAATTACAATACGAAATTCCAAAACTATTATGATACTTTAGTTGCTGCGGTTGATGCAAAGGATAAAGCAACACTTACGAAAGGTTTAACTAGATTATCAAGTAGTATTAATGAAAATAAAGCGCAAGTAGATCAGTTAGTAGAAGACTTGAAGAAATTCCGAAATAAAATGACGTCGGATACTCAAAATTTCAAGGGAGATGCAAATCAAATTACATCTATCTTAGCTAGTCAAGATGCTGGAATTCCGCTCTTGCAAAATCAAATCACGACGTATAATGAAGCAATTAGTAAATATAATGCAATTATTATCGGTTCATCCGTTGCGACAGCATTAGGACCAATTGCAATTATAGGTGGTGCGGTTGTTATTGCTACGGGAGCAGGAACTCCGCTAGGAATCGCATTAATTGCAGGTGGTGCAGCAGCAGTAGGTGGTGGTACAGCAGGAATCGTATTAGCGAAGAAAGAGCTTGATAATGCACAGGCAGAAATTCAAAAGATAACAGGACAAGTTACAACTGCCCAATTAGAAGTGGCAGGACTAACGAACATTAAAACGCAAACTGAGTATTTAACAAACACAATTGATACTGCAATTACAGCGTTGCAAAACATTTCAAACCAATGGTATACAATGGGATCAAAATACAATTCTTTACTTCAAAATGTAGATTCAATTAGTCCAAACGACCTTGTTTTCATTAAAGAAGATTTAAACATTGCGAAAGATAGCTGGAAAAACATTAAAGACTATGCAGAAAAAATTTATGCTGAAGATATTAAAGTAGTAGATACGAAGAAAGCATAATAGCGATTAAACTGTTACAACATTATGTACAGATGATTAATATTTTAAAACAGAGAGCTCCTGTTCAGTAATGAGCAGGAGCTTTTTTACCTCTAACGTTTCACATCCTCATAAGAGAATAGGTGATAAGTATGCGTAATAATTTCTATAAAAAATGTCTTTTAACGATAATGATTGCTGGGGTGGCAACGAGTAATGCGTTTCCTTTACATCCTTTCGCAGCAGAACAAAACGTAAAAATGTTACAAGAAAATGCGAAAAATTATTCTCTAGGACCAGCAGGATTCCAAGATGTAATGGCGCAAACGACGTCGAGCATATTCGCAATGGATTCATATGCAAAATTAATTCAAAATCAACAAGAGACTGATTTGAGTAAAATAAGTTCAATTAATGGTGAGTTTAAAGGAAATATGGTTCAGCACCAAAGAGATGCAAAAATTAACGCGGCGTATTGGTTAAATAATATGAAGCCTCAAATTATGAAAACGGATCAAAATATTATCGAGTACAACAATACTTTTCAAGCGTACTATAGTGACATGCTAGTAGCGATTGATCAAAAAGATAGCGGTAAATTAAAAGCGGATTTAGAAAAGTTGTATGCGGATATTTTAAAGAATCAAAATGAAGTAGATGTATTATTAGGGAATTTAAAAGCTTTTCGCGATAGAATGGCGAAAGACACAAATAGTTTTAAAGAGGATACAAATCAATTAACAGCGATTTTGGCAAGTACGAACGCTGGCATTCCAGCTCTAGAGCAACAAATCAATACATATAACGATTCGATCAAAAAGAGTAATGATATGGTCATTGCTGGTGGCGTACTTTGCGTAGCACTAATAACTTGTCTTGCTGGCGGCCCGATGATTGCGATTGCGAAAAAAGATATCGCAAATGCAGAAAGAGAAATAGCCAATTTAAAAGATAGAATTTCTGGAGCGCAGGCAGAAGTGGCAATTTTGACAGATGTGAAAAATAAAACAACAAACATGACAGAAACAATTGATGCAGCAATTACAGCACTGCAAAACATATCAAATCAGTGGTATACGGTAGGTGCAAAATATAATAATTTACTACAAAACGTAAAAGGAATCAGTCCAGAAGAATTTACGTTTATAAAAGAAGATTTAAATACAGCGAAAGATAGCTGGAAAGATGTAAAGGATTATACAGAAAAATTACATGAGGGTGTGACGAAATAAACAGTGGACTAGTTCCGCTGTTTATTTTTTTATCCCGTTTTTTGTGAGAGCCGAGCTTGTAATTTTACCCATAAGTTTGCCGTGTGTTTTATCAATGTAGCTTTGGGATAATGTTTGGTCAAATTGATACTAATAACCTCGATAAACTCCTGATCACGCTTTTTATATTTAATGTTTTAAGTAAAAAAGCTATACTATAGGCAAAACTAAAATTTGGAAAGGAAATACTAGAACATGGAAAATTATTTGTTATTTATCCTTACAGCAATCCTAATCATAATAATGCCTGGTCCCGGTTTTGCCTTAGTTACAAAAAACACTATCTCTCATGGTAAAAATGGTGGGATAAAGACCGTCTTAGGAACGGTATCTGGAATGATGATTCATACAATAATGGCTACACTAGGACTTTCTGCTATCCTAATGAAATTTGCTATGCTATTTACATTAATAAAATATGCTGGGGCTTTTTATTTAATTTACTTAGCTGTAAAGTCAATTAAAAGTGCCTTTTCTAAAAAAGAAGATATGTCAGGTTTAGTGGGAATGAACTCTAAGGATATTGGAACGATTAAAAGTTTTAGACAAGGATTTACCACGGCAATCTTAAATCCAAAAACTGCTGTATTTTTCCTTAGTTTTCTACCCCAATTTATTGTGAGCAATCAAAGTCATCTCTTCCAATTTCTTTTGTTAGGACTCACATTTACGACTTTGACAGCAATATGGTATTTACTTTATATCTCACTAATACGTCAATTAAGAACTTTTTTAAGAAAAGAAAAAGTGAACCGTACAATAGAGGGTATTACTGGCACAGTATTGTTAGTATTTGGAGTCAGGCTATTTTTCCAAAAATAAATATGTATATGAAAAGAGAAATAATCAATGGTGGTTATTTCTCTTATTCACTTATTCTAAAACTATCATTTTACAATTGATTTCACACCTTCATACTAATTTTATATACCTATCTAACATGGGCTTTAAAAATGAGGTCCTTAACAATCTATCCCGTTTGCTTAATAAGAAAAAATCCTATATTAGGGGTTACTTCAAAATCTTAGCTTGATGGCGATGGGGTCTCGCCATCAAAACGCGAATTTCGTACGTTATCAAGACCTAAATCCACAAAAAAACTTAAAATATCAAGCTCCTAACATATTAGTCATATTATATATGACTAATATGTTAGGAGCTTTTATTTTTGGTAATGAGTTTTGAAACTGAATTTGAATAGTATTTTTCTCTATTTAGGTAGAAATAAGTAAAGTCCCATAAACGGTAGTTTTGGGTACTTTCCTTAATTCTTTGTAGGTTTAAATTAAAGCTCGATCAAAAACATGTATTAGAAACATATAATTTTTCTTATTTAATTAACAGCGGATAAGTGTCTGCAAATAAATTATATCAATCAGAAGTTGTCTACAAAGAAATATGTGATTCTAAAATTGTTGCGGAACTAGCCGTTGCATACCGAAAGACGAATATAAACCCAGAGTTACAAGAGTTTTTGAAAATAGCGAAAGGCAAGGCGATGAACACATTTACAAAATGGCGAGAAAAATGACAAGACTGTAAGAATGCACGAATGTTTGTAAGAAAGTTCGATGTTTTCCTTTTTCTTTTTTTATTATAGTGAAAAAGAAGAAAGAAGAAGGAGATGTCATACTCATGGTGATACCTATTTTTATGAAAGTAAAAAAAGCGTGGGAGGGGAAGGAAGATGACGTTTTCTCAGCTCACGTTTAAAAACGTTAGTCGAAATATACGTACGTATGCCGCTTGTTTTTTAAGTGAAAACGTCATGTTAGAGGAAGAAACAGTACATTCACATAGTTAAGAAGTAGTTAAGTCCCATTTAAACCTTTTTTCCCATAATAAAATTATAAGCGTACAAGAAGGTTGGTATTTTTAGATGAGTACAATAATCAAAACTATTCATGTAATGAAGGTATATGGCAATCAGTTAAACACCTTACTATAAAGGAGGGATTTGAAAATGTCTTTTTCTCAATTCAATATTGATATTTTTCGAGCAATTAATGATTTAGGTAAACAATATTCATTCCTAAACTCAGCCATGGTATTTTTGGCAGAATATATGGTATATATTTTTGGTTTAATTATTATAGCTTATTGGTTTACCGGGTCCAGAAAAAGTAGGATGATGGTTATTCAAGCGATGGTTGCTTTTGTGATTGCTGAGGTGATTGGAAAAATAGCAGGGAAATTTCATTTGAATTATCAACCGTTTGCAGTATTGCCTGATGTTAATAAACTTGTCGACCATGCTGTAGATAATTCATTTCCTAGTGACCATACGATTCTCTTTTTTTCGATTTGTTTTTCGTTTTGGCTTGTTCGTAAAAAGACTGGATGGTTATGGCTTATACTTGCATTTTGTGTAGCGATCTCTCGTATTTGGGTAGGGGTTCATTATCCTTTTGATGTTGCAACAGGGGCTTTAATAGGATGTGTTTCAGCGTTATTTTCGTATTGGTTAGTACCGAAATTTTCTTTTATCAAGCAATTGCTTACTCTATATGAAAGAGTAGAGAAACATGTTTTACCATCCAAAAACAAATCAAAGGGATTTTGAGTATACAAGTATAAAAGTTAGCGTGAAAGATACAAATGCTGACGACCTATATATGGAATGTATTCATGTTGCAGCTGTTCTGACACGTACAAGTTATCAACAATCTTTATGTTGAAAGAATCTTAGCGTACGCTAAGGAATTTCTATGTTAAAAAACTTGGTTTTACCGTACGTTAAGGAAGTTCCATAAACGATATTTAATGTTTGTTATTGAAGGGCTTTGTTATCGTTACTACAGAAAGAACAAAAAGAATGAAATGCATATGAGATTTATCTGATTCAAGATCATCTGTATTGAGTTTATGGAGCTACACAATAAAGCTTCACTGTATATACTAATTGGAGTAGAAGTTTAGGCAGAGAAATTTAGGGAGTCGAAATTTCTTGCATAAAGCTGTATAATGCTTGTAACGAAAGGGAAATACAGGAAAGGATTTGTAATGAGTTACTATGGAAAAAGATAAACAACAATTAAGCGTTGAAGTTGCAAGATTATATTATCAATCAGATTATAGTCAGCAAGAAATTGCTAACAAATTAAATATTTCAAGACCGACGATTTCTAGATTATTAAAGTACGCGAAAGAAAAAGGGTTTGTTCAAATTAGTATAGCTGATCCATTTGCTGATTTAGATAATGTCGGGAATTTACTTAAAGAAAAGTATAATTTGTTAGAAGCACATGTTGTATTTTCTCCAGTTCCGGAATATGCAACGATTACGGAGTACATTAGTAAATATGCTGCTGAGTATATGGAAAAGACAGTGAAAACTGGTGATATCGTTGGTGTAAGCTGGGGAATGACGATGTATGAAATCGCTAGGAAAATCGTGCCGCAACATGTAAAAGGAGTAGAGGTTGTCCAATTAAAAGGTGGCATTAGTCACTCAAGTGTAAATACATATGCGAATGAAACCATCGCTTTATTTGCAGATGCTTTTCAAACGACGCCAAGAAATCTACCACTTCCAGTTATATTTGATAATGCGGTGACAAAAGAATTAGTGGAGCAAGATAGACATATTCATCACATAATTGAAATGGGGAAACAAGCAAATATTGCAATCTTTACTGTTGGTACAGTGCGTGATGAAGCGTTATTATTCCGATTAGGATATTTAGATAAGGATGAAACGAACATTCTGAAAAAACAAGCTGTCGGTGACATTTGTTCACGTTTCTTTGATGGAGACGGAAATATTAGTAGCGAAGAAATTAATAAGCGTACAATTGGAATTGAGTTAGAGGAACTTAAATTAAAGAAACGTTCTATTTTAGTTGCAGGTGGTAATAGAAAAGTAAAAGCAATTGATGGTGCGTTACGTGGCGGGTATGCAAATGTATTAATTATCGATCAGCATACGGCGAAGGAATTGTTACATTATCAAAAAGGTTAGAAATAGAAGGCTCTCTCAACGGTATTATTTTGAGAGGGCCTTCTATTTTAGTATGAATAAATCAAGGTGTAGTACCTTGTAAAGCATTTGTAAGGAACGCTCTTTGATTGATCTCCTTTTTCAAAAATTAGTGAGTTAGCCATAATATCTCTATCTACAAAAGTCCATTCATCTTGCTCCATCATATCGATAAAAGGTTCCATTTTTCCGCGCTTTACTAAGTAGGGGTATTGATTATCTATCGGTTCTACTTCCACCATTTCTTTATCTTGAATAACCATCTTAGACATAGCTAAAGCAAATGGAATGGGGTTTCCTTCTTGGAAAATAACATCTTTTTTATAAAAAATAAATATGGATAGTGAGGTGCATACTAGCAATGTGAATATAAAGAATTTTGACTTAAACAAGTGGTTCACATCCTTTATTTACAAGCTTATACTACTTTCAATGTATTACAAGAAATTCCCTTCTAAAAAAGAATGAACAAAATTTCAAAAGTATATTTACATTTGTTCAACTAAGGGTTAGAATGAAGTTGTTAAAAGATATGAGGAGTGAAGATAATGAACATTGCAAAGTTAATTGACCATACAATTTTAAAACCAAATTCTACTAAAGAAGATGTTATGAAAGTAATCGATGAGGCAAAGCAATACAAATTTGCTTCAGTTTGTATTAATCCTACATGGGTAAAGCTAGCTGCTGAAGAATTAGCTGGACATGATGTAGACGTTTGTACTGTAATCGGTTTCCCATTAGGAGCAAGCACTACTGAAACAAAAGCATTCGAAACAAAAGATGCTATCGCAAAAGGTGCAACTGAAGTTGATATGGTAATCAACGTAGGTGCTTTAAAAGATGGCGACAATGAGTTCGTTGAAAAAGATATTTATGAAGTAGTACAAGCAGCAAAAGGAAAAGCTCTTGTAAAAGTAATCATTGAAACTTGCCTTCTAACAGACGAAGAAAAAGTTCGTGCTTGTGAATTATCAGTAAAAGCTGGCGCTGATTTCGTAAAAACTTCAACTGGATTCTCAACTGGCGGAGCAACTGCTGAAGATATCGCGTTAATGCGTAAAACAGTTGGACCAAACGTTGGTGTAAAAGCATCTGGTGGCGTTCGTACACGTGAAGATGCAGATAAAATGGTAGCTGCTGGAGCTTCACGCGTTGGAGCAAGTGCTAGTGTTGCAATCGTATTAAACGATGCAAAAGGTGCTACAGATAACTACTAATTAATAAAGTGTGAAAAGCAATAGATACACGTTTAAAATAAAGTGTATCTATTGCTCTAACAATTGAAAAAGATGTAAGCGGATACGAATGGGAGGAGACGGCTTATGAAATACTTAATCGGTGTTTTTGGCCTCGTATTAATTTTAGGTATCGCTTGGCTTGCTAGTAATAATAGAAGTAAAGTAAAATATCGTCCGATTATAACGATGATTATACTTCAATTTATACTGGGATTCTTATTATTAAATACGAGCATTGGGAATATATTAATTAGCGGAATAGCAGATGGTTTTGGAGAGTTATTAAAATATGCCGCTGATGGTGTGAATTTCGTATTTGGTGGATTAGTAAATCAAAAAGAGTTTTCATTCTTTTTAAGTGTATTAATGCCAATCGTATTTATATCAGCTTTAATAGGTATTTTACAGCATATTAAAGTATTACCTATTATTGTGAAATCTATCGGTCTAGCATTAAGTAAAGTAAATGGGATGGGTAAACTCGAATCATATAACGCGGTAGCTTCTGCGATTTTAGGACAATCTGAAGTGTTTATTTCAGTTAAGAAACAACTGGGATTATTGCCAGAGAAAAGAATGTATACATTATGTGCATCTGCAATGTCTACAGTATCTATGTCTATCGTTGGATCATATATGGTGTTATTAAAACCGCAATATGTTGTAACCGCTTTAGTGCTTAACTTATTCGGTGGCTTCATTATTGCTTCTATCATTAACCCTTATGAAGTTACTGAAGAAGAAGATATGTTAGAAGTACAAGAGGAAGAGAAAAAGACCTTCTTTGAAGTATTAGGGGAATATATTATAGATGGATTTAAAGTTGCGATTACAGTAGCAGCTATGTTAATTGGTTTCGTTGCTCTTATCGCATTCATTAATGCAGTATTTAAAGGTGTAATCGGTATCTCATTCCAAGAAATTCTAGGTTATGTATTTGCACCATTTGCATTTATTATGGGTGTACCTTGGCATGAAGCAGTTAATGCCGGCAATATTATGGCGACAAAACTCGTATCAAATGAATTTGTAGCGATGACAGATTTAGCGCAAGGAAACTTTAATTTCTCAGCTAGAACGACAGCGATTATATCTGTATTCTTAGTTTCATTTGCAAACTTCTCTTCAATTGGAATTATTGCAGGAGCAGTGAAAAGCTTAAATGAAAAACAAGGAAATGTAGTCGCAAGATTTGGTTTGAAATTACTTTTCGGTGCAACATTAGTAAGTTTCTTATCAGCAACAATCGTTGGCTTATTATTTTAACAGATTCATATAATATAAAAAGGAACGGTGATTACAATGAGAATGGTAGATATTATTGCGAAAAAACGTGATGGAAAAGAATTAACGACTGAAGAAATTAACTTCTTTATTAAAGGGTATACAGATGGAAGTATTCCTGATTATCAAGCGAGTGCACTTGCAATGGCAATCTTCTTCCAAGATATGACGGATCGTGAACGTGCAGACTTAACAATGGCAATGGTTGAATCTGGAGAAACAATCGACTTATCAGCAATTGAGGGCATTAAAGTAGATAAACATTCAACTGGTGGTGTTGGTGATACAACAACATTAGTATTAGGACCATTAGTCGCCGCTTTAGATGTACCAGTAGCAAAAATGTCTGGCCGTGGTTTAGGACATACGGGCGGGACAATTGATAAATTAGAAGCAGTGGAAGGGTTCCACGTTGAGATTACGAAAGAGCAATTCATTGATATTGTAAACCGTGATAAAGTGGCTGTTATCGGACAAACAGGAAACTTAACACCTGCTGATAAAAAAATCTATGCACTTCGTGATGTAACAGGAACAGTAAACTCGATTCCTCTAATTGCAAGTTCAATTATGAGTAAAAAAATTGCAGCGGGTGCTGATGCGATCGTACTTGATGTAAAAACAGGTGCTGGTGCATTTATGAAAACAGAAGAAGACGCAAAAGAATTAGCTCATGCAATGGTACGTATCGGAAATAATGTTGGACGTCAAACGATGGCAGTAATTTCAGATATGTCACAACCTCTTGGCTTTGCGATTGGTAACGCTTTAGAAGTGAAGGAAGCAATTGATACTTTAAAAGGCGAAGGTCCAGAAGATTTAACAGAATTAGTACTTGTATTAGGTAGCCAAATGGTTGTACTTGCGAAAAAAGCAAATACATTAGAAGAAGCTCGTGAAATGCTAATTGAAGTTATGAAAAACGGAAAAGCAACTGAGAAATTTAAAGAGTTCTTAAGCAATCAAGGCGGAGACAGCTCGATTGTAGACAATCCAGAAAAAATGCCACAAGCGAAGTATGTAATTGATGTACCTGCAAAAACTTCAGGTGTTATTTCAAACATTGTTGCAGATGAAATCGGTATCGCAGCTATGTTACTTGGTGCAGGCCGTGCAACGAAAGAAGATGAAATCGATTTAGCTGTAGGTTTAATGTTACGTAAAAAAGTTGGCGATGCAGTAAAAGAAGGCGAGCCATTCGTAACGATTTATGCAAATCGCGAAAATGTAGAAGATGTAAAAGCAAAAATTTATGAGAACATTTCTATCGCTGAAACAGCAGTGGCTCCTAAATTAGTTCATACAGTTATTACTGACTAATCATCATTACATTTACTTTGAGGAGGAAATAATATGGATAAGAAAAAATATATTGAAGAAGCAAATAAGATGTTATCAAAAGCATATATTCCGTATTCGAAATTTCCCGTTGGTGCTGCATTAGTTACGAAAGAAGGTAAAATCTATACTGGTTGTAATATAGAAAATGCTTCTTACGGTTTATGTAACTGTGCAGAAAGAACAGCAATCTTTAAAGCAGTATCAGAAGGTGAGCGTGACTTTAGTTACCTAGTCATTACAGGCGAAACTGATGGACCAATTTCACCATGTGGTGCATGTAGACAAGTTATTGCTGAATTTTGTGATCCGAAAATGCCAGTTTTACTAACGAATGTAAAAGGCGATGAAAAAGAAGTGACGGTTGAACAATTGTTGCCGGGTGCTTTCTCAATTGAAGATTTAAAATAAGATGAAAAGTCATTTCGCAATTAATAATTGTGGAATGGCTTTTTTATTTTCAAAAATAGAATGTAATATTTTGTTCATACTCCGTTCATAATCTTTGCGTAAAATTATTGCATCGAATATGGAAAGTTTACAGCAGGAGGAATATAATGAAGAAATTATATAATGCAGCATACATTTACTTAATAATTGGTTTATTATCAGGAGTATTTGCAAGAGAGTATACGAAAGCACAAGGAATTAAAGGCTCTACTATGTTGCAATTAGTGCATACGCACGTATTAGTATTAGGATTCATATTCTTTTTGGTCGCTTTCGCTTTATTTAAAGTATTTCAAATGCAAGAAACAAAAAGTTTTCGTGCATGGTTTGTTGTTTATAATATAGGACTAATTTTTACTATTGCTACAATGGTATTTAGAGGTCTTCTACAAGTAAACGGAACTGACTTTAACGGTTTAAGCCATATGACTGGATTAGCTCATGTCATTATAAGTATCGGGCTCGTTTGGTTTATGATTTTGCTTAAAAAGTCTTTTAAATAGATAGGAGTGGGGAATATGAATATGAATGTAGCACTTTTATCAAGTATCGTAGCAGTTTGTATGGCTGTTGGAGTAATGTTTCTACGCTTTAAAGCAGCGAAAAAACCGGTAACGAAAAAGAAAATTATATTACCACCATTTTTTATGAGTACTGGTGCTGTGATGTACTTCTTACCAGAGTTTCGGTTAACATCTTTAGAGATAGTAGAAGCAATTACCATAGGACTTATTTTCTCTATATTTCTTATTAAAACAACGAAGTTTGAAATAAGAAATGAGCAGATATATATGAAACCGTCTAAAGCGTTTATATTTATTTTAGTTGGGTTATTAGCTGTACGAGTAGCATTAAAATCATATTTAAGTCAATCGATTGATTTAGCGCAGTTAAGTGGAATGTTTTTCTTACTCGCATTTGCGATGATTGTATCGTGGAGAATTGCGATGTATCGCTCGTATGTTAAATTAGAAAAGACAATAAAAAGAGCTGGAATTTCTATATAGGAAATCCAGCTCTTTTTATGTTTTTTGAAATGTGGTCTTATGCGCGGAACTCATTTACTAAATTTCAAACGCTCTTTAGCATCTTGTAATGCAACTGGTGTAACATTAACACCAGTTGGATCAACAATTTTTGTGTTTAATAAAATAGAATCTAGGCTTCCGCGAAATGTTTTTGTATAGTTTTGACGCAACATTTGTTGTTCTTGTTTTTCATCAACTGTTAATCCAGATGTTCTTTCTTTTTTTGCTAATTCGTTAATACGGAATAAAATGTTTTGCATTTGTTTTCACCTCTAGTTAGATTTAATTAAATTAGTTACTTACTAATTTATAGTTATTTTAACGCGTAATTTTTATTATGTCAACACCATCTAAAAAAGGCTAATAATTGACGAAAAATTATAACAATAATAAAATGAATAACAGAGGACAATTAGCTTTAAATGCATACATAGAACGCTAGGGGGATTATTATGAAATCAACAGTTTTTGCTCAAAATAGAGAGCGACTAACGAAAACATTACCAGATGAGTCTATTACTATTTTATTTGCTGGACAAGCACCGCATATGTCAGCCGATGCACATTATAAATTTGTACCGAATCGTAATTTTTACTACTTAACGGGAATCGATGAGCCGAATGTTATTTTCATGTTAAAAAAGTTTGGGAATAGTGTAGAAGAGACTCTTTTCATTGAAAAATCAGATCCAGTTCTTGAAAAGTGGGTTGGAAAAACAGTTTCTAAAGAAGAAGCAGAGAAATTATCAGGTATAAAGAAAGTTGTGTATTTAGATAGCTTTGAAAAGACGATGACGAATACGCTTTTTGTGGAAAATGTGAAACATGTGAATTTAGACTTGGAACTTCGTGAGTGGAACGGTACTGAGACGAAAACATTAGCGTTTGCTAAACATGTAAGAGAACAGTACCCGCACATAACAATTGGGAATGTATACCCAAACATTTGTGAATTACGAGTGTTTAAAACAGAAGAAGAAATTGAAATCATTAAAGAAGCTATCGCGGTTACTAAAGAGGGTATTTATAATGTGTTGAAGCATGCAAAAGCAGATATGATGGAATATGAATTAGAAGCTCATTTTGATTTTACGCTGAAATCTTCTGGAATTAAACATCATGCATTCAATACAATTTTAGCGAGCGGTAAAAATGCTACTGTGTTGCATTATGAAGATAATGATGCAAAAGTGGATCAAGGTGATTTAGTACTGCTCGATTTAGGTGCTCAAAAAGATTACTACAATGCTGATATTAGTTACACATTCCCAGCTAGTGGAACATTCTCTAGTCGCCAAAAACAAATGTATAATATCGTGTTAAAAGCATTAAAAGAAACAACCGAACTTATTAAGCCAGGATTAAAGTTTGCTGCATTAAATGAGCATACAAAAAAAGTACTAGCAGAAGAGTGTAAAGCAATTGGTTTAATTCAAGAAGACGAGGAACTATCTAAATATTATTATCATGGTGTCAGTCACTTTCTCGGTTTAGATACTCACGATGTAGGAACATACAAAGAGAGAGTATTAGAAGAAGGTATGGTTATTACGATTGAACCAGGTCTATATATTGAAGAAGAATCAATTGGGATTCGTATTGAAGATGATATTCTTATCACAAAGGACGGGTATGAAAACTTGTCAAAAGATATCATTAGAACAGTTGAAGAGATTGAAGAGTTTATGAGTAACAATAATGTAAATGTAAAAGAAGATGAAGTTGTTACGAAATAATAATTAGAAGAGGCGCTCAAATTTTGGGCGCCTTTTTATTTTGCTCATTTTAAATCTCCATATTTTCTTGGAAATTGTCTTCTATAATAAGCTTGAAAAAGAAAAAGGAGGAATTTTCGATGAAGAGATTTGTATTAACAGCAGTTACAGTCTCCGTAATATCTTTAATTGCTGGATGTTCCACTGTCATGATTTACACCATGCTTCAGCGGGGATGGTAACAGAAGTGAAATATACAGATTATAAATCTGATTATGTTCCAAACCCTAATATTCCAAATAAGCCAGAATAATATAAAATTCATGTAGTTTATTATGATATAAAGCAGTTATCTTATTGGATAGCTGCTTTATTAATTTTGGTTGCAAGTGTTAATGCATATGTTGATCGTGCCCGGATGAAGATGGGAGAGTATGATCTGGGAATGTCACGAATACAGCAAGAACAATTACTACGCTAATGGAAAGTAATAATAGAAACCGACGATGTATATAAGTAGAAAAGGTTTCTGATAAAAGCTGAATCATACATGACATAGTTATCGTTATGGTAAGCAAGAGGCTAATGAACAGTATACTATGGGCTTGTTGAGCGTTTAACATCTCTGTAATCATAGCTCCCATCATACTTGCCATTAATCCAGAGAACATTCCTTCTAAGGCAGTATACAGGTGAAAACGTAGACCGACTAAAAAACCGATAAAACCACTAATCAAAATAGCAAGTAAAGTAGAATATAGTAACTCTCCTTTAAAGAGAATACCTAAATAAAAACCGATACTTAAACCGATACTCATACTAAAAGACATAATAAATACCATATACTCCATTAGGGTACCCTTACGTTTAGAAATATGCGATGTAATAATAATCGAGATACAACAAAGTGTTAAGGCAGTTAATGTATAAGCAAACATCATGATACCTCCCTGTCCTATCATTCACTTCATCATATGTTCAAATGGAGAGTACTTATGCTTATATATATCTGCAAATTATCTGCACAATTTAAAAAAGGTAAGTTCAATATAATTTTCAAATAATGGTGGTTATCTTTGTAGACGATACTTCATAAGGAATTGTTATATTTTTAATTTTATAGAATATATGAAAGCAAATAGTAGTGAATGGAAAGGACGCTCGATTTTTGGACGTCTTTTTTGTTTGTGAGTATGCGAAAGAGGTTGTTATATAATGAGTTTCTATTGTGAAGCCATAAAGAATCAGCGTATAATATTATAGGTCTCCCATTTGTGAGACAAACCGCGAATGATCAATAAGATTGTTGTTTTATCATCGCTTCTAAACAGATATACAATGAAAGTAACACTGGAATACAGATAGGGAGTTATAAAATGAAATTAATCTTAGCCGAGAAACCAGATCAAGGTTTGGCTCTTGTTTCACAGTTTAAATATCGCCGGAAAGATGGATATTTAGAAGTAGAAGCAAATGAGTTATTTCCAAATGGAGCGTACTGTACATGGGCAATTGGTCATTTGACGCAGTTATGTAATCCAGAACATTATCACGCAGAGTGGAAAAAATGGTCACTTAATACGTTACCTATGATTCCAGAGCGTTTTCAATTTGAAGTAACAAAGTCGAAGTATAAACAATTTAATGTAGTGAAACAGCTGTTACATAATCCTCAGGTAACAGAAATTATTCACGCGGGCGATGCTGGGCGTGAAGGTGAACTGATTGTAAGAAATATTATTAATCTTTGCAGCGTGCAAAAGCCGATGAAGCGCCTTTGGATTTCATCTTTAACGAAACAAGCTATTTACCAAGGGTTTAAAAACTTACTAGATGAAGCAGATACGATTAATACGTATTACGAAGCATATACAAGATCTTGCGCTGACTGGGTCGTTGGTATGAATGCATCGCGTGTCTTTAGTATTTTGCTAAAGAAAAAAGGAATGAATGATGTGTTTTCCGCTGGTCGTGTACAAACACCGACACTCGCGTTAATCGTAAAACGGGAGAAAGAAATAGAGAACTTTAAATCAGAGCCGTTTTGGGAAGTGTTCGCAACCTTTAATATAGAAGGAAAGAAGTATGAGGGGAAATGGGAAAAAGATAATGAGTCCCGCTTAAATGATCCTGATTTGGCAAATAAAATTGCAGCGTTTTGTCAAAACAAACTGGCTGTAGTAAAAGAAATGAAAACGGAGCGTAAAGAGTTTCAGCCGCCGTTTTTATTTAATTTATCAGCACTGCAAGCGACAGCGAATAAAGCCTTTAAATTTTCACCGAAAAAGACGCTTGATATAACGCAAGCACTATATCAAAAAGGGATAGTCTCTTATCCACGTTCGGATTCTAATTATGTTACACAAGGAGAGGCAGCGACGTTCCCTGATATTTTACAGAAGTTAAGTCAGTTTGATGAATATAAAGGTTTATTACCAGCACCAATTGAATCGATTATGAACAATAAGCGTTATGTGAATGAAAAGAAAGTTACAGATCACTACGCAATTATACCGACAGAGCAAGTTACAAATCCAAGCAAACTATCAGGTGATGAAAAGAAAATTTACGATATGATCGTAAGAAGACTTATTGCGGCGCATTATGAAGTAGCCATCTTTGACTACACAACGATTACAACTCTTGTAGACGAACGTGCTGAGTTCATTTCGAAAGGAAAACAGCAAATTCAAGAAGGTTGGCGTAAAGTTATTTTCCAAGATGATAAAGATGACGAAACGATTCTTCCAATTGTCGCAGAAGGCGAACAAGGAAAAGTTGTAAAGGTGAAAGTGAAAGAAGGAAAAACACAGCCACCAAAGCGTTATACAGAAGGACAACTTATTACGTTAATGAAAACAGCAGGTAAGTATTTAGAGAATGAAGAGCTGGAGAAAGTGTTAAAGAAAACAGAAGGTCTAGGTACTGAGGCAACTCGTGCAGGTATTATTACGATGCTGAAAGACCGTAAATATATAGATGTGCAGAAAAATCAAGTGTACGCAACCGATAAAGGAAAAGTATTAATTACAGCAATCGGCGACAAAATTTTAGCTTCGCCAGAAATGACGGCGAAATGGGAGCAACGTCTTGCGGAAATTGGTGAAGGTACAGCTTCACCAGCTACATTTATGGAACAGACGAAGAAACTGTCAGCTAAAATTATTGAAGACGCAGTTGAAATGTCTGAGAAATGGGATTTCACTGGATTACATGTTGAATCGATTGAACGAAAAGGATCGAAATTTACGACAGGTAAAAAGGTTGGTAGCTGTAAAAAATGTGATGGTGATGTGATTGATAAGTCGACATTTTACGGTTGTTCTAACTACAATACAACACAATGTGATTTTACAATCTCAAAAAAGATATTAAGTAAAACAATTTCGCAAAAGAACATGACAAAGCTATTAAAAGGTGAGAAGACCGATTTAATAAAAGGCTTTAAAAAAGGCGAGAAAACGTTTGATGCGAAGTTAGAGTGGAAAGATAATAAAATTAATTTTGTGTTTGAGAATTAATAAAAAGAGCCTGCTGTTAATAAAGCAGGCTCTTTTTATTGTTAACTTTCTACCACTCGTTGTTTTCTCTTAATAAGCAACAACACTTGTGAAACACTAGCAAGCACAGGCAATTCAATTAACGGCCCAATGACCAAGGCAAGTGCAATAAGAGGTTCGTCTGGAAAAGCAGTCACAGCAATTGCGAGTGCAACAGGTGAGTTTCTCGCTAATGTTGTTAAGCTTAGGCTTACAGTGTCTTCATAGGATAAATGCATCATACGTCCTACAAACTGTCCTAGTATAAAGTTAATCATGAAGAACAGTAACACTGGTATAAGTAATAATAAAACAACATTCATATTTTGTAATAAGTATTTTCCTTGTGAGGCAAACATCGCTAGTATTGCTAAGCTTAAAAATACGATTTGAGCAGAACTGAAAAACGGAATGAGCTTATTCTCTAATACATTGTTCTTTTTCATTTTATTCATAATGAATTTTGTGCCGTGTGCTAGTAAAAATGGTAAGACAAGTACGATAACGATGCTTTCTGCTAAAACAGAAATCTCTACGGTTTTCATTACACCTGCAAATAAAAATAAATAAACGGGTAGTAACAATACTTGCAAAATTAAATTCACAGGTAGAATGGATGTAGATAGAGCTACGTTACCTTTTGCAATCTCTGTGAAAATTAAATACCAGTCTGTACATGGAGTAACCATTAACATTATAAATCCAACCCAAAGTGCGGGGTGAGCTGAAAGAAATAACGCGCCTAATCCCCAAGCAAGCAAAGGTGTCCATATAAAGTTAATACCAAGGCTTGTTCCAGCAAATTTCAAGTTACGGAATCCGTTTTTTATATCCTTTAATGGGATGCTGAGGAATAATCCGTAAAGCATTAAAAATAAGAAGGGGACAATACATTTTTCCGAATACATATGTATGATATTAAATTGTCCTAATATAACCCCGAATATAACAGCTGCAAGAATGATAAAGGTTTGAATCTTTTCTAAAGTACTCATTAATAAATCCTCTCTATAGATGAATTTCCCTCTCTAGTTGTATTATACAAGGTATTTCACTTATGTGTTTTCGGATTTATCATTTCGACTGAGGAAATATCTTTCGTTATTATTTTTAATTCAAGAGTTTTCTCTTGATAAAAAAGTTACTTGACTAAAGTAAGTAACGCTAATATAATCACTTACATAAGGTAATTAAATAACTAAAAGTTAAAAGTCAGTTTAGAAAAAGTATTGAAATGGAGTTCAATGAGATGACTTCAGCAATACGTGACGAAACCTTTTACTGGAATAAGATTTTTAATGCTGATGAATAATGAATATGAAAAGAAAGTTTAGGTGAAGAGAATGGGATTATTTAGCTCATTATTTGGTAAAAAAGAAGAAAATGAAAAAGTAGAGGAGAATAAAACAATGTCAAAAGTAGTATTTGTAAAAGCGAACGATCGCCCAGCGGAGCAAGCAATTAGTTCGAAAATGTATGAAACATTTGTAAGTGCTTATAAAGAAGCGAATCCAAATACAGAAATAACGGAGTTAGATTTATTTGCATTAGATCTTCCTTATTACGGGAACATCGCTATTTCAGGTGGATATAAACGTAGTCAAGGAATGGAGCTAACAGCTGAAGAAGAGAAGGCAGTCGCTACAGTAGATAAATACTTAAACCAGTTTTTAGAAGCTGAAAAAGTAGTATTTGCATTCCCATTATGGAACTTTACAGTACCGGCACCATTAATCACGTATATTTCATACTTATCTCAAGCTGGAAAAACGTTTAAATATACAGCAAATGGTCCAGAAGGTTTAGCAGG
Organism: Bacillus cereus group sp. BfR-BA-01316; assembly: GCF_022664195.1. NCBI lineage: Bacteria > Bacillati > Bacillota > Bacilli > Caryophanales > Bacillaceae > Bacillus > Bacillus cereus group sp. BfR-BA-01316. The sequence continues at coordinate 234,783 of NZ_JAKUGX010000004.1, forward strand.
GAATAAGAAAGTAGTTGTGTTAGGTGCTCGTGGTTCAGATTACTCTTCAGAACAAATGGCTCCTATGGAAATGGCAGTTAACTATGTAACAAATGTGCTTGGATTCTGGGGGATTACAAATCCAGAGACAGTTGTAATTGAAGGACACAATCAATATCCAGATCGCTCACAACAAATTGTTGAAGAAGGTTTAGAAAACGTTAAGAAAGTAGCGGCGAAATTTTAATTAATGATAGTAAACGGAAAAACCAGCATGGATGACCATGTTGGTTTTTTAGTCTGGTTTTCGTGTAAAAAAATGTATATTTATAAAATAAAAGAAAAGTTAGAAAATAGTATTGCAAAATATTATATATCAAACTATAATAAGTTCAAGAATAGTTGATACTTAAATTAAATATTCAGAAAATTCAATTAGTTAAATTTGGAAATGAGATAAGGAATTTTGAATGGGGGTTATATTATGGCGAATAAAGTACCGTTTTCGTTCATAGTAGTTATTGGATTAATGTTATTTGCACTATTTTTTGGAGCAGGAAATTTAATTTTCCCAGCAATGCTTGGTCAATCAGCAGGTGAAAATGTTTGGATTGCTAACGCTGGATTTTTAGTTACAGGAGTAGGGTTGCCACTACTTGGTGTATTAGCATTTGGAATTTCGGGTAAGGAAGATTTGCAGTCATTAGCAAGCCGAGTTCATCCTGTATTCGGTATTGTATTTACAACAGTTTTATATCTGGCGATCGGTCCATTATTTGCTATTCCAAGAACAGGAAGCGTTTCTTATGAGATTGGTATTAAACCTTTCGTGCCAGAGGGGTTAAGTTCTACAGCTTTAATTCTATTCACAATGGTATTCTTTAGCATCACTTGTTTTTTTTCGCTAAACCCTGCGAAAATTGTCGATATTGTAGGAAAAATCTTGACGCCAATTAAATTAACGTTTATTGGAATTTTGGTAGTCTTTGCTTTTATTCATCCAATGGGAGAAATGCAAGCACCTGCAGAGGCTTATACATCACATGCGTTCTTTAAAGGATTCCAAGAAGGATACTTAACAATGGATACGTTAGCATCATTCGTATTTGGTATTATCATTATCAATGCTATTAAAGAAAAGGGCGCAAAAACAAAAAAAGAAATTATGATTGTTTGTGCAAAAGCAACATTGATCGCTGCATCTATTTTAGCAATAATTTATTCAGCACTTTCATTTATGGGGGCTTCAAGTGTTGCAAAACTTGGTCACTTAGACAACGGTGGTGCAGTATTAGCGAAGGTTTCAAATTATTATTTCGGTTCATACGGCGGAGTTATATTAGGTATAATGGTTATAGCAGCATGTTTAACAACTAGCGTTGGACTTGTCTCAGCATGCTCTTCATTTTTCCATAAGTTGTTGCCTGGGGTTCCTTATAAGGCAATCGCGATTATATTATCTGTTTTTAGTGCAGTTATTGCGAATGTAGGATTAACACAGTTAATCGCAATTTCAGTTCCTGTATTAACAGCGATTTATCCATTAGCAATCGTATTGATTTTCCTGACGCTTCTTCATCCTTTATTCAAAGGAAGAGCAGAAGTGTATCAAGGTAGTTTATTAGTAACATTTATCGTGAGTATGTTTGATGGATTAAATGCAGCTGGTGTAAAGGTAGCAGTAGTGAATGATGTTCTTACTAAGCTACTTCCGATGCATGAAGTTGGATTAGGCTGGGTATTACCAGCAGTAATTGGTGGATTAATTGGATACGGCATTAGTGTTGTGAAAATGAAAAATGAAGTTCATCCAGCAGCTAGAGCGAATAAGAAAATAGGTTAAATTTAAAAAAGTTATAGAATTTTAATCTGTACCCTTTGTAAAGGACATTTTGAAAAAAGTTAGGCAACATCAAGAAGATGATTTCTGTATCCAACAGGAGTCATCTTTTTTAAATTCCATTGATATCTATAAT
>NZ_JAKUGX010000005.1:0-218185 GCF_022664195.1 Bacillus cereus group sp. BfR-BA-01316
AGCAAGATGGATGGCTTTGCTTAGGGACAAATCAATGGGTATACTATGATTCAAGTTATATTCAATATGGTGTGCAATAAAGTAAAACTTTAATTGATGAGGATTGTCCACACTGATTATTGGACAATTGACCAATACCAATTGTTTTTTACCAGCAGTTTTACTATAAAAAGGCATCTTACTTGAGATGCCTTTTTATAAAAAAAATATAATTTTTACAAAGTGGATATTAAAAGCATAGTATAATATAATCGATATATTTATAAAAATAATTGGACGTGAAATAAAGGAGAAAAAATATGGAGTATGTGCTAATAGGTGGAATTTTAATATTATTAGCTGCAGTGTTTGTACTGTTTTATAAAAATAAACAGTTAGAATCAGAAAGTCAGCAAGTGGAATTTGAAAAGAAACAAGCGATTGAAACGTATGAAAGTGAAATTGCAGCTACGATTACAGAGCATAAAGAACAACAAAGTACTTTAAAGAATATGGAACAGAAAAAATATAACGATTTACAAGTGAATACAGCTAGAGAACTTGAAAATATGCGTATGATGAAAAATCAATTGGCTGTTCAACATAGTAAAGAACGTAGTGAAATGCAAGATAAGCATAGTAATGAAATACATATGTTTCAAAATTTAATTGCGGATTTACGAGAATATGCCAAAAATGGTGCTGAAGTGAATGCACATGAAACATTACATTATATGAAGCGAGGTTTCGTTGAGCAAGGAATAATACTAGAAGAAGAGTTTCATATTATACCAAACGTTTTTGTGAGAAGTAATAAATATAGAGATAAACGTGGCATAAATGATAATCGAATCCAGCACCTCACCTTATGTAAAACTGGCATTTATTTACTTGAGACGAAAGAATGGACGGGGACATTAATTCATGGTTTAACGAGAAAAAATGCTGGTATATATTCATTTATGATTGAGGAAATTGGTAAGTATCAACATGAAAGTGAAAAAGAAGAGACGTTTGAATTTATTACGGATGGAACTTCATTAACTTTGCAAGTAAGAAATGAAGTGAATCCAGCATATAAAGCGAAAAAATTAGCTCAAACTGTATATGACTATTTGGAAGAAGTGCAAGTAGATATTGTAAAGGAAAAAGTAAAACCTGTTGTATATTTTGAAAATGAGAGTGGAAAAGAAGTTATCGATCTTTCTAATGAAAAATTGCCGAGATTAAAAGATAGAGAGCAAATTGTAGCGTTTTTCAGAAATGAAATTTTAACAGGTAAAGTAATATATACAGCACAAGAACTACAAAAGATTAGACATATGATTGGTCAGATGAATTATGTTATGAAGTGAAAAATAAAGTAGGTGTTATTTGGATGGAGAAAGGTAAAAGCGCTATATTGTGGGGAATGTTGTACGCTTATTTTTGTTTGTATATATTAATGTACATTGTGTTTATTTTTATTATTGATATGGTTCATGTGCCATTGAGTGTAATGAGTATTTTTGTGGTAGTAATGCCTTTTATTTTATTAGTTATTATTCAAAAGTCTATATTACATGTTTCGGCAAGACGTAATAAAGATAAGAAACAACTGTTCACTGTAATGGTGGTGGGTCTTATACTATTGATAGTGTGCACCGTACAATTAGGTATAAATGAATACACTTCAAACTTTAATCAAGAGCGATGGTTAAAGTTTGAAGATAAACGGGTACATATGGTAGATGACCTAATGCAAGAACATAAATTAATAGGGAAATCAAACGAGGAAATTACAAAATTATTAGGGGCCCCTACAGAAACAAGAAGTTTGGAAGAGGGAATTACCACTTTGTACTATCTTGGGAATGAACGTGGTTTCATTCCTATAGATAGTGAATGTCTTGTTTTGCAATTTGATAGAGATGGTAGGGTTATAGAATATAAGGTGCAACGAGATTGAAATAGTGAGAGGAAGAAGCTATACCTTTTATAGCTTCTTTTCTATATTCCAATATAGAAAAAGTAGGCAAATAGTAGTCATTCCTATCTATACGAATGGGGTAGAGTTTGTTATATTGTAAATGGCTATTTAGTTTAGAAGTTTACTAGATAGTATTAAATTTTTTAGATTAGGGAGGGAAGTTAACACGAATTTCGATATAAGCGTGTTAAATAATTATTATGAAAAAAGGATTTTATAATGTTTTAGCTGCATCAATTGTATTTAGTATGGTAACGATTCCAACTTCTTCCTATGCTGACACAGTAGAAAAGACCGTAACAATTTCAACTGACGAGCAAGCTTTAAAAAGTATTGAAACCCATATGAAAGATGAAGATGGGCGTGGAGAGGACAAAGGAATAACAAATGAAGCGCAAGGAGATTTTCTTGTACATATAATAAGTTCAGCACCTTTATATGATTCTGCTGATTTACAAAAAGCGACAGGTGTTCAGATTTCAAATCAAGTAGTGAAAGCTGAGAAACGAAAAGGAAACGCTTACTATGTTGAAACATCATCTGGAGCTGGGTGGATACAAAATAGTGAAGGAAACGTAGAGGTTAAGGAAATTTATCACTTATCAAATGAACAGTTAGTAATTAATGAAGAAACAGCTACATATTCCGCACCATTCAATTCATATAAAGAAGAGAAAGTATTACAGCCGCAAACAATTATTGCAATTGGACAAGCTGGAGAGTGGTTCCAAGTCCAAATAGATAATGAGGTGAAATGGATCTATTCACCTTCAGCAAAATTTGAGGGTACAAAAGCATCTCTTATTCAAAGTACAACCCCAACGCGTACGAAACGTGAAGCGGTTATGTATGCAGCACCATCAGCAGAGAAAACAACGGATATTTACGGTGTACCATTAAAGGAAATGATTGTACCAACAGGAAATGAAAATATTCGTCCAGGTTATGCGATGAAACCAAAATACATTACAATTCATGAGACGGATAATTATAGTGTTGGAGCAAATGCTAGAAACCATGCGCAATATTTATACAGCCAAGCAACAGGAACGACTGATCGTTCAGCATCTTGGCATTTTACAGTAGATGATAAAGAAATTTATCAACATCTACCATTAAATGAAAATGGTTGGCATGCTGGAGATGGAGCAGAAGGAACTGGTAATAGAGAATCAATTGCTATTGAAATAGCTGTCAACCAAGATGGTGATTATAAAAAAGCTGTGGAAAATGCTCGCAAATTAGCGGCTTATTTAATGGGAGAATTAAATATACCTTTAGAAAATGTGAAAAAACATCAATTTTGGAGCGGGAAGAATTGTCCGGCTATTATGATAAAGAATAATGAATGGGAGCCATTCTTACAGGGAACAAAAGCTTATTATGATGCAAATCATAAAGATGATATTACAGGTGGTTGGTACGAAGCGGATATTCGTGAATTAGATAAAAGAGGTATTATGGTTGGAGATGGAAAAGGTTCTTATTGGCCTGAGCGTCTTGTAACACGCGGAGAATTTGCGAATTTAGTTTCAAGATCATTACAATTACCTGAGGGGAAATCGAATTTCAAAGATTTAAACACAGCACATCCATCGCTAGTAGATGGTATTAATCGTGCAGCTAGTGCTGGAATTATAAGTGGACGAGGGAATGACCTATTTGCACCGAATGATACGATTAAACGTGATGAAGCTGTCATTATGATTGATCGAGCGTTACAATACAAAAATATTAAGGGTAATTTAGTTCAATTACCATTTACGGATCAAAATTTAGCGTATGATAAACAAGCTGTCCAACGTGTTTATGGACTTGGAATTGTAAAAGGAAATGAGAACAATGAGTTTATGCCGAAAGGTTCTGCAACACGTGGAGAATCGGCAGCATTTATTAATAGAATGTTAAAAGTAATAGAGAAGTAAATAATAGAAAGGCATTCGCTTTAGCGAGTGCTTTTTTATTTTTCAATATGTTATAGAAAGGGGCTGTGAATTTTGACTGGAATAAGGAATGAAAGCGGAGGTGATGCATATATTTAGATGCATTGGGTAGTTTTTTATAATTTTGTATAAAATGAAAAGGAGGTAAGACGGTGAAAGCGATACCGACTGATGTCCTGAGTAAGGAATTGATGGAAAGAGAAGGGGTTATATCTATTACAGTGAAGGAATTTGAAAAGATAGAGGTGGCCGGAGTTGTTGTCTCTGGACCAGCTGTAATTTTGATTAATCAAGATTAAGTACATATTATCAATATAGAAAAGTAGTAAAAGCATCCGTTTAGGGTGCTTTTTGTTTGTATAGAAGTGTGCATATGATAGATAATTGGGGTATTGGAGGGGGAGTATGTGGCAATTATTATAACAATGTTATTAATGGGAGTTTTATTAGGTTTTGTCGGAGCCGGAGGAGCAGGATTTATCATCGCCATACTCACTCTAGTATTCCATATCCCTATTCATGTTGCGCTTGCAACATCTTTAACTGCTATGGCATTTACAACATTATCTGGAGTAGTAAGTCATTACCGAGAAGGGAATGTTGTGTTTGTAATAGGTGGGATTGTTGGGGGATTTGGAGCAATTGGTTCCTTTATTGGTTCAAAGTTTGGTTCGCTAATACCAGCGCATCTTCTGCACTGGTTTACAGCGGGTATGTTATTTTTATCTGCAATTTTTATGTTTATTCGATTGATTATGTTCCAAAACAGGGAGCAGTCGTCTTTAAAAGAGGGAAAAGAACTTACGAAAGATAACTTGATTAAATGTATATGTCTCGGACTGGTTACTGGAATTTTAGCTGGTTCGTTTGGGATTGGTTCAGCACCCTTTATCCAACTCGGGTTAATGGTTCTATTAGGTTTAACGATCCGTCAATCTGTAGGGACGACAATGCTCGTTATATTACCAATCGCAATTGGAGGTGGGCTTGGATATAGTTCGGAAGGGTATTTAGATTATGTATTATTAGTACAAGTTTTAATCGGGACAATGTTAGGCGCATATATAGGAGCTAAGTTTACAAATTATGCACCTCGCATGCTTCTAAGGTTTTCGATGATTATGACACCAATATTAGCTGGATGTATGTTGTTAGTAGATTAAAGAGAATATATAGAAACGTATTAATATATTTTACGAATGAATTATGTAAGTAATTCATATTTCCCATATAAAAGGATTTGCTTTAATATAATGAGTGTAAAGTTCGAGTATTCGAAGTATTACTTGAATTATATCCCTATCCCTTTTCTAAAAATGCGAACAAGTTTTGCCCTATTCTATTCAATAGTTTATTGTATAGAAATATATTGTTCGATGACCATTATGGAACGCACATAATGGGAAAATCCCGATCCTTAAAGAGGATGCCCCTAATCTTCATGTGAAAATATGATCGGATAAGAAAGCTGGCCAATTTATGGTCAGCTTTCTTTTTGTTCAATAAGTAATTCTTCTTTAATTTCTGTTTGCAATAATAAAGTTTTTCCGAAGCGGCGTTTGCACTCAGCTCTTACCTTTTGAATTGCCAGTAGCTGAGAAGTGGCGGGCACTGTGACAATGGCTTGCCGAGGTTTTCGATTTTCTTCACAAAAGACACACTCCACAACATATTTAGAAATCATATTTTCATCCTTCCATATTGAATTTCTAAGAAGGGACTGCTCATGAAGTTGATGTAATCTTTCGTCATCGTTTTACTTTTTTCCTCTTTTTTCAAGGATAAATATAAAGAAAGATCGAAATTTAATATGGGGGGAGATAGGATGAAAAGATGGATTGGGACGGCAGCTATATGTATGAATGAAAAGAATGAATTTTTAATGGTACTACAAGGAAAAGTAGATGAAGAGAAAAGATGGTCTGTGCCAAGCGGGGGACAAGAAGAGGGAGAAATACTTGAAGAGTGTTGTGTTCGTGAAGTATGGGAAGAAACGGGTTATGAAGTGGAAATTATAGAAAAACTATGTGAAAAGAAAGGGATAACATATGGGGTACCAGTTCATGTGCATTACTATATTGTAAAGTTAATAGGCGGTAACATGAAAATACAAGACCCCGATGAGTTAATACATGAAATAGATTGGAAAGGAATAGATGAAGTGAAAGAATTATCTTTATCGTTTCCAGAAGATTATGATCTATTATATAAATATATAAATAAAAAAGAAAGTGTTTAAACACTTTCTTTTTTAATGTATCCAAGATAAGAAAAGTGGAACAATGACTAAACTAGCTCCGGCTGTTAAAAGCATTGATAAACTTGCAATTGTGCCTTCTACAGGACCGATTTCAAATGCTTTTGATGTTCCGGTTCCATTCGCGCTAGTACCTAGCATTATACCTTTTGCGAGTGCTGTTTTAATGCGGCATATTCGTATGAGCGTAGGACCGAGTAATGCTCCAGTTAAGGCAGTTAATACGACGAAAACTGCTGTTAATTGTGACATGCCACCAATCATTTCTGAAATAGCCATTGCAATAGGTGTCGTTACAATATGTGGTGCTAAACTCTGTTCTATTGATGAATCAATTTGAAAAAAATTAGCTAATAGTGCTGAAGTAATAACTGATAGAAAAGAACCGACAATGACATTAATTAAAATAGCAGTTCCATGTTTTTTTAATAGATCAAAATATTTATAGATTGGCCATGCGAAAGCAACCGTTGCAGGTTTTAATAATTCTGTTAGCCAATGACTACCAGATTCGTAGGTTTCGTATGGTGTATCTAATCCGAGTAATAAAGCAATTAAAATGATTGGGCATACAAGAAGGGGAGAAAGTAAGCTCCAATTCCAGCGTTGATACATTTTTTTAGATACCCAATATGTGAATAGTGTTAATAGTAAACAAAGAAAGCCGATCATTGTGTTGATCCTTTCCGCTTTAATAGCAATTCTGTTAAAAGTCCTGTTACGAGAGTGACACAAAGTGTACTAATCACGATAATTAAAATGAGATCGATTCCATATTGTGATAATGTATCTTTGTAACGAATGACAGCGACTGCAGAAGGGATGAAAAATAAAATAAGTTCTTTTAATAAAAAGTCTGCGCCGTCTTGTATCCATTCTTTTTTCACTATGTTAAATTTTAATGATATTAACAATAAAAAAATACCGATTATACTTCCTGGAACTGGGAGGTGTGCCTGTTTTGCAATCCATTCACCTGTCCAAGCGAAACAAAATAATAATAAAATTTGTCCGCTTAACTTCCACCATTTCATACAGTAACCACCTCTTTGTTTTTTACATAAAAATTGTAAAAAATAATTAACAATTTCTACTATACGTTCATTCGAAAAATTTGTCTAATATATAAATTATATGTTATTAATATATTAGATGTATTAATCGAAAGTGAAAAGGGTGTCCAAAATGGAATTACGGCATTTGCAATATTTTGTTGTAGTGGCAGAGGAATTGCACTTTGGACGAGCGGCTGCTCGTCTACAAATGACACAACCACCACTTAGTCAACAAATTCAGCAATTAGAAAAAGAAATGGGAGTTATGTTATTTTCAAGAACGAAGAGAAAGGTTGAATTAACAGAAGCAGGAGGAATGTTTTTAAAAGAAGTAAAAAAAGCGTTTGAACAAATTGAAAAAGCAGTAGAAGTTGCACAAAGTGCTCAAAGGGGAGAAGTTGGATCACTTTCAATTGGTTTTGTAGGTGCGGCGATATATGATATTTTACCGTCAATTGTCAGGGAGTATAGAAAGAAATTTCCAAGAGTGTCTGTTGCATTACATGAATTGTCAACACCGGATCAGGTGCATGCACTTCATGATAATCGAATCGATATTGGATTTTTACGTCCGCCAATTCCAACGCAATTACTTGAGTTAGAACCAATTCAAAAACTTTCGTGTACGTTATGCTTACCGAAGGCGCATCCACTTGCTGAAAAGGACGAAATACATATCGAAGATTTAAGGGATGAACCGTTCGTATTTATTACGAGACCAGTATGGCCAGCGTTATACGATACAATTTTATCACTTTGCCGCGATGTCGGTTTTAGTCCGCACATTGTACAAGAAGCAACGGAGTATCAAACTGTCATGGGGCTTGTAGCAGCAGGTATTGGAATTACAGTAATACCTGTATCCGCAAATAAATTGTATAAAACAGAAGTTGTATATAAAGAGTTATGTGATTCTAATTTTGTTGCAGAAATGTCAGTGGCTTATAAAAAAATGAATAACAATCCAGAGTTGTTAGAGTTTTTGAAAATTGCAAGAGAGAAAAAAAGGATTGAAGTGGAAGATGCGAAGGCTGAATAGTTGATGAAGTTACAAGGCAGTCATGATAATTAAGTTATATAAAGATTCACTTCGTTAAACAAAAAACGGAAATGTAACTAAAGTGCATTTCCGTTTTTTGTTTTTTTGTTCAATGCTAAAGAGGTAAATATGCTTGGTTTCTAGGACTAAAGTCTTAGAAAAGATTCCGATTGAAGTGCGATGTTTAAAATGTCATATTTTCATACACTAGTAGTATAGAATGCGTATGTTATGAAGTAAGGTAGGGGAAGGGATCTATGTCTTTATGTCGGTTAGCGAGAAAAAATATACAAACATTTGCTGCCAAAAGGTTAAAACAATTTATGTGGATTGCTATGAATACAATGATTTGTTTTTTTATGATATCATTCCGATTCAATGAAGCTGTAATAAGTAAAGTGGGATATACACCTATATTTGTAAAGTGGTTTTATGCTATGTTTCTATTTGTAGTTTTTGTATGTATTTTCATTACATATAAAATGACAACCTCTCTTTTACAGGTAAGAAGAGAGGAGTTTAAATCGTATGAAGTAGTGAAGATGACAAGAAAAGAAATGTTATGTTTATTATGTCAGGAGCAATTATTAATTTACGGAGGAGCTTTTGTTTTCGGATTAATTCATGGTATGTTATTTTTGAAATTATTTATTATTATTTTTATGAAAGCAGTAGGAATCCAAGGAGTAACAAATGCACCGATTACGACGTATGCGATAATGGTAACAGCAGTTGTTATGATAACCGTCATTATAATATCAATGTGGCAATGTTGTAGGTTTACACAAAGGTTAAAGGGTGAAAAGTCATATGAAACAAGGAGAAAGGCATGAGAAATCATGGCTTTTTCTTCATTTTACACATGTTATTAATCATGATACAGTGGGAAGAACTGAAAAAAAAGAGTTAAGAAGAAAGGTTGTATGGAATGATAAATGAGCAAGCGATCGTAAAAGTTGATCGATTAACAAAACGAATTGGTTCAAAGACGTTAGTAGAAAATATTAGTTTTGAAGTGAAAAAAGGTGAAGTAGTTGGCTTATTAGGACCAAATGGTGCTGGAAAAACGACATTAATGCGAATGATGGTCGGAATGATTCGTATGACAGAAGGAGAAGTATGGATTGATGGTCAATCTGTAAAACAGCAATTTGAAAAAACTGCTGCGAAAATTGCACATGAACAAGGAAAAGCTGTTCTTGTCTCTAGTCACTTACTTTCAGAAGTTGAACTAATGTGTGACAGGGTTATTATTATTCAGCACGGAGAATATGTCGCAACTCAAAATATTCAAAGTGATAAAAAGGAAGAAACTGAAAAGATACATATACGTGTAGATGATGCGAATAAAGCAGCTGAAGTTTTAGAGTACGATGTTTTAGTAAAAGGTAATGAATTAATTATAAATGTGAAAGATGAAGAAATCCCAAATGTTCTTCGTACATTGATCGAGAAAAACATTCAAGTTTATCGTGTATATGAAGAAAGAAAAACGCTAGAAGAGCAGTTTTTAGAATTAACAGGGGGAAAAGATATTGTTTAATTTAGTTTATAACGAGCTGTATAAAATATTTAAGCGAAAGCGAACGATTATTCCTTTTGCAGTTATTGCGGTATTAATTATTGGGTTAGGATGGGTTACGGTAAAGTATTTAGAGCCAGAAACAAAAGGATGGAAAGCGGATTATACAGAACGCACTGTAGAAATTGAGAAAAAGCTCGGCATGAAAAAAGAGGATATTTTAACGGAAAAGTCAGGAGACGAGATTGTAAAGGAATACCAGCTTAAAATGAAGCATTTAGATACGAATACAGCGCCAGCAAGTAGTTCTCCACTTTCTTTCATGAGAGATACTGGCTTTATTGTTTTTCCTATTTTACTTCCGTTTATTCTCGTATATGCGAGTACAATTTTTGCGAATGAATATAGCTGGGGAACATATAAATTTTTAACGATTCGTCCAGCGAGCAGATTTAAAATTTTAACATCGAAATTTTTGGCCATCGTTATATTTGCGGCATTATTATTTATCTTTAATATGATTTTTTCAACATTATGTGGGCTAATTGTTTATAAATTCCAACAACCATCCTGGACTGAATTTATCGTTCAAGACGGAAATATTATAAAACAAAACATTTTCGTGGAAGCAAGTAAATATTATATTTTATCTTGGTTACCAACTCTTGTATATGCTGCATTTGCTTTTATGATTTCTGTTTTAACGAGATCAAGTGGAGGTGCAATTGGTATTTCTTTATTTCTTGCTTTATCAGGAGGAATAGCGCTAATTCCAGCAGCAAGATATGAATGGGCGAAATATTTATTACCAGCGAATACAGATTTATATGGGCTTTTAAAGGGTGGAAGCTTTATTGATGGAGTAACATTCCCATTTGCTTCTTGTATGCTTTTTCTATACTTAGCTGTATTTTTAGGGGTTTCCTATACTGTATTTATAAAACGAGATTTAACAGCATAAGCAAAAGCCGTTAAGGGTAACTTAACGGCTTTTTGTTTGCAATAATTGATGAATAGCTCCTTCGGCTAATAAGGCGAAATACTCCGCGCTAATAGGCAATGCTTTTTCATCTACTGTAAAAGCTGGATGATGCCATTCATGTGTACCACTTGTTCCCATAAAGACGAATGAACCTGGTGTTTCTTGTTGGTAAAAAGAAAAATCTTCTCCTGCCATTGATGGTGTAGGAGAGATAACGTTTAGGTCCATTTGCTCTGCAATTTGAACAGAAAGATTAGTGAGTACTTTATCGTTATGAACAGCAGGAGGACCTGGGTAAAATCGAAACTCTGTTTTTACACCTAGTGCATCAGAAATACCTTTAATGATACGTTCCATTAGTGCTGGAATCTTTTCACGTGTTTCAGCTTGGAATGTACGAACAGTTCCTTCTAATGTAGCTTTTTCAGGAATAACGTTCCACGTATTCCCTGAATGAATGTTTGTTACACTTACGACAGCGTTATGAGAGGAACTAATATTTCGGCTTACAATTGTTTGAAGTGCCATAACGATTTGAGATGATGCAACGATAGGATCGACGCCGGCATCAGGCACAGCTGCATGTGTTCCAACACCATGAATTTCAATTTCAAATCGATCTACTCCAGCCATTAGTGGACCGTCTTTAATACCGATTGTACCTACTGGTAAATCGGGCTTATTATGCATACCAAACACGGCTTGCACATTCTTTAAATGTCCAGCTTCAACAACTTTACATGCTCCGTTTCCACTTTCTTCAGCAGCTTGGAATATAAAGCGAACAGTTCCGTTAAGAGAAGCTTCTTTTTCTTTTAATAAGTAAGCCGCTCCCAACATAGCAGCTGTATGAAAATCATGCCCACAAGCATGCATTTTACCTTGTATTTTTGAAGTGTATGGAAGGTCTGTTTCTTCCTGGATAGGAAGGGCATCGATATCAGCACGAAGCGCTACAACTGGTCCGTTTTTATTACCAGCAATTTCAGCGATAATTCCTGTTTCTAAGTTGGAATCAATAATAGTGATATTGGCCTCTTCTAACCAATTTTTTATCGCTTTTGTCGTTTCAAATTCTTCGTATGATAGTTCTGGATTTTCATGTAAATGCCGACGAATGGAAATAAGTTTTTCTGTTAATTGATCTGGGATAGATGCCACTTATTATACCCTCTTTCTTAAGTGAAATATTTGTATTCATTATATAACACAATAATAAAAGAGAGGATTCTCAAATGAAAATCCTCTCTCGTTTATGCCGCAACTTTTTTATGAGTATGCTGTTTTCTATACCGTCCACGCATTGCATAGGCAATTTGCGGGATTGCGATACCGATTAAAATAAGTGATACACCGTACCATTGTGAAGATAGTACAGCTTCTTTTAAAACGAATACCGACATAATTGTTGTAACTGGTAGTTCCGCTGCGCCAAGAATAGTTGCTAAGCCAGATCCGATTTTTGGAATACCGATTGTAAAGGCAATGGACGGAATAACGATACTAAATATTCCTAATCCTAAGCCGTATTTCCAAAGGCCTTGAGAAATCGTTCCGTTAAAAATAAATGTTGGCGGGAATACGATCATGACTAAAGTTAAAGCACCAGCCATTAAAAGGACACCGCGTGGTAATGAAGGTACTTCAACGGCAACTTTACCACTTACAAAAATGTATGTTGCAAATGTAATAGCAGATAATAAGCCTAAAATGATTCCAGTCATATCGAAATCACCTGCTGATTTTTCTAATAACCCGCTTGATAAAAATGTACCTGCAAGTAAGAAGATAACCGAGATAACTTTTTCTTTTGAAGGCAATGTTTTCGTTGCGACCGCCTCAATGATAATCCCAACCCAAACGAACTGGAATAAAAGTATAATTGCAATTGAAGCTGGTACAGTTTTTAAGGAAGCGTAATAAAAAATCCCAGTAAAACTTGCAGACGTTCCTGCGACGAATAAAATTAACATTTGTTTCAGTGGAACACGATGTCTAGAAAATAGAAGTGTAATAGCAAGTAAAATAATCCAACCGAACAAATACTGGCTACCAATTACCTCTCCAAGTGAAAATCCTTCTGCATATGCAAGTTTAACAAAAATAGCTAAAACCCCATAACTACACGCTCCTAATAAAACTAAAAGAGAATAACGAAGCATGAAAAATTCCTCCCATCTATATGAAATTGTTCCGTAACGGACATATATAACTAGAGGGAAGTATACAAAATTAAAAATGAAGGGTCAAATGAAAGAAAAATGAAAAATTTTATAGAATAATAATAAAAGTATGATATTTATGCATAATCTTGAAATTTATAATAATTAAAGTATTGTAAAATCAGCTTTATGTTGTATAAAGATAGCATTTGAAAAAAATTTTTTAGGGTCGATATGTGTGAAGTTAATTGTAATGTGCTAATGATTTGAGAAACTGTGGAACCTTTGTTATGTTAGTAACAATTAGAAAGAGTTTCATAATTCAATTGAGATTTTTCTATATAATAGAAGGAAATAAAAACGTTTTATCCCGCGTTAACGGGCAGTAAGACTCCCACCTCAAAATTCGGCTGGAGCAAAGAAGTTAGATGGGAGATCAACTGCCCGTAAACGCCCGATTGGTTCAACTAATAATCAGTGGGATGAACAAAACCCCACTGATTAAAGTTTCACTTTATTAGAAACTGTGTGAAAGGGTAGTTTTTCTTATTATCACGTTGGAAACGTGAGTTCACGAATTGTTCATAGTATTTTTATGTGTTTTTGCTACAATATGTAAGGAGAGGAGTGGAATCATGCAAGATATTAGTATTTTTTTAGCGTTTGGAGCTGGGTTCCTATCATTTATATCCCCATGTTGCTTACCGCTTTATCCGGCATTTTTATCATACATAACAGGTATGTCGGTTTCTGAATTGAAAGAAGAAAATGCAATGCTTCGCAAAAGAAGTATGATACATACAGCATTTTTCTTACTTGGGTTTTCTATTATATTTATCGCAATTGGATTTGGTACAAGTTTTATCGGAGGAATCTTTACGAATTATAAAGATTTAATTAGGCAGTTAGGTGGTATATTTATCATTGTGTTCGGTCTTATTATTGTCGGTGTGTTTAAGCCGAAGTTTTTAATGCAAGATCGTAAATTTACTTTTAAAAATCGTCCGAGTGGTTATTTTGGTTCAGTTCTAATTGGATTGGCATTTGCTGCAGGATGGACACCTTGTACAGGGCCTATTTTAGTGTCTGTAATTGGATTAGCTGCAACAAATCCAGAATCGGCAATGATTTATATGATTGCTTACATACTTGGATTTGCTATCCCGTTTTTCGTACTTTCATTCTTTATTACGAAAATGTCTTGGATTAAAAGAAATAGTATGGCGTTCATGAAAATAGGAGGATACATTATGATTGTCATGGGGGTCTTTCTATACTTTAACTGGATGACGAAAATTATCGTATATTTCTCAAGTTTATTTGGTGGATTTACCGGTTTTTAGTATTATTCTGTGAAAATGTTGGAAATACTAACGGAAAAGCATATAATGAAATTATATTTTGCGTATAGCCACAAAAAAAGGATGAGAAAATATGAACATAGTTCTTTTATCAAGTATCGTTGCTGTTTGTATGGCTGTTGGTGCGATGTTTATTCGTTTAAAAGCAGCTAAGAAACCTGCAACATTGAAAAAAATTATACTCCCACCGTTTTTTATGAGCACAGGAGCACTGATGTATGTTTTTCCAGAATTTCGATTAACTCCAGCAGAAATGTTAGAAGCGATTGTCGTTGGTCTATTTTTCTCTATTTTTCTTATTAAAACATCTAAGTTTGAAATACGCGGACAAGAGATTTATTTGAAGCGTTCAAAAGCATTTGTATTTATTTTAATTGGATTACTTGTAGTGCGTATTGTGTTTAAAACATACTTAAGCCAATCTCTTGATTTAGGACAACTTAGCGGCATGTTCTTCTTACTTGCATTCGCAATGATTGTTTCATGGAGAATTGCGATGTACCGTTCCTTTACAAAATTACAGAAGGAAATGGAAAAAGAAGACGGTTTTTATAATGAAAAAGATATGAAGCTAACGTAAAAACTGTATATGTATAAAATAAAAAGACAGCGTCAAAGACGCTGTCTTTTTATTGGTATTGTTAACATCTTCTGTCCCAACCACGACGTATAAAACGTTTACCATTGATGTTAACTTGTTGAAAATAGGGGAAAAAATGAAGATTATTTTGCAAGTAAAGTTTTATAGTTAGAATAATCAATCTCTTTTTCTTGTAGTTTCTTAATTAAAAATTTATGATCGCGCTTCGGTGTAGCAACGATATATCCTTGTATGATTAAATCTTGTGTAATTTTTGGAGCGTTTTCCTTTATTGCAAGTTCCCCAATTTTACCAGCAATTTTTGATTTAGCAACATCGCGAAATAGTTCAGGAACAGGGCTTACGAGTTCTTCTAATAATTGTTTCTGCTCGTTATCCCATAAGTGTCGTGTTTGATCAATGTAGTGTTGCTCCCAATCTAAAATGGACATACCATCTTCTTTTGGTAATCGTTTTAGGAATTTTCTGAACATAAAATATCCACCAATAGACATAAGTCCTAATAATACAACAGTCCAAACGACAATAAACCAACTAAACCATCCTTCTAGCAATCGTATTCCCCCTTAACGAAAGCAGTTTTCTTTTATTTATATTATAAACAGTGAGATTCATAGAAAGCAAGAACGCTTGATCATTTTGACCAAGCGCTGTGATTTAAACGAAGTATAGTTGTTCAACACATAAAATATCATTGTCATTTTCTACATATTCAATGATGAGTGTGCCAACTTTACGATCTTTATCTTCAGTTGTGAAAATAGAGTAAGAAGTAAAACGTGTTGTTGATAGGCCGCTTATATGTGTAGGTAAAGAAATGTAGTCGTTATCGCGGAAGAATTCCATCAGTTCAATATCTTCAAATTCTTTTCGGTCAACTTGTTTGTTTGTATAGCGGCGTTGAAGTTGTTTTAAAGATTCATTCCAAGAAATTGCTTTTGTGTCGTATACCATTGTTCTATCTCCTTACTGTATGTAATTATTAAGAACATACGTTCTAAGCTAGTATACTCTTTTTATAAGAAAAGGGAAAGCAAAAAATAATGTAAGCTTGGATTTCCAAGCTTACATTATTTTTGAGTCCATCATAATCTCTATTTTTTATTATAAGTTAGATAAGTATAAGAAACAAGATGATATATATTTTGTTGATAGTTTTCAAAATTCTGTTTATTATTTATGTATTACAGTACAAGGGAATGAGAGGGATGACATACGTAATTTCACTCCAAGGACCGATGGCAAGTGGAAAAACAACATTGGCAAAAAGGTTAGAGCAACATGGGCTTTCGGTTATATATGAAAATCCATATCCAATTGTAGAAAAAAGAAAAGAATTGCATTTAGATATGAACTCAAAAGAGGGATTTATTAAAAATCAAAAAATGTTTATTGAAGCAAAAATAAAAGAGTTTCA
The DNA here is from genome assembly GCF_022664195.1 of Bacillus cereus group sp. BfR-BA-01316. NCBI lineage: Bacteria > Bacillati > Bacillota > Bacilli > Caryophanales > Bacillaceae > Bacillus > Bacillus cereus group sp. BfR-BA-01316. The sequence continues at coordinate 16,288 of NZ_JAKUGX010000005.1, forward strand.
AAATGTGAAAAGTTCAGTCATGATTTTTGATCGCGGACCAGAAGATATTGAATTTTATACACTCTTTTATCCGAAGATGATAGGGAAAGAGTGGGATATAGAAACAGAATTAAAAGATGAATTGTATAAATTAAGAGAATGCCGTTCGGATGCAATTTTTTATTTAGATGTTTCGAAAGAGAGTTTGTATGATAGAAAAAATAATGATAGGGCAAGAAATCGAAGTACATTTGAGGAACAATTTAAATTAGTAGAAGTTGAAAAAGAATGGTATAAACAATTTCCCGTAACTTATGTGGACACTAATATATTATTAGTGGACGAATTAGAGGCATATCTTATAGGGTGGCTAAGGAAGAAAAGGCTATGAAAAAAATATTATTATTCGTATACCCAACATTTGCGGAGTTTGAAATTACGGTAGCAACGGCATTGCTGAAAAATAAATATGAGATCATTACAGCAGGTTTAACAAAAGAAATAATTATAAGTGAAACGGGCTTGCAAGTACAGCCGCACATAGAATTAAATGAAGTGCGTGTGGAAGAGTATGAGGGTATTATTATTCCGGGCGGAGATGAAATACATATGAAAGAGGCAGAACTGCTTTTTTCAGTTATTCGTCAATTTTCTGAGCAAGAAAAATTAGTGGCAGCGATTTGTGCTGGACCGTATGCGTTAGCAAGAGCAGGTTTACTAAAAAAAATTTCTTATACAGTGACCATAGATTATCAAAAATTAGATTGTTTTCCAGTAGAAAATTTTGTGTATACAGAAGTTGTACAGCACGCAAATATTATTACAGCACAAGGACATGCATTTGTGCCATTTGGACTAGCGATTGCCTCTTATTTTGGAGTAGTGAATGAACATGATACAAATTTTTATCGTGGAAAGGGCAATATAATGATGGAGAATCTTTTACCGGAAAACGTGTAAAAGCTAGCAAATGCTAGCTTTTTTCCTTTTTACATCGATAAATCACTAACGTTTTCGGATCGCTCCAAATACCGTCATGAATTGTTAATTCATTTTCTATTTCTTTTTTCAGCCAGTCCTTCATTTCGGTGTGAAGAGACATATTATCAGGTATATTCAGCGACGGAAACATGCTAGAAATATAGTTTACGATTGGAGTGGCGCGATGAAAAACAAGTGCATTATGAATAATTGTTTCTTCAACAGTTGGAAAAACAGAGTGTAATAGCTCTTTACCATTCTCTAAACAAAATGGAGCTGCTGACGGTGATGTTTTTGGTAAATCAAATGCGACTAACATTTTGTTACACATTTCATCTATACGAGGCAATGAAACTTTAGAGTTTGTTGTAGCTAAAAGGGCGCCGCCAGGACGAATTACTTTATGGAATCCTTGAATAGTTTTTTCGACATCTTTCATGTGGTATAACATATGTCTTGCGATTATCCAATCATAACAATTAGCTTCGAAAGGAAGTTTACTAGCATCGCCGAGTTTCCATTCGATCATATTATTCTGTATAGCCGCTTCAGAAAGCATGGTTTCTGATTGGTCAAAGCCAGTTAACGGGCCTTTATGACCATTGTTTTGCAAAAGGGAAAGGAATTTTCCGTTAGCACAACCGACCTCTAATATTTTTTCTTCCCCTTGAAGTTGTAAATGTTCAATGACGACTTCATCTACATTCACTTGTTTCTCTTCGAAATGTTTATGCGTATCGATACGTGTTTGTAAATGGTTACTCACGTTGTATTGGCGTTTTACATCATTCATTTTTTCACATTCCACCTTTATGCAAAATTGCTGGATCGCATGTGTTAATACGTCTGTTTTCCTTAAAGCTTCGTAATGGAGTGCGTCTTCAAACCTTGCAAGTAATTTTTCTTCAATTCGAAAATGAATATCTTTTCGCTTCGCCACTGAAATCTCGCCCCTTTGCATCTGTTAGTGAGACTATAGCACGTCTGAAAAAAATCTGTAAATAAATTGTGTACACAAGTATGAGAGAGATAAAAAAATGCTTGAATAATATTTTAAACTATTGACGGTTTAACCGTTTTCATATATTCTTAAATTAAGTAATATTCAAATAATTCAAAAGAAATGAGAGAGTCACATGCTTCTTCAAGGAACACATCGAATTGGTCGTATGGCCATGCTGTTGGCGCTTGCGGATGAGAATGAAAGCCCTGTATTATCTATTCCAAAAGGTTGGAAATATTGTACTGGGAAAGTTGGTTCTATGAATTCGCAAAAAGTAGTAGCAGCAATGGAAACAGCGGCTAAGAGCAACCGAGTTATTGAAACAGATGTTTACAGAGAAACACATGCACTTTATCATGCAATTATGGAAGCTTTGTACGGAGTGACGAGAGGTCAAATTCAGTTAGCAGACGTTCTTCGTACAGTAGGACTTCGCTTTGCGATTGTGCGCGGTACACCATACGACGGAAAAAAAGAAGGCGAATGGGTTGCTGTTGCACTTTATGGAACGATTGGTGCACCTGTAAAAGGATCTGAGCATGAGGCGATTGGTTTAGGAATTAATCACATATGATTTGCCCATAGTCTATTAGTTAGAAGGGGGCCTTATTTTTTAGGACAGAAGTCTGTCTTAAAAAGATAAGGTCCCCTTTTGCCTTTATAAGGAGGAAAAAGAATGATTACGTTAACAGGACACACATTGACAGTTGAAGAAATGAAGAGGTTGTTACTTGAAGGTGAAGGTGTAACAGCTTGTCCAAATAGTATGCAAAAGGTAGCGGAGTGCCGCGAAGTAGTTGAGAAAATCGTGGAGGACGGAAAAGTCGTTTACGGTATTACAACTGGATTTGGAAAGTTTAGTGATGTGCTTATTCAAAAAGATGATGTAAAGGCACTTCAGCACAATTTAATTCAATCACATGCGTGCGGAATAGGCGATCCATTCCCGGAAGAGGTATCACGCGGTATGTTAATTTTACGAGCGAACACGATGTTAAAAGGAGTATCTGGTGTTAGACCGCTTGTTGTAAATATGCTTCTTGAGTTTGTAAATCGTAAAATTCATCCAGTCGTTCCGCAACAAGGTTCACTAGGAGCGAGCGGTGATTTAGCACCTTTATCTCATCTTGCTCTCGTTTTATTAGGTGAAGGTGAAGTGTTCTACAAAGGAAAACGAGTTCATGCGATGGTTGCTCTTACAGAAGAAGGACTTGAACCTATTGAACTTGAAGCAAAAGAAGGTCTTGCGTTAATCAATGGTACGCAGGCGATGACAGCGCAAGGAGTTCTTTCTTATATAGAAGCTGAAGCAACGGCTTATCAATCTGAATTAATTGCTTCTATGACAATTGAGGGATTGCGCGGCATTATTGATGCATTTGATGAAAATGTTCATAAAGCACGTGGTTATAAAGAACAAGTAGAAGTAGCAAGCAGAATTCGTGACGTTCTTCATGATAGTAAACTTATTACAAAGCAAGGAGAACTTCGGGTACAAGATGCATATTCACTTCGTTGTATCCCGCAAGTGCACGGTGCTTCTTGGCAAGTTTTAAATTATGTGAAAGAAAAATTAGAAATTGAAATGAATGCAGCAACAGATAATCCGCTTATTTTTGATGGCGGGGAAAAAGTAATTTCTGGTGGTAATTTCCACGGACAACCGATTGCATTTGCGATGGACTTCTTAAAAGTAGGAATGGCGGAACTTGCTAATATTTCAGAGCGTCGTATTGAGCGCCTAGTAAATCCGCAATTAAATGACTTACCACCATTTTTAAGTCCAGAGCCAGGACTTCAGTCTGGTGCAATGATTATGCAATATGCAGCGGCATCACTTGTTTCAGAAAATAAAACGTTAGCACATCCGGCGAGTGTAGATTCCATTCCATCGTCAGCTAATCAAGAAGATCACGTAAGTATGGGAACAATTGCTTCACGTCATGCACATCAAATTATTCAAAATGCAAGACGCGTTCTTGCAATTGAGATGATCTGTGCGATGCAAGCAGCAGAATATCGAGGAATTGAAAACATGAGTACAGTGACGAAGAGCTTCTACCATCAAGGTCGTCAGCAAGTACCTTCTATTACAAATGATCGCATATTCTCAACGGATATTGAAAATATTACGCATTGGTTAAAAACGAATTATTCGATAAAAGAAAGATTAGATGTAAACGCAGCACTATAAAATGAGAAAAGGGAGAGATTGAAATGGAAAATGTAAAACAAACAATTCGTGCGCCAAGAGGTACTGAATTACAAACGAAAGGGTGGGTTCAAGAAGCTGCACTTCGTATGTTAATGAACAATTTAGATCCTGAAGTTGCTGAAAAACCAGAAGAATTAGTTGTATACGGCGGAATTGGCCGTGCAGCTCGTAACTGGGAAAGCTACCATGCAATTGTTGATTCATTAAAAACGTTAGAAAGCGACGAAACGTTACTTGTTCAATCAGGAAAACCAGTTGCAATTTTTAAATCACATGAAGATGCGCCTCGCGTTCTTTTAGCGAACTCAAACTTAGTACCAAAATGGGCGAACTGGGATCACTTCCGTGAACTAGAGAAAAAAGGTCTTATGATGTACGGACAAATGACAGCGGGTAGCTGGATTTATATTGGAACACAAGGGATTTTACAAGGAACATATGAAACATTTGGTGAAGCGGCACGTCAACATTTCGATGGTTCATTAAAAGGTACAGTAACACTTACTGCTGGTTTAGGTGGTATGGGTGGTGCACAACCGCTTGCTGTAACGATGAACGGCGGTGTTGTAATTGCTATTGATGTAGATAAGCGTAGTATCGATCGTCGTATTGAAAAGAGATATTGTGATCTGTATACAGAATCTTTAGAAGAAGCGTTAACTATTGCGAACGAGTATAAAGAGAAGAAAGAACCGATTTCAATTGGATTGCTAGGAAATGCGGCAGAGATTTTACCAGAGCTAGTGAAGCGTAATATTACGCCAGATTTAGTTACGGATCAAACATCTGCTCATGATCCATTAAACGGTTATATTCCAGTAGGTTACACGTTAGAAGAAGCATCGAAGCTTCGTGAAGAAGATCCAGAACGTTATGTACAATTATCAAAAGAAAGTATGAAAAAACATGTAGAAGCAATGCTTGCAATGCAAGAAAAAGGTGCGATTACATTTGATTACGGAAATAACATTCGCCAAGTTGCTTTCGATGAAGGATTAAAAAAAGCTTTCGATTTCCCAGGATTCGTTCCAGCATTTATCCGTCCATTATTCTGTGAAGGAAAAGGACCATTCCGCTGGGTAGCACTTTCTGGTGATCCAGAAGATATTTATAAAACAGACGAAGTTATTTTACGCGAGTTCGCGGATAATGAGCATTTATGTAATTGGATTCGTATGGCACGTCAGCAAGTTGAGTTCCAAGGTCTTCCATCACGCATTTGTTGGCTTGGTTATGGCGAGCGTGCAAAATTTGGCCGCATTATTAATGAAATGGTGGCTAATGGTGAATTATCAGCACCGATCGTTATCGGCCGTGACCATTTAGATTGCGGATCAGTAGCATCTCCAAACCGTGAAACAGAATCTATGAAAGACGGTAGTGATGCAGTAGCAGACTGGCCAATTTTAAATGCATTAATTAACAGTGTAAACGGTGCAAGCTGGGTATCAGTTCACCACGGTGGTGGCGTTGGTATGGGTTATTCACTTCACGCTGGAATGGTTATCGTTGCAGATGGAACAGAAGCAGCGGCAAAACGTATTGAACGTGTATTAACTTCTGACCCTGGTATGGGTGTTGTTCGTCACGTTGATGCAGGTTATGACTTAGCGGTTCAAACTGCGAAAGAAAAAGGCGTTAACATTCCAATGATGAAATAAGGAGGAAGAAACATGCTGGACACTTTACTAATAAATATCGGTCAATTACTAACAATGGATCAAGAAGATGGTTTGTTAAGACGGGAAGCGATGAACACGCTTCCTGTAATTGAAAATGGTGCTGTTGGAATTGAAAATGGCGTAATTACTTTCGTTGGAACAGCCGAAGAAGCTAAAGGATTACAAGCGAAAGAAGTTATTGATTGCGGCGGGAAAATGGTTTCTCCTGGTCTTGTAGATCCGCATACTCATCTTGTATTTGGTGGATCTCGTGAAAATGAAATCGCGCTGAAATTACAAGGAGTTCCGTACTTAGAAATTTTAGAAAAAGGCGGAGGGATTCTTTCGACTGTAAATGCAACGAAACAGGCATCGAAAGAAGAACTAGTTCAAAAAGCTAAATTCCATTTAGACCGTATGCTATCTTTCGGGGTTACAACTGTAGAAGCGAAGAGTGGTTACGGACTAGATGATGAGACGGAATGGAAACAATTAGAGGCAACTGCACAATTACAAAAAGAGCACCCAATCGATTTAGTTTCAACATTTTTAGGGGCGCATGCAGTTCCGAAAGAGTACAAAGGAAGATCGAAAGAATTTTTACAATGGATGCTAGATTTATTACCAGAAATGAAAGAGAAGCAATTAGCTGAGTTTGTTGATATTTTCTGTGAAACAGGTGTGTTCTCTGTAGAAGAATCGAAAGAATTTTTATTAAAAGCGAAAGAGCTTGGCTTTGATGTGAAAATTCATGCAGATGAAATCGACCCTCTTGGTGGTGCGGAAGCAGCGGCTGAAATCGGTGCAGCATCAGCGGACCATTTAGTTGGCGCTTCTGATAAAGGAATTGAAATGCTTGCAAACTCTAATACAGTAGCAACTTTATTACCAGGAACAACTTTCTATTTAAATAAAGAAAGTTTCGCACGCGGCCGAAAAATGATCGATGAAGGTGTTGCAGTTGCTTTAGCTACAGACTTTAATCCAGGTAGCTGTCCAACTGAAAACATTCAGCTTATTATGAGCATTGCGATGCTGAAACTGAAAATGACACCAGAAGAAGTGTGGAATGCTGTAACGGTTAACTCATCTTACGCAATTAATCGTGGTGATGTAGCTGGGAAAATTAGAGTTGGTCGTAAGGCAGATTTAGTTTTATGGGATGCTTATAATTATGCTTACGTACCATATCATTACGGAGTAAGCCATGTGAACACAGTATGGAAGAACGGTAATATCGCATATACAAGAGGTGAACAATCGTGGAGCACGGCCACTATTTAAAGAAAAATGCAAAGTTTATCGATCGTGAAGTGACGAAATGGAGTGAGATGATTAAAGATTGGGAGGAAGGCGTAGAAATATTCGGTGCTGCTTTAATTGGAGCGCCTCTTTCTAAACCGTCTATTAGTCATTCAGGAGCATGTTTTGCACCGAAAACGATTCGTTCAATGTTAGATGCATATAGCACGTACGCAATTACAGAAGAACACGACATGAAAGAAAGTGTTCTTCATGATTGCGGTGATATTACGATGCATGTTACAGATATAAAAGAGAGTCATAACCGAATTGCGAAAACAGTTGGTCATTTGACGAAAGTAAATCCGAAAATGATACCAATCGTTCTTGGTGGTGACCACTCGATTAGTTTTCCGAGTATAACTGGTTTTGCAAATAGTAAAGGGAAGGTCGGTATTATTCAATTTGATGCCCATCATGATTTACGTAATCTAGATGATGGTGGTCCATCAAATGGTACACCGTTCCGTAGTTTGCTAGAAAATGGTGTGATTACAGGAAAACAACTCGTTCAAATTGGGATTCGTAATTTTTCAAATGCACGAGCGTACCATGAATATGCAAAAGAGCATGGCGTGACAGTGTATACAATGAAAGATGTAAGAGAGCGAGAAATAAAAGATCTTATTTCAGAAAGTATTGAAGTATTAAGAAAACAAGGTGTGACTTCTATTTATATTTCTCTTGATATGGACGTACTAGACCAAGCGTTTGCGCCAGGCTGTCCAGCAATTGGCCCTGGTGGAATGGATAGTACAACTTTACTTGATGCAATTGAATTCCTTGGTAAAGAGCCACTAGTTCAAGGGGTGGATATAGTAGAAATTGATCCAACTCTTGATTTTAGGGATATGACGAGTAGAGTAGCTGCGCAAGTGATTATGAGTTTTCTTTTAGCACGAGAAACGATTAGTAAACAGGTTAGTATATAAGCGAAGAATCGTGTGTGTGAAGTTTTGAAGTAACTGTTTCTGTCTTTCATGTTGCACATTATATAAAAATACATCGCTACTTATATGTAGTGATGTATTTTTTTGTTTTACAAGGTATATAAAATTGGAGAAAATGGGTGTGGAAATGTAACAAAATCGCGGGTTTTTTAGTGTTTCTGTACAGCTTGAATTTTTATGTGTAAATAAATTGACATAGAAAATAATTTTGTGATATTATAAAAATTTTGCTAAAAAAATAAATATGTGTTAAGATTGAGAAGGTTACCATATATGGAGGTGGATTATTTGTTTCAAATTGGCGATAACATCGTTTATCCAATGCACGGAGCAGGTATAATTAAAGCCATAGAAGAAAAGGAAATCTCAGGAGAAAAAAAACAGTATTATGTCATAAAAATGTCGGCTAGTAATATGGAAGTAATGATTCCTATGGGAAAAATATTGAGTTCAAATATACGACCAGTTACGGATATAAAGGCATTAACAAACATAATAGATATTTTTCAACATGGAGAATCAGACAGATTACTGACGTGGAAACAAAGGTATAAATTGAATACAGATAAAATAAAAACGGGTAAAATACAAGAAGGTGCTGAAGTTGTACGTGATTTATTACGTATGCAGAAAGAAAAAGCACTTAATGCAAGCGAAAAGAAAATGTTAGATAACGCACATGAATTTTTGATTAGTGAACTGGGATTAATTGAAGGTATCACAGAAAATCAAATAAAAAGCTTTTGTTAAGGTTCATTACAAATAATATATTACATCCCAAAAAAGATCTTGAATTTTTTGGGAATATAATTATAGAAAATCAATCATTTCAAAGACATTCAACTCTTTCAAACCACTTTTAAAGCATTAACCTCTTTTATTATTACTACAATTTAATCCATTTTTATTTTTTAATTTCTTTTACGAATGTTCGAAGTTTAATTAGCTACTTTGATAAAATAGTTACTTAATTTTTGCAATCCTGATTCACACTGGCACGGACAAGGAGCCGTAAGGATGAAAGAGAGGTAGGGCTTTCATTGTTTTAGGTATATATAAGTTTTTATTTTTAGAAGAATACTGAGCCACTCTCATTTCTATTGTTAAGAGATTTTCCATATGTGAGGAGATAATAATTGTTTATTTTCTTTATGTAAAAGAGATAAACGAATTGTTAGCCTTATATGGTCAACTAAAAAAGGTTTCCTAATTAGGAAACCTTTTTAATTTTTGTTTTTATCATTCTGTTTGTTTAATATACGAATGTTTAATAGTAAAGACATATAAATTGACGTTACTATTTAAAAGTAAGTATGATGCGATTATAGTAAGTTTTTTATAAGGAGGAAGAAAAATGACAAGTTCAAACAATAAAGCAGCAAATATTTATGCAGGAACAAATATAAATAATTGGGGATCTTTTGAAAATATCGATGAAACAAAGCTGTTTGATCCGATTCAAATTGGATCTTGGTCTCTTCACAATCGCATAGCGATGGCACCGATGACGAGATGTTTTGCAAATAATGAGACTGGCGAAGTTGGTGCTGACGTAGCCCGATATTACCGAAAGCGTGCTGCTGATGGGGTTGGATTAATTATTACAGAAGGAATCGTCATTAGCCCAAGAGCAAAAGGGAATCCGGGAGTACCAGGTATTTATACGAAAGAGCAAGTTGATTCTTGGAAACCTGTTACAGAGGCAGTACATAAAGAAGGCGGAACGATTATTGCTCAAATATGGCATGTTGGACGTATGAGTCATCACGAAATAATTGGTGATCAAATGCCACAAGCGCCGTCTGCTATTGCTGCGGAGGGTAATGTTCCGCGTTTTCGTAAACCGTTTGATACACCAGAAGCAATGACAATAGAAGAAATAAAAGAAGTTATCGGTCAATATGCACAAGCTGCAAAGAACGCAATCGAAGCTGGATTTGATGGAGTAGAAATTCACGGTGCACACGGATATTTAATTGATCAATTTACTTATGAATTTGCAAATAAGCGTACAGATAAATATGGTGGTGACTTAAAGCAAAGGTTAACATTTATGAAAGAAGTAACCGCGGCTGTAATAGAAGCAGTTGGAGCTGATAAAACACTTCTTCGTTTCTCTGCATTTAAAGGTGATAATCCTGCTTATATGTGGGAAAATCCAGAGCTTGCGATTGAAACGTTCGTAAATATGTTCAAAGAAGTTGGATTAACGATGATCCATCCGTCAACGATGAATTATACGCAAGTTATTACTGATGGAAAGAATTTTCATCAATTAGTAAGAAAATATTGGGAGGGTACTATCGTTGGAGTGGGTAATTTGAATCCGAAAGAGGCAGAAGAAGCATTGCAAGAAGGAACAATTGATGTAGCGGCGTTCGGAAGACCATTAATCGCTAACCCAGACTTTGTTCATCGAATTAAAAATGCTGAAAGTTTGGTTGAATATGACGCGAAAGAGCATCTTGCTACGTTATTGTGAATAAGGATAAAAAGAGAACACATCGAGTGTTCTCTTTTTATTATGGAATTTCATATATAGGGGGAAGCGGAATGAGTGAAGCGCTACTCGTTATTATTAGTATATTGCTCTTTTTGATGCTACTTTTAATTGTCTTTTTTATCATTACATTTTTTATTAAAAAACGGACGCATCATTCTATATTAAAACTGCATCCATACTTAGGTAGAATGCGCTATTTACTCGAAAAAATAGGCCCGGAATTTCGGCAATATTGGTTTGATCATGATACTGACGGAAAGCCTTTTTCGCGCTACGATTTTCAAAGTGTTATGTTTCTAGCAAAATATCGTTCTGAAATACTTGGTTTTGGATCAAAACGAGATTTTGATGCTTCTGGCTATTATATTGCTAATACATTATTTCCGATATTAACAGATGAATTAAGTGTGAATCTTACGCAAGAACGTGAGGGGAAAAAGTATGTAATTCATAAAGAAGGGTTATTTTCAAGAAGAGAAAAATTGACAGCGGATACAACAAACCTTTGGTTGTATGAAGAAGATGATGCAATTATAGTCGGCGAAAATCGTAAATATCCATGGAAACTGTATGGGATGTTTGGAGCGTCAGCGACATCTTACGGTGCGATTGGAGAAAATTATATTTTATCAGCTGGGTTTGGTGCAAAAATGGCAGGTGGTTCGTGGATTAATACTGGGGAAGGGGGCGTAATTCCAGAACATTTACATACGGGTGCGAATATCGTTGCGCAAATTGGTCCGGGATTATTCGGGTACCGTGACGAGGACGGGAATTTTTCGATGAAGGAATTTATGGAGAAGGCGAAAGAAAGTAATATTAAAGCGTTTGAATTGAAATTTGGGCAAGGAGCAAAAATACGTGGTGGTCATTTAGAAGGACAGAAGGTAAATGAGAAAATCGCTTCCGTTCGGAAAGTACGAGAAGGTGAAACGATTAATTCGCCAAATCGATTTTCATTTATTAATAGTGCGGCAGAGGCTTTATATTTTATTCAAGATTTGCAAGGAAACGGTGGTAAACCAGTGGGCATGAAAATTGTAATTGGTCAACAGAAGCCTTTGGAAGATTTATTAAAAACAATGAAAGAATTAAACATCTATCCAGATTTTATTACAATCGACGGTTCAGAAGGTGGATCAGGTGCAACGTATAAATCGATGGCAGATAGTATGGGGCTTCCACTTATACCGGCATTACTTACATTTATTGATACGGCGAATCATTACGGTGTTCGGGATAAATTAAAGGTGTTTGCCTCAGGGAAATTAATCACACCAGATAAAGTAGCGATTGCTTTAGCTATAGGTGCAGATGCCGTAAATTCAGCACGCGGCTTCATGATGGCAAGTGGCTGTATTATGGCGCTTCAATGTAATTCAGGGCAATGCCCATCGGGTGTTGCAACTACGAATCCGCACTACCAAAAAGCGTTAGATCCGTATGAGAAGAAATGGAGGGTAATGAACTACATTATTAGTATGAGATATAGTTTGTTTTCATTAGCGGCAGCGGCGGGGGTAAAGAGCCCGCGCCATTTAACGAGAGAGCATATTGTGTTTAAAGATGAGATGGGGCGGGTAGTTCCACTTTCGGAATTGTTTCCTTCCGTAATTGGAAAGTAAATATGTAGCTTAACAAAAAAATGAGTAAAAAGTCATACATTTGTATGGCTTTTTTGATTATGGGAAAAGTAGAAGTTTATTATATGAATGTTCCCGCTTGTCTGTTGCTCTTTTTCAAACAAATTATTTGATGGAGATGAGTTATCAGAATATTGTTTTTGATGAAAAAATGAAACGATATACGCATTGACAATAAAAACTAATTAGACTATAATAAATCTCGAATTCAAGATATTTTTGAAGGATAGTCAAAATCATAAAATCAATATTTAAAATATAATCATAAGAACTGTAGTTTTTTTTGTAAATTATCTCGAATTCGAGATAATTACTGAAAGAGATGAAATGTGTTAGTTTTTTAGAGAGACATCTCGAAATTGAGATAAAGTAGTATTGTGGATTGAATTTTATCATATGGACAAAATGAATAATGAATTTTAGCGAATAAACGTTTTTTATAATGAAATAAAAAAGGGCGTGGAGAAGACGATGGGTGAGGAATTAAAATTACCAGAGCGATATGATCAGCATAGAAAACAGATCGAACAAGGGTTATTACCAATTGAAGTAAGAGAATTAGACTAATTATATAAGTAATTGAAAGGGGAGAAAAAATGATGAAACATGTTTTTCAAAAAGGAAAAGATGAGTCAAAACCAACGCTATTATTGCTTCATGGTACGGGAGGAAATGAATTAGATTTATTACCGCTTGCAGAAAGAATTGATCCAAAAGCTTCTGTATTAAGTGTTCGTGGAAATGTATTAGAAAATGGGATGCCTCGTTTCTTCCGTCGATTAGCAGAAGGTATTTTTGATGAAGAGGATCTTGTTTTCCGTACGAAGGAATTAAATGAATTTTTAAATGAAGCAGCAAAAACATATGAATTTGATAGAGATAATATCGTAGCTGTTGGGTATTCAAATGGAGCAAATATTGCAGCGAGTTTATTATTCCATTATGAGAATGCATTAAAAGGTGCCATTCTTCATCATCCAATGGTCCCAAGAAGAGGGATAGAACTTCCTAATTTAGTAGAGAAAGCAGTGTTTATTGCTGCTGGAACAAATGATCCAATTTGTTCATCGACAGAGTCAGAGGAATTGAAGATGCTATTAGAAAATGCAAACGCTAATGTAACAATGCATTGGGAAAATAGAGGACATCAATTAACGATGAATGAAGTAGAGAAGGCAACAGAATGGTATGAAAAAATGTTTTCACATGCATAAATAGTAGACTAAATCGAGTATAAAATCACAAAGATTTTATACTCGATTTTTTTGTTGTAATTTAAGGAATTAAAAGAGAATAGGAAAGTTATGTTAAAATATAAAGAAAAGCAAAGGGGTTCCTGTTTTATTAATGAGCAGGAGTGTAGAATAATTGGCAATTTGTTTTAAGTGTGTCGATTTTTCTAATAATGAGGGGGAACTATTAGATATCAAACTACGAAAATGAAGAAATGCTAACGGGAGGGAATGTCTCAAACGTATATCGTTCGGAAGATACTGTTCGACGAGAATTAAAGCAAGGCAGTACCAAAATTCATAAGCTATTAAATCATTTGGAAAACAAAGGTTTTAGTTATGCACCAAAGTTTTTAGGTATTGATGATAAAGATAGAGAGATATTATCATTTATTGAAGGGAAAGCTGGTAATTATCCTTTAAAAGAGTACATGTGGTCTAATGGTGTTTTAAAAGAAATAGCGAAGATACTCCGTCTTTATCATGATGCTGTGAGTGATTTTCCTTTATCAGATGATTGGAAACCAATGGATAATACTCCAAATAAAATAGAGGTTGTATGCCACAATGATTTTGCAATATATAACATTATTTTTAATAACGAAAAACCAGTAGGTATTATTGATTTTGATGTTGCTGGTCCTGGACCAAGACTTTGGGACATAGCCTATACTCTTTACACTTGTGTCCCATTAAGTAGAGTTTATTATACGGAAACAGGTGAGGCAGTTTATTATAATTCATTACAGCATGCGGAGTGTATAAAGCAAAGGGTTAAATTATTTTTTGAATCTTACGGTGGGGGTATGGAAGAAGATTATCTGGAGATGGTATTGCTACGATTAGAAGGGTTATGTAAATATATGAAAAGAAAAGCTAAAGAAGGCGATATGAACTTCAAAAAAATGATAGATGAAGGACACCTTGAACATTATGAAAATGATATTAAATTCATTCGTGAACATGGAAGAGAATGGTTGTAATGAAATACGTTTTATACGCTAAAAAGCTCAGAGTCATATAGGGACTTTGAGCTTTTTAGCGTATTAGTGTAGATGTTTTCCACAATAACTGAACTACTTATAACATCTTGTAGATGCCTTTTATAGTTACGAGTTTGTTACAGGCTGAGATGTAGCAATTGGTAATTGGATATCGACAGTTGTTCCTATGTTTAATTCACTTGAAATGAATAATTTTCCGTGATGCTCTTGAATGATTTTATAGCACATCATTAAGCCGAGACCAGTTCCTTTTTCTTTCAAGCTATAAAAAGGTTCGCCAAGACGAGCCATGCGCTCTTCGGGAATCCCACAACCTTCATCGATAATGCGTATTGAAACAAAATCATTTTCTAACGAAGTTGTTTGAATGAATATGTTACCACCATCAGGCATCGCCTCAATCGCATTTTTTAATATGTTAATAAAAACTTGTTTTAATTGATTACTGTCACATTGAATGTCAGAAATATAATCGAAATGGTCCATAATGATATGAACGCTATGCATAATCGCTGTTGGTAAAATAAAAGTTACAACTTCTTCAATTAATGTTTGTACGTTGCATGTATGAATAGATAACACTTGTGGTTTAGACATCGCCATAAATTGGCTTGTTATAGATTCCATTTGTGAAATCTCACTCAGCATAACGTCCACATACCATTTATTTTCCTCATTTATTTCTGGATGTAATAATGTTAAAAATCCTTTTAATGAAGTGAGCGGGTTTCTAATTTCATGGGCAATTCCAGCTGTCAGTTGTCCTACTACTGCAAGCTTTTCGGATTTTCGTAATAACTTTTCAGTTTCTTTTAGTTCGGTAACGTCCCTTCCCATCACTATAAGACCTTTGCGTGAGCCATCAGGATGGAAGAGTGGGACCTTTGAAATACTTAAAACTAGGTCGAAATCATCTCTATGTATAATAAATTCCTCTCCGTGAAGAATTTGTCCTTTTTGCCATGTTAGTTCATCGACTTCTTCACAATGCAAAAAAGATTCGCGGTACGCTTCGTTATATTGAATGAGTTCATTATCTCTTTTTCCATGATAAGGTACGTTATGGAAATTGAAACAAGAAAGCGCATAGTCATTCGCTTCAAGCCAGCGTCCTTCATGATCCTTAAAAATAACAAATGCAGGCATTGAATTCATTAATGTGCGTAATCGTTTCTCACTCTCTTGTAATACTTTCTCAATTCTTTCTGATTTTTCAAGGGGTTTCATAATGGCGTATACACCTGTTAAACGATTTTTAACAAAAATAGGAACTAGTTTTGTTACGACATCTAGTAAATATCCGTCTTTATGATAAATAGAGACGATATACTCTTTTTGATTATCAGCTGCAGTATTTTTTATGTATTGTAGTACTTGATCAGAAATATGTGCTTCTAAAATAGAAGTGATTGTTTTTCGCTCTAATTCGTTAGAAGTATAACCTAATATTCTTTCAGCAGAGGGGTTAATATGTAAAATAACTCCTTCTAAATTCAATGAAATAATACTATCAGGGTTATGTTCAAAAAGAGATGCATACATTTCTGCTAAAGAACGGTTTTGTATATGGTTTCGCAATCGCCCAGATATGTTTGGGTGACGCTTTTTTTGAGTAGATGAATATTTTTTACGACTCATAATATTTCCTCCGTACAACTGGCATCTAAAAAAGATGGATCTATTAATAACTATAATATAGGTGTGATGTGTATTTCTATAAAAAATGGAAATTACATAGTGAATTTTCTTTTTTTATTTTTAGTGGAAGGTATAAAAGGTAGTAATAAGAGAATCTTATATTGCTTTATTAATTTTTTGTAAGTTACATGAATGTATTTTCGTTATAACATTAGACTAGAGAGGGGGAGAAAAATGAAAAGCTATATTCAAGGAATTGATCATGTACAAGTGGCGGCACCTGTAGGATGTGAAGAAGAAGCACGAGAATTTTATGGTAATAAAATTGGTATGAAGGAAATTCCGAAACCAGAAGAGTTAAAGAAGCGTGGCGGATGTTGGTTTAAGTGTGGAAATCAAGAGATTCATATTGGGGTCGAGCAAAACTTTAATCCAGCTAAAAAAGCGCATCCAGCTTTTTATGTTTTAAAAATTGATGAATTTAAACAAGAGCTAATAAAGCAAGGTGTTGAAGTAATAGATGATAATGCACGACCAGATGTGATTAGATTTTACGTATCAGATCCGTTTGGAAATCGAATTGAATTTATGCAAAATAAAAACTAGGTGAAGGTCCACCTAGTTTTTTATGCTTTTCTAAACAATCCTAATACTTCAACAGTTTCTGTAATATTAACGAATGCATGAGGATCAATTTTGGAAATCGTTAGTTTCATACTTGCTAACTCTTCACGAGAAACGACTGTCATAAGTACACGTTTTTTCTCGTTTGAATAAGCACCTTCACCATCAAGTAACGTAATTCCGCGTACTACAGTTGAAAGAAGTTTTTTTTTCATTTCTTCCGCTTGATTTGTTACAATCATAAGTGTAACTTTACGATGTTTTGTATGAACGGCATCAATTACTTTACCAGTTACATAAATTGAAAGTAAGCTTGTAAGGGCAACATCCCAAGTGAAGAAAAATCCTGCAATGACAACAACAACTGTATTTAATCCAATAAGGAATCCACCAAGTTTAATATCTCGCTTACGAGATAATAACATACCGATAATATCAAATCCACCAGTTGAACCATGGCAGTTAAAGACAAGGCCAATACCAGCGCCGGCGATGACACCGCCAAATACAGAAGATAAAAGTGGGTCTGTTGCTACGACTTTGACAGGAACATAGTATAGTGCAACAGATAATACAATTACAGAGACAACTGTGTTAAAAATTACTTTTTTTCCAAGACCTATGTATCCTAAAATAAGGATAGGTAAGTTCAATACAAAGTTAATAATGCCTGTGTTCACAGGGGTTGCAATTCCTAAAATAATGGCAATTCCGCCAATTCCACTACTTAAAATTTTATGGGGGATAAGGAAAAGATTAAAGGCAATTGCAATAATAATAGAACCAAAAATAACACCAAGAAATCTGACCATCTCTTTCCCGTCCTTCACTAAATAATCATATTATTTCAAGATTATATATGAAATTGAAAGTTTTAGGGGAAAACAGTTTATTTCGGAAAATTAGATTAATCTAAATAATTCGAGTGTTTGAAAATTTAGGGGGGATATAGATATGAAGATAACAACGTACCAACAGAAGAGTCCTTTAAAACAAGAGTGTGAGGATTCATTTTTTTGTAATGAAGATAAAATGATTTACGGTGTATGTGATGGAGCAACACCGCTCGTTCCGTTTTGTGATGAAGAAGGACATAATGGAGCATACATGGCTTCGCATTTATTTGCAAGTCATTTTACTTCGTTACGGGAGATTAATAGTTTACAAGGTGAAGTTGCAAAGGTGAATGAATTATTGCAAAACAAGATGCTAGAGTACAAGGTTGATACGAGAAAAAAAAATCATCTGTGGTGTACATGTATTGCAGCAGTTCAAATAGAAGGCGAGAAACTTGAATATGCACAGTTAGGTGATTGTATGATCGTTGCAATACTTCAGGATGGAGCGATGAGAGTATTAACGAAAGATACAGTTAAGGGAATTAGTAAACGTGCAAAAAAGAAGAGAGAAGAGAATCGTAAAAAAGGTTTACTAGTCCCGGAAGAACACGTTTTTCAAGATGTTCGGGAGCAGTTAAAATACAATCGCTATCTTGCAAATATGCCAAACGGCTACTCAGTTGCAAATGGGATGAAAGAAGCAATGACTTATTTACAACATGGGGAATTACATGTAGCTGACGTAAGTGGAATCTTTATTTGTTCGGACGGATTGTTCCATCCAGAGTGGTCGTTAGAACAAACTGTAGTATATATAAGAAAGAATAGTATAAAAGAGTATGTAGCAATCATTGAAAGACTAGAAGGAGAAAATAGAATAAGACCCGATGATAAAACAGTAATTATGATCGATTTTTAAGAGGAGGATGTTCATATGGAAATTAAATTTGCAAATTTAACATTTCAAGATGAGTTAGTTCCTTTAGAAAAAGTAAATAAACTAATTATCCACCATACGTCAGAAGATGGATGGGATGTGTATAAAACTCACGAATTTCATCAAAAGGTAAGAGGATGGAGCGGGATTGGTTACAATTATTTTATTGAAGAAGATGGAACTGTAGTCGAAGGGCGAGGTTTACATATTGGAGCACATGCGAAAGATAATAATAGTGATACAATTGGAATATGTATGACGGGAAATTTTGATAAATATGATCCTACTACCGCACAAATGAATTCATTATATTCTTTATGTAAAATGTTTATGAAGCAGTTTGCCATAGAGAAAGGAAATATACTCGGCCATAGGGAGTTAGAAGGGGTTACAAAAACTTGTCCAGGAAATCGCTTTTCTATGGTAGAGTTAAGAAAAGTATTATCTTAAATATAGAGGAGTAACTAACGATGATGAACATAAAAATACCAACTGATAAAAAAGAAGAGCTTGTAGCACAAATTCAGCAATTTTTCGTTGAAGAAGATTTAGATGAAATTGGACGTTTCCAAGCAGAACGTTTAATAGAAGAAATGATTAAATTAGTAGGACCATTTGCATACAATCAAGCAATTGGAGATGCAAGAAAACTTGTAAGTGAGAAATTAACGAATATTGAAGAAGATTTGTATGTGTTAGAGAAGAGTGAAGGTAAATAAAAAGAGCCAGATGGCTCTTTTTTTATTTGTTTTCTTTATGTTCTTTATATTCATGTACTTTTTCTTTTATATTACCGACAGTAATTTTGGCATTACCCTTTATCTTATCGTATTCGTAAAAAGAGCAGCTAGCAAAAGCTAACTGCCCATCTCCAAGGAGGAATCGTAGAAAATATAATGTTGTCTACAGTATTGACGGAATATTGAGTCTTGTTCATTTGGGGAGAATTTATTTATTATGTATGTTACATGAAAAGACCTATTAACATCCATGCTGCTCCTATAAGAATTAAAGATTCGAATGTAATCCAAAATTTACTTTTTTCTGTTTTTTGAAACTCTTTAATTACAGAAAACACGGCACTTATTCCTACAAGAATGAACAGAATAATTCGGATTGTATCAGTCGTTTGTATCACCACCTAAGATTTGAATAATTTAATTATATATTAATTACCATTTTGTAGAAACTTAATAAAATAATCCTTTGAATAGAAAGCGAGGAATAACAATGGGACTAGGAAACCGTGGAATGGCATTTGAAATGCTTATCAATCTAGCGAATGAAATGGATCAAAGAGGGGGAGTGGCGCTTATAAACAAGCGTCCCACTCCTGTGAAGGTGTTAAAAAGTAAAGGTGGCCGTGTACTAAATGGATTCTATGAAGCTAAAAGTACAGTAGACTATGACGGCGTGTATAAGGGACGAGCTATTGCATTTGAAGCGAATTCTACAGAGAATGCTGGAAGATTTGATTTAAAGAACATTGCACAGCATCAATTAGATTACCTGAAGAAAGCAGGGGAGATGGGAGCGATGTTAGATGGCATGATAAATTGATTTGGATCATAAGAGAGTAGCGAATAATATTGAAACAGCGAAAGAGAAGATGAATAACAAGAAACGTAAAATTTTAAAAGCTTAATGGATAACGGAACAATGCGCTTTTTTTCTATTCTATTAACCTTTTAAAACTATCTCTTTTTTAAACATGAGTTTATTTGCTTTCATTACAGTTGCTACAATTCCTACTCCTATTACAATAAATAACAGTGGCATTAATGGGAGTGCATATCGTTCATATGCCACATACAGACATGTTAGGTACGTTTGTAATAAAAGGATTAACCATAAAAACGTAGTCTCTCTCCACCTTTTCAAAAGAAAAACAAATGAAAGTACTGTACATATTAAAAACATCTGTTTTATGAAGTTAAAAATCTCATTCATATCTTTTGCAGAGACATCAAAAACTTCAATATTATGCTCTATAGAATAATACGGTTTCTTCCAAAGAATTTCTGGTTTTAAAATTAAATAACTCCGGATCATAGACTCTTTGTCTGTCTTCCACCATGCTTTCATTTTATCTATAGCTATTTTTTGTTCTAATTCCATAAATTCATGTGCTTCAATGTCAGGGTATTTTGCATGTAATTCTACTTCAAGTTCTCCCATATCCTTTCCTCCTGGATAGCCTTCTCCTTGATATGTCCCTAGTAATAATGGATTCCCTGCTCCAGCAGTTAACGGAATAAATTTATTGAATTGAATATAATTACGAGCCCACCATGGTCCAAGTACTATAAGTGCTATTCCTATACTTATAAATGCCTGTTTCGTCATAATACGGAACGGATAACGCTTCATCACAAGATACATAAACAGCAATATTGGATATAAAGCTATTTGCACGCGGAAGTACAATGCTAAAAAGTAGAATGTTAATACAATCAGAAGGTCTTTCGTTGAATGAGTATCAGCTAATTTTAAACTCCAATATAATAGTCCTAACGAAAAGAATAAAAATGGACCTTCTGTTAATGTTAAATTTTCTATAACGATTTCCGGAGGATAAATTGCTAATAAGAAAGCACCTATTAATCCTGCTGCGGGATTCAACAAATAAGTACCAATCTTATACGTTAGAAAAATACTTAGTACTCCTAATATTATAATGATTAATTTAGCCACAAAGAGACCGTCAACGCCATTACCAAAAAAATAAAATACAGCAGCTAATAAAGCTGGAAAACCTGGCATAATATGAATAGTTGGTTTATCAGGCTCATGATATGTTAACGTTCCCGTTTTTAATAAAATAGTAGCTGTTTTTTGATAACCTATATCATCACTAGCTATGGTCAAATCTGCACCATGTGTTTGTATAGTTATAAAACGAAGTGCAAAACCAACTATCATAATGATTCCTAAAAGAATCATACTAGGTCTGCGAATAAATCGGCCTAACATTTCATCCTCTCCTTTCATACATACACCTTTAGTAAACGGCAAGTAACTCCAAAATATACAACAAAGGTTGATTTTAGAGTTGCTTTTTGTTTTCTTCACTTTTTTTCGGTACTTTGCAACTAGATGGTAAATCCATTGACCACGGTAAGACTTTATCAATTTCCTCTTTATTGTTTAAATCGATATTTGGGAGCGTTTCAAACAAATATAGAAGATAATGATAGGGACTTAAATTGTTCTCTTTTGCGGTTTCAACCAAACTATACATGATGGCACTTCTTCTAGCACCTCTCGGTGTATTTGAGAACATCCAATTTTTTCTCCCAATCACAAATGGTTTAATAGAACGTTCACTTCTGTTGTTATCGATTTCTAAACGACCGTCTAATAAAGAAGCTTGAAGTGATTCAATTGTAGGTTGATTTGAGTAAGAAAGTGTTGTTTTCATAGAAAAATATATTCAACAAAATCATCCAAATTCCTTTGCGCCTTCTACTTTTTCTTTTAAACCATAGTCATGCTTTGTCATACATTACTCCTTCTTGTAGTTTGATCAGAATTCTCTTTTCATATTGCAAGTTGAATGATGTATCTACTATTAGTGTAAAGGGATTTATTTAAATATTCAAACGATTAATGATATAGAAAGGTAATTGTCATAGAATGTATACATTCGTAATGGTAAAAAAGAAAGTTAATTATAAGTATTTTGAAGTCCATATTGATTTCGTATAAGCAATTTTCAAATGAGCACGTTCCATATTATTTTGACTACTGCTACCAAATCGCGCTTGTCCAACTATTAAATTGCAATTGGATTCAATAGCGGTCTCAATTCGTTTTTGAATTAATGCTGTATGACAACCTTTACGTTGAAATTCTGGCAAAGTAGCAGAAGCAGCTAGTGAGGCGATATCTTTATTAACATACAGGACACCAATACTTGCAGGGATATTTTGAATTTCAGCTATGAAAAAATGCCAGCCTGGTTTATTGTAAAGAACTTCGTTATTTTGACGGACACCATCCTTTGTAAATGATGGCATATTAAATCCACGTACATAAATGTCTGCAAAAATATGAAACTCACTTTCTTTTAGTTTACGTACTGAAATGTTAGAAGGAAGAAGGGACGAATCTTCTCTCGGTATACTATATAAAGCGGTATGGAAGCTAGATTGGTAAAAACCTTTTTGAGATAAGTGTTGAAATAGTTCAGTTGTACCTTGCGCTGGTGTGATTTCAAAACGGCAAGGAATTTGTAGTGATTGATAATAAGAGATGATTGCATCTAACTCATCTGTATTTGTAAATGTAATGCCTTTTACCGTATTAAAAGCAGGACCAGCAATTACTTTTGATGAAAAGGCAGTGGAACTTCCAAATTTTTTCATTTGCACTTGCATTGGATTTTCTGCTATCGCTTGTAATGCCTTTAATCTAGAAGATAGCATATCTATTTCTGCGTTTTCAATTTCTTGTGCTACATCGAGCGTCATAATCGTACTCATAAAATTCCTCCGTTAATAAATATATTCTATATTACATATACGAGTTTTATTTTGGGATTCCTGTTGTAATGTAAGAGAACAAGAATTTTTTGGAAGGGAATTGGAAGTTTGCTGTCGAAGGGAGTAGAAATATATTAAAGGTGGTGCTCTCATGAAAAAGCAAGGCGTGCAGACATGCTCTAATTGCGGTTCTCATAATATAGGAGAAGGTGAGTTTGTCGGTTATGCACAAATACGGAAAAAAGAGACGATGTTTACATCATCTCCGGTAGATGCTTACATTTGTACGGACTGTGGTCATATCCTTTTATTAAAAGTACGAAATTATGAAAAGTTTAAACAAAATCCGTTATGATTGTTGAGAAGTGGTCGTATCCAACTCTGTATACGAGCCGTCTTATATTAAGAAAGCTTGATATGAGTGATATTTTACATATATATGAATACGCCTCAGATAACGAGTTGACAACTTATACTGTATGGGGTATTCACCAATCGCTAGATGACACGAAAATATTTTTAGAAAAAATTGTGAGTCGATATGAGAAAGAAAAAGTCGCTCCTCTTGGGATAGTATTAAAAGAGAAGCAGAAACTCATAGGGACATGTGGATTTATAAGTTATGATTCAATTATACATAAAGCGGAAATTGCATACGCTTTATCACGAAAATATTGGGGAAGAGGATTAGCTACGGAGGCTGCGTTAGCTTTCTTTAACTATGGTTTTAATGAATTACGTCTTAGCTGTATTGAAGCGGGATGCGATTTAGGTGATGAAGTATCTGAAAGGCTAATGAGGCGGTTAAGTATGGAGTATGAGCGTACGATTCAAGATGATTTATTTGTCAAAGGTAAGTATCGTGATACGAAAAGATATAGTATATCGCGAGAAAGATATATGAATAAATGAAATATTTCATATTGAAAACTCCTTTAAATGAATAAGGGAGTTTTTATTTTATAACAATAATTACCTTTAATTGTTATAATTGGTTATTGAGAGGTGTTGTTTTTATTAACTTTATAATCATATAAGAAAAACAGCTAAATCGTATATAAAACCGCTATATAACATAATCGCAACCATAAGTTGACAAAGTGCAACCGTAGGAAGATAGAGATAGGAGCAATGTTTTACGTATAATTTAGTTAAGAAAACAAAGGGGGACACACATATGGGATTTGGTGAGAAACTATTTAAATTAAGAAAGGAAAAGGGTCTTTCTCAAGAAGCATTAGCTGAGAAATTAAACACGACAAGGCAAGCGGTTAGTAAATGGGAAAATGGTCAAGGGTTTCCTGAAACTGAAAAACTAATAATGATTGGAAATGTATTTGAAGTATCTCTTGATTATTTATTAAAAGAAACTGCTGAGCAAAGTAATGAAAAGGAACATGGTTATTACGTAAGTAAAGAAATGGCAGAAGGGTATGTAGTGTATGGGCAAAAAATATCTAAATATATCGCGTTAGGATTTAGTTTGCTCATTTTATCTACAATACCGTATTTATTATTTAAGGAAGATGCAACAATGTCTACATTCCTTATCATTATTATTGCAGTTTTTGGAATTGGAGCAATGATGGTACCTGTAACTATAGAAGAGAGTCGATACAATGTATTAAAAAAGGAAGAACTACTATTTGATCAAAACTTTTTAAAAGAATTGACAAAAAGATATGCGACTATTAAGAAGAAGTATGCTGCAGTAGTGATCGTTGGATTATGCTTCATAGCAGCGGGTGCAATACCATTTTTGTTTGAGAAAAAGCGTATCACTTCAGGAGAGTTAGTACAGTATTATCCTTACTGTGTTGTACTTATTGCTATCGGATTCTATCTGTTTGTTCGTGTGTTAGGAGTGTTAGAAACGTATAGAATTTTAGTGGAAAATGAAGAGTATAGTAATCGTTTTATTTTCAAGCTAAAAAAGAAAGTAAGAAAAAAAGTAGATAGTTTTTAAATAGGAGAGAAACGTGTTTTGAATAATTTGTATTCAAAACATGTTTTTTTGTTTCTGAATTATTTCCAAAGAAATAATTCAGAAAATACAGAAAAATATCGTAATTATTTGTAGAAGTCTGTTATAATATACAGAAATGAAAACGCTTTAAAAGGAGGCTGTAAACAATATGATGATGAATGTACCGCTAACAATTAGTTCTATGATGGAAAGGGCAGAAAAACTATTCCCAAAGAAAGAAATCGTTTCACGCACACATGATACAGTTACGACATTAACGTATAAGCAGTTAGGAGAAAGAACGAGAAGACTTTCTAGTGCGTTAAAAAAGCTTGGGATTCAAGAAGGCGAACGTGTAGGAACGTTAGCGTGGAATCATCATCGACATGTAGAAGCATATTTTGCTATTCCGGGTATTGCTTCCGTTTTACACACAATTAATATTCGTTTATCTCCTCAACATATTTCATACATTATTCAACATGCAGAAGATCGAATGCTACTTATTGATGAAGATCTCGTACCACTTGTTGAAAATATTCAATCACAATTATCAACTGTACAAGCCTACATTATTATGACTGATAAAGACGAACTTCCAAAAACTACACTGGAGCCTGTATATCACTATGAAAAACTATTAGAAGAAGGCGATCCCAATTTCCAATTTGTAAAAGATATTGATGAAAATACACCTGCTGGTATGTGTTATACGTCAGCGACTACAGGAAATCCAAAAGGTGTTGTTTATACACATCGTAGTACAGTTCTGCACTGTATGGCACTTGGTTTAGCTGATACAGCAGCGTTATCGGAAAGTGATGCGGCAATGGCTATTGTACCAATGTTTCATGTGAACGCTTGGGGACTTCCTTTTGCAGCTACTTGGTTTGGGTCAAAACAAGTTCTGCCGGGACCGATGTTTACTCCGAAAATTTTATTAGAAATGATTCAAACTGAAAAAGTAACGATAGCTGCGGGTGTGCCGACAATTTGGCTTGGTGTTTTACAAGAGTTAGAAAATAATAGTTACGATTTATCTAGTATTACGAGAATATTATGCGGTGGTGCGGCTGCACCGAAAAGTGTTATTAAAGCATTTGAGAAAAAATATAATGTTCCTTTCGTACATGCATATGGCATGACTGAAACGAGTCCACTCGTAACGCTTGCACGTCTAAAAAGCTATGAAACAGATTTGTCGTATGAAGAACAACTTGAGATTCGCTCGAAGCAAGGATATCTTGTTCCTGGTGTAGAGATGAAAGTAGTTGGTGCAGAGGGTGAAGTGAAGTGGGATGGTACGGAGATGGGAGAACTATGTTTACGAGCGCCATGGATCGCTGCAAGCTATTATAACGATGAGCGTACTGTCGAAGGTTTTCGTGATGGTTGGTTATATACAGGAGATGTCGTTACGGTTGACGAGGAAGGGTGCGTAAAGATTGTTGATCGTACGAAGGATGTTATTAAAAGCGGTGGAGAATGGATTTCCTCAGTTGACCTTGAAAATGCTTTAATGGCACATGATGCAATATTTGAAGCAGCTGTCGTTGCAATTCCTCACCCGCAGTGGCAAGAGCGTCCAGTTGCCTGCGTTGTACAAAAGAAAAATAGTACTGTGACAAAAGAAGAGTTATATGAGTTTTTAAAACCGCAGTTTGCAAAATGGTGGTTGCCGGACGATATTGTATTTATGGAGGAAATACCGAAAACATCTGTTGGGAAGTTTTTAAAGCAAGCGCTTCGCAAAGAACTTGAGCATTTGCATAAAGAGAAATAAGATAAGTTTAATTGTAAACTTATCTTAAAAATTAGTTGACAAAAATTAAGTGGAAAGATAATATAACTCCTATAATATGTTATCTAAAATAGAATTTAAGTTTACAAATAGGAGAAGCAAATATGAATACAAAAAACTTAGTTTTCGTCGCTTTATTTAGTTCTATTATGGGAGTGTTAGGGTTAATACCTCCAATTGCTCTTGCTATTACACCAGTTCCGATTACATTACAATCACTTGGTGTTATGCTTGCTGGTGGACTGTTAGGATCACGTCTCGGTGCATTAAGTCAGCTTATTTTCTTACTTATAGTTGGAGTTGGAGCACCATTACTTGCTGGTGGACGCGGGGGTCCAGGTGTATTTGTTGGGCCAAGTGCAGGATATTTACTTGGTTATATCGTTGGAGCGTTTGTCATTGGATATTTAATTGAGCGTTTACGTGAAGTTTCTATTATAAAAGTATTATGCATTAATATAATTGGTGGTATTTTCGTAGTTTATGTATTTGGTATCATTGTCCAAGCTTTCGTAATGGATATTTCCGTATGGGAAACGATGAAAGTAAGTGTCGTATTTTTACCAGGTGATTGCATAAAGGCGATTATAGCAGCGATTCTTGTGACAAGATTACATCGCTCATTGAAACATATTATTACGCCTGCTTTGAAGAATAAAAAAATTACAAATGCAGGATAAGAAAAAGGAGAAACACGTTACGTGCGTGTTTCTTTTTATTATTTTGTAAAGAAAGGACGTCTCATATGGGGATTACAAAAGAATACAAAAAGTATGCCTCTTTACAACCGAATAAAATAGCGATTAAAGAAAATGATAGAGTGTTAACGTATAAAGATTGGTTCGAGTCAGTTTGTAAAGTAGCAAACTGGTTGAATGAAAAAGATACAAAAAACAAAACAGTAGCAATTGTTTTAGAAAATTGCGCTGAATTTTTACAAATATTTGCTGGAGCAGCGATGGCAGGTTGGATTTGTGTGCCATTAGATATAAAGTGGAAACGAAATGAACTTGAGGAAAGAATAGAGCTTAGTAACCCACATATTATTGTTGCAGAGCGGTACAGACTAAATGATATATCTAGGGAAGGAGAACATATACTTTCAATTGATGATTGGAAACAAATGATAGGAATTTATAATTCTACATATCACACGTTAGAAAATGTAGAAAATAATCCTTTTTATATGGGATTTACATCAGGATCTACTGGAAAAGCAAAAGCATTTTTACGTGCACAGCAGTCGTGGGTCCATAGTTTTGATTGTAATGTACATGACTTTCATATGAAAAATACAGATTCTATTTTAATAGCTGGAACATTCGTTCATTCTCTTTTCTTATATGGGGCAATAAGTGCATTATATTTAGGACAAACGGTGCACATAATGAGAAAGTTTGTACCAGTTCAAGTGCTATCTAGTATAGAGATGGAGAATATTTCTGTCATGTATACAGTCCCTACAATGCTTGAATCTTTGTATAAAGAAAATAAAGTAATTGAAAGTGAAATGAAAATTATTTCGTCAGGAGCAAAATGGGAAGCGGAAGCGAAAGAAAAGATAAAGAATATGTTTCCTTGTGCAAAAAGATATGAATTTTATGGTGCGTCTGAGCTGAGTTTTGTAACTGCATTGATCGATGAAGAGAGCGAGAGAAAGCCGAATTCAGTAGGGAAACCTTGTCATAATGTACAAGTTGGAATATGTAATGAAGCAGGAGAAGAATTACATATAGGCGAGATAGGAACTGTTTATGTAAAAAGTGATCAGTTTTTTATGGGCTATGTATCGGATGGATCTATAATCCCGCAATTGACCAAAGATGGTTGGATGACAGTGCATGATGTAGGCTATCAAGATGAGGAAGGCTTTATATATATAGTTGGTAGAGAGAAGAATATGATTCTATTCGGAGGGATTAATATTTACCCAGAAGAGATAGAAAGTGTGTTATATACTCATCCAGCTGTTGAAGAAATTGTTGTTGTCGGTGTAAAAGATAGTTATTGGGGTGAAAAGCCTGTCGCTATCGTAAAAGGGAGTGCTACAAAACAGCAATTAAAGAGCTTTTGCTTACAACGATTATCATCTTTTAAAATCCCTAAAGAATGGTGTTTTGTAGATGAAATACCTTATACGAGTAGCGGGAAGATAGCTCGTATTGTAGTGAAAAGTATAATTGAAAATCAGGAGAAAATATATGAATAAAGCGGTTATTGTAGAAGCGAAAAGGACGCCCATTGGTAAGAGAAATGGGATGTTGAAAGATTATGAAGTTCAGCAATTAGCAACGCCGCTTCTTACGTTTTTAAGTAAAGGAATTGAGAGAGAAATAGATGATGTCATATTAGGAAATGTCGTTGGACCAGGAGGTAACGTTGCAAGATTATCTGCTTTAGAAGCGGGGCTCGGTTATCATATTCCTGGTGTAACGATTGATCGGCAATGCGGCGCTGGATTAGAAGCAATTCGTACTGCATGTCATTTTATTCAAGGTGGGGCCGGTAATTGTTATATTGCTGGGGGAGTGGAGAGTGCAAGTACGTCACCTTTTCAAAATAGAGCGCGATTTTCACCTGAAACAATTGGAGATCCTGATATGGGATTAGCGGCTGAGTATGTTGCAGAGCAGTATAACATAACGAAAGAAATGCAAGATGAATATGCTTGTCTTAGTTATAAACGAACGCTGCAAGCATTAGAAAAAGGATATATACAAGAAGAGATATTACCTGGCTATTTTAATGGATTATTAGATGAAGCAGTAAAGCGAGAAATGAATTATGAAAGAATGATCAAGAGAACGAAGCCTGTATTTTTACAAAATGGAACAGTAACAGCAGGCAATTCGTGTGGTATAAATGATGGGGCATGTGCTGTTCTTGTAATGGAAGAAGAGCAAGCTCGAAAATTAGGATATAAGCCTGTTCTTCGTTTTGTTCATAGCGCTGTAGTTGGAGTAGACCCAAACCTTCCGGGAACTGGTCCGATATTTGCCGTGCAAAAATTGCTCAGAGAAATGAATTTAGTAATAGAAGATATTGATTGTATTGAGATGAATGAAGCATTTGCCGCTAAAGTTGTTGCATGTGCGCAAACGTTACAAATTCCGTATGACAAGTTAAATATAAATGGTGGTGCAATAGCACTTGGTCATCCGTACGGTGCGTCTGGAGCTATGCTTGTAACGCGCTTGTTTTATCAGGCTAAAAGAGAGTATATGAAATATGGAATTGCGACATTAGGAATTGGTGGGGGAATTGGGCTTGCTCTATTATTTGAGAAAGTAGAAGACTAGCAAGGAACTAGTTTTCTACTTTTTGAGGGACATATACATTACTTCCAGGTTTTGATTTTATTTCGTTCCAAGCAGCAATAGCATCAGCTTTTGATTTTCCTTTGTTGCATGGATCTTCGAAAAAAGCACGAGTAAAACGATTGTATTCAAACTGTGCACCGATAGTTGTTTTATATGAGGGATCTTTTTTGCGATCGTTTTCTTCATACCAAAAAGTGATAGCATCCTTATATGTTTTTCCTGCATTCTCTTTAAAAAACTTTTGAAGGGCTACTGTAAAGCGGAAGTTTTCTCCAATTTTTTCTTTGAAAAAAGTACGGACATCTTCGCTACAGCGGTGATTTTTAGTAATAATCGTTTGAAGAGAAAGATCTTTATAAGAGAGGGAAGTTTTACTTCCTTTTTGCTGAGGACTATTTTTAAATATTTTACCCGTAGTTAAATAATGTGAGATACGCTCGGTTATTTCGATTTTAGAGCCACTAGCTGGCAAATCATACTCACGACAAAATGTTTGTAGTTCTGTTTTTAACCAATAATAGTTTTGGAAATCTTCGAGTGATATAGAGTTTGTTAAAGGTGGACGCATGAATGTAACAACTTCTTTCTTCCATAATTTTCTTTAATTATAAAACGTATGTTCTTTTTGTGGAAGGATTAATTTGTAAATTTAATAGGAAGAGGAGATTGCATATGGAAAATGTAATGCAAGTTCGTGTTACGGGAATTTTAATTGAAGGTGAAAAAGTATTGTTAGTAAAACAAAGAGTCGCTAATCGGAATTGGTCTTTACCTGGAGGAAGAGTAGAAAATGGTGAAATGCTAGAAGAAGCGATGATTCGGGAAATGCGAGAAGAAACAGGATTAGAAACTAAGATTAAGAAATTACTCTATGTTTGTGATAAACCAGATGCTATACCATCTTTATTACATATTACATTTCTACTTGAAAGGGTTACAGGGGAACTTACGCTTCCGTCTAATGAATTTGATCTCAATCCAATTCATGATGTACAAATGGTAGCGATAGAAGAATTAAGTAGTTATGGTTTTTCTGAGAAGTTCATTAAACTTGCATCTGAAAAGTTCTTGAACGCAGGGAGTTATCAAGGATTAAAACAAAATATTGGTTTGTAAACATAAGAGGAGGCTGTGATTTTGAAACAGCCTCCTCTTACTATATAAGTTACGATTGTTGTCGCATTTTATAGGTAAATCGGTATTTCTTATGGAATTGTTCATATAATTTCATTTACTGCATTATTACGTACGAAGCAGAAAAGAGAATGGGATATCACCTAGTTCAATGGCATCCCATTCATAAAATAATCTACACCGCTGATTGTAAAGAAGAAACAAGTTGATTTAAAAACTCATCCCCAGTCATAATCGCTTTCCCACCGCCACGAGTACTCTTTTTATTTCCTCCGCCTTTTCCTTCAATAGAAGGGAGGGCATCTTTTAAAAGTGTATTCATATCAAGTGTCACTGCCTTACCGCAAGTAAGGATACATTGTAGTTTTTCGTCATTTTCAATGACGAAGTATGTAATTGCCTGTTCTTGTTGCTCTGTAATGATAGCAGAAAGTTTTGCGATTTCTTGCATAGAACGATTTGTAAATACTTTAGAAATAAGTATTCCAGCATGTATTTCTGTACGTTGTTGCAGTAGTTCATTTGCTTCTGCAAATAATAATTTTTCATTCATTGCTTGTATTGCTTTTTCGTTTTCTTTTTGAGAAGTAAGAAGTTGTGCTACTTTTGCTGGAATATCAGTTTCGCTACTGTTTAATTGTTTAGAAACATCTTTCATAATTTGTTGCTGCTGTCCCATTAATTTAAGTGTGCGCCAGCCAGCGATAAACGTTAAGCGTATCCCACCTTTATTTCGCTCCCATCCTAGTACTTGAATAGGACCTACCTCACCTGTGCGTTTCGGATGTGTTCCACCGCAGCCGTTGTAGTCATAGTTTTCAATAATAACAACGCGTATATTTTCTGTCATAGTTGGTTCTTTGCGAAGAGGTAATTTTTTCGCTTCTTCTAAGTTCATCCATTCAATACGAATAGGGTGGTTTTCAAAAACAATTTGATTAGCAATTTGTGCGGCCTTCTCAATCGTTTCTGTAGGCAGGTTTGCCGTTTCTAAATCAATTGTTACCGTTTCTTTTCCAAGATGGAATCCGATAGTGGGTATGTTAAAATGATCCCAAAAAGCAGCGGATAAAATGTGCTGAGCCGTATGTTGCTGCATATGATCAAAACGGCGTTGCCAATCGATTTTCCCGTCTACTTCTTCTGTATGTAATTGTTCTACTATGAAATGACGAATTTCCCCGTCTACTTCTTCAACATTGATTACAGGAATGTCATTTAATGTTCCAGTGTCATGTGGTTGTCCACCACCTGTCGGATAAAATGCAGTTTCATTTAAAACGACATATAAGTTTCCTGCTGCACTATAATCTTGCTTTATAACTTTAGTTGTAAAAATTTGCTGATAAGCGTCGATGTAATATAATTTTTGCTCCACTTCTCTTGCCCCTTTCTCATTCGCTAGTTTCATTGTAAAGCAATCTAAATAAGTTTCCTAATATTTCAGAAGAAAAAAACTCTTTTTAGAATTTTCTTGCTATAATGAGAAAAAGAGAAATACGGGGGTGGATGAAAATGTTATATGAAAACGGCGTAGATAAACTGCTTCGTCTCAACACAAATATTTCTGAATTATATCGAGAGTTAAATGAAATGACTCGGATTTTAGCGGAATGTAATCGAGAAAGTGTGAAATTTGATCGGTTATATGTGAAAGAGTTACTTTGGAAAAAAGAAGATGTGATAGCTAAGTATGATCAATTACTCGTCCAGCTTTGTATTAATGAGTGCTTTGATTTAAAAAGTGTAATTACTGGCGAATATAAATATACATATGAAGAAGTGGAAAACATTGTTTTAGAATTTAATGAAAAATATAATGTAGCTATTTTGATTAAAGATGTTTGTAAAGAACTACAGTTTACATATGGAATTGATATGGAAATAACGAGAACAGTTCGGGTATAAACATCTCAAGTATAGAAAAAGGAAAAAGAAAGCAGGTCCTTTGCTTTCTTTTTTTATGTAAGAAAAGGGAGAGTAGGTTTAAAGATGAAGGGGAAGTTACAGCATATTCATCCACTTGGAATGAGTATCATTATAGGGACATTATTTGCTAGGTTTGCAACTTCAATGAGCATTCCTTTTTTAGCAATATATTTAACGACTGTTAAAGAGGTATCAGCTGGAATGACTGGTGCTATTATTGGAACGAGTGCGCTTGTTGGAGTGTTTGCTAGTTTTATTGGGGGTAATTTATCGGACCGATTTGGCCGGCATATAATTATAATGTGGTCCATGATCGTTTGGATTTTTGTATTTATAGGATTTTCAGTTGCAGATCATGTTTTAAGTTTCTTTCTATTAAACGCTTTGAATGGATTATGTCGTTCTTTTTTTGAACCGACATCAAGAGCGTTATTATCAGATTTAACAAAACCAGAGTATCGTTTACTTGCGTATAATTTACGGTACGGTGCAATAAATGTAGGGGTAGCGATTGGTCCACTTGTTGGATTGCAGATTGGAAGTGCAAAATCAACAATTCCTTTTTTAGTAGCAGCAGGAGTATATATTCTATATACAGCTATATTAGCGCTTCAATTTAAGAAGTATCCACTTGAAAAAAAGAAAGTAAATACAGAAAACCCGGTCACAATGTTAAATGCGATTCATATGTTGCGAAAAGATATAGTATTTTTAGTTGCTTTAGTTGGTATTATTTTGAGTAATAGTGGTTTTTCACATTTAACAACGACAGTATCTCAATATTTTGCAAACGCACATATATTTCAAGATGGGATAAAGTTGTTCTCATATATGCTAACTTTAAATGCAATTACAGTAGTAGTTATTCAATACCCTGTTATTCAAATGTGTAAAAAGTATACGCCATTAGCGTCTATTATGGTAGGAACGTTATTTGTGAGCGGGGGATTGTTTGGATTTGGACTAGTAGAATCTATGTTAGGGGCTGCTATATGTACAATTATTTTTACATTCGGAGAAGTATTAATGTTTTCAATGACAGATGTATTTATTGATGAGATAGCTGTTTCACATTTGAAAGGGACATATTTTGGAGCTATGGGCTTTTCAGGAATTGGAGGAGTAATTGGTCCTTGGTTTGGCGGGATACTTCTCGATCATTATGGATATCAAAATGGCTTTATAGTATTTTTTATGTTAGCTGTTTTTTCAACCATTGCATTTCCAGTCCTATTAGTTACAAAAAGCTTAATGAAAAAAAGATATATTAGAAATTCTAAAATAGAAATACGTGCGAAATAACATAAGCCCCAGCAAACTAAAAGGTTGCTGGGGCTTATGTTTGTATTGATATCAATCCTTAATTCGAAAAAAGACTTTCTTTTCATGCGTATTGGCAACTTCATTTTTGGAAATATGAATAGCTAAATATCCATTCTCTAAACAGGCTAGCATCTTGTTATAAATGATATTAGCAGGTAAAGGGATGATCCGCTGTAAAGAAGTGTTTTTATGAAGTATGCAAATGTTTAGGCCTGTCTCCATCTTTTTAATGAGTACATTTTGTGCAGTTGCATTTGGTACATCTGTTTCCAAAATGTATTCTTGTTCTGTTTCACAAAGGTCAATATGAATTTGATTTGGAAAACTAAAATTACTACAAGAATCAGAACAAAATTGATCCATCCATTCTTCGAAACCATCAACATGAAAAAGACAATCCTTCTTTTTCTTGCCCATGAAAGACACCCTCCGTAAAATCTCAATTCATACTATGTTATGCATGAATGAAATAGAGGTGAAGAACAAATAGAAAAATATAAATATTTTATGTGTAAGATGCAGTGTGTGTGAATGTTTTTGTTTTACATATCATGATGTGCATGGTTTTTTTGACGTGAATGATTACGATTTTTAACTTTATGAGATCCACTTAAAGGTTCGGGCTGTCCAGAAGATTGCCCTTTTTTCTCGTTTTGACGATTTGATTGATTATTGTTTTTACCCATTGTATTTTACACCTCCTCTTCCTCTTTAGAATGAGAGAAGTTTGCGAATTTATACGAGAATGTTTTTCGGGAAAAGGGTAAAGATAAGTAGGACTAATTAATATAATATAGAAAGGGGAAAGTGCTATGCCGTATCATAAAGATAAGCAACAAGCTTTTCAGGCCGCAGAGCAAGGATTTGTTCAAGCGGAAAATACATTCAATAATATTGTGAAAAATGATCCGAATTACGGTCATGACTTAAAAGAGTTGCGCCAAGAAGTTCAGGAGGCGTACGAACAGATTCAAAATGCACTTGAAGTAGCATCAGAAACACAGCGTCCACAACTTGAGCAATATGAAAGTAATCTCCAAAATATTATGCGAAATGTAGATCAAATAGAAAAGTGAAAAGGTTGTTGTGAATTCAACAACCTCATTACTTTTAGTGCTACTATGCTGAAACAAAAAATTATTCTATCAATTCTTTCTTTAATTTGTGCAGTACATATATTTCAAGTGGACAAAGTGGAAGCTAAAATGTTGTTAAGAAAAGAGTTAGAGCCAACTGGCTATGTAACATGGGAAGTGCCAAATAATGAAAAAATTATCGCAATTACATTTGATGATGGACCGGACCCAACTTATACACCGCAAGTATTAGAATTATTACGTCAATATAAAGCGGAAGCGACTTTTTTTATGATTGGCTTTCGAGTTCAGCGTAATCCGTATTTAGTAAAGCAAGTGTTAAAAGAGGGACATGAAATTGGAAATCATACGATGAATCATTTGTATGCGAATAATTCATCAGACGAAAAGTTGAAAAATGATATTTTAAATGGAAAGAAATATTTTAAAAAATGGGTGAAAGAGCCTTTATTGTTCCGTCCACCAGGTGGATATATTAATGATGCTGTATTTACAACAGCGAAAGAAGCTGGATATCAAATTGTTTTATGGTCATGGCACCAAGACCCACGTGATTGGGCAAATCCAGGTACTGAATCCATTGTTAATCATGTTGTGAAAAATGCTAGAAGTGGAGATATTGTACTGTTACACGATGGGGGAAGTGATCGTAGTCAAACAGTGGCGGCATTAGCAAAAATTTTACCTGAGCTTAAAAAGCAGGGGTATCGATTTGTGACGGTTTCGGAGTTGCTACGTTATAAGCATTAAAAAAAATCCCAAAAGGCGTACCTTTTGGGATTTTTCGTTACTGATTCTTTTTTCGTTTCTTATTATTTTGTCGCTGCGCAGGTGTTAAAGGTTCATTTGCGAACTCTTCGTTATAACCAGTTCCTTGCCCTTGGGCGGATGCAGCATTCATTCCTGAAATAGTATGATTTGCTTTTCGTTTACCCATTTTTTCTCACCTCTACAATGTTTTTTATAGATGAATCATGAGTTGTTCATAACATATATGAACGTAAAGTAGAGTGCTTTACTTTACAATAATAGTATTTATAAGGAGCATGGACACTATTCAAATTTAGAAATATAAAGAAAACTTATTATAATCCATAAGTTTCTTATTATTTACTTATTTAGAAAGTTGTAATAAGATATTATCGTAAGGTATTGAAAAGTTTGTCTACATTTTATATTCAGACAAATTAGTCACGTTTAACAGGGGGGAAACATAATGGTCAAACATAATCCATTTCAATCACGTGCAACTTTTGAACTAGATGGAAAGACGTATCATTATTATCAATTGAAAGCGCTTGAAAACGCAGGGGTTGGCAACGTATCTCAATTACCATATTCCGTTAAAGTTTTACTTGAATCTGTACTTCGTCAAGTAGACGGACGCGTAATTACAGAAGAACACGTTACAAATTTAGCGAAATGGGGAACGAAAGATGTTCAAGATATCGATGTTCCGTTTAAACCATCTCGCGTAATCTTACAAGACTTCACAGGTGTTCCAGCTGTTGTAGATTTGGCTTCGCTTCGTAAAGCAATGGCAGACATGGGTGGGGATCCTGATAAAATTAATCCTGAAATTACTGTAGACCTTGTAATTGACCACTCTGTACAGGTTGATAGAGCGGGTACGGCAGACTCGCTTGCATTCAACATGGACTTAGAGTTTAAACGTAATGAAGAACGTTATAAATTTTTAAGCTGGGCACAGAAATCATTTGATAACTACCGTGCAGTTCCACCAGCAACAGGTATTGTACACCAAGTAAATCTTGAATATTTAGCACCGGTTGTTCATGCGGTGAAAAATGCTGAAGGTGACTTAGTTGCATACCCAGATTCATTAGTTGGAACAGACTCACATACAACAATGATTAATGGTATCGGTGTTCTTGGATGGGGCGTTGGTGGTATTGAAGCAGAAGCAGGAATGCTTGGACAGCCTTCATATTTCCCAGTACCTGAAGTAATCGGTGTGAAATTAACTGGTACACTTCCAAGTGGTACAACAGCAACTGACGTTGCATTAAAAGTAACACAAGTGTTACGTCAAAAAGGTGTAGTTGGTAAATTTGTTGAGTTCTTCGGTAATGGACTAAAGAGCATGCCTTTAGCTGACCGTGCAACAATTTCAAATATGGCACCAGAATACGGTGCAACTTGTGGATTCTTCCCAATCGACGACATTTCATTAGAATACTTACGTTTAACAGGTAGAGATGAAGAGCAAATTCGCGTTGTTGAAGAATATTGTAAAGCAAATGGCTTATTCTATACAGCAGACAGTAAAGATCCAATCTATACTGATCTTGTTGAAATCGATTTAAATACAATTGAATCTAATCTTTCTGGACCGAAACGTCCGCAAGATTTAATCCCACTTTCAAATATGAAAGAGGAGTTCCATAAAGCTGTTGTAGCACCAGTTGGAACACAAGGACTTGGATTCAATGAGCAAGAGTTTGATAAAGAAGTGAAAGTTACATTGAAAGATCAAGAAGTAACGATGAAAACAGGCGGAATTGCAATCGCTGCGATTACAAGCTGTACAAATACGTCAAATCCATACGTATTAATTGGAGCAGGTTTAGTTGCGAAGAAAGCAATTGAAAAAGGACTTAAAGTACCTGGTTTCGTAAAAACATCATTAGCACCAGGATCTAAAGTTGTTACAGAGTACTTAGATAAGTCTGGTTTAACAACGTATTTAGATCAATTAGGTTTCCAAACAGTTGGTTACGGCTGTACGACTTGTATCGGTAACTCTGGTCCATTAGCAGAGGAATTAGAAGAAGCAATCGCAGCAAACGATTTATTAGTAACATCTGTTTTATCTGGTAACCGTAACTTTGAAGGTCGTATTCACCCACTTGTAAAAGCTAACTACTTAGCATCACCACCACTTGTTGTGGCATATGCGCTTGCAGGTACTGTTGATATCGACCTGAAAAATGATGCAATCGGTAAAGATGCAAATGGTAACCCTATTTACTTTAACGATATTTGGCCATCAGCTAAAGAAATTGAAGATGTAGTTCAAAGTGTTGTTACATCTGAATTGTTCAAAAAAGAATATGCACAAGTATTTAACAGCAATGAGCGCTGGAATGAAATCCAAACTTCAAATGAAGCTTTATATACTTGGGATAATGATTCAACATACATTCAAAACCCACCGTTCTTCGAAGGACTATCTAAAGAGCCAGGTGAAGTTGAAACATTATCAGGTTTACGCATAGTTGGTAAATTTGGTGATTCTGTAACAACAGACCATATTTCACCAGCAGGTTCAATTGGTAAGCACACGCCAGCTGGACGTTATTTACTAGAAAACGGCGTACAACCAGTTGACTTTAACTCTTACGGTTCTCGTCGTGGTAACCATGAAGTTATGATGCGTGGTACATTCGCAAATATCCGTATTAAAAACCAAATCGCACCAGGAACAGAAGGCGGATATACAACATATTGGCCAACTGGTGAAGTAACATCTATCTATGATGCTGCTATGAAATATAAAGAAGATGGCACAGGCCTTCTAGTTGTTGCCGGTAAAGACTACGGTATGGGAAGTTCTCGTGACTGGGCTGCGAAAGGTACAAACTTATTAGGTATTAAAGCAGTAATCGCAGAAAGCTTCGAGCGTATTCACCGCAGTAACTTAGTATTAATGGGCGTATTACCATTACAATTTAAAGATGGCGACAGCGCTGAAACATTAGGTCTTGTTGGTGACGAGTCATTTGAAATTCAAATTGACAAAACGGTTAGACCACGCGATCTTGTAAAAGTGGTTGCAATCGATGCAGAAGGCAAAGAAAAACAATTCGAAGTAGTGGCTCGTTTCGATAGTGAAGTTGAAATTGATTACTACCGTCACGGTGGTATTTTACAAATGGTTCTTCGTGAGAAAATCGAAGAGTCTAAAGTGTCAAACTAAAAAGATTCAACAATATTTGTTGAATGTATATTTTAAAGAGGGATGAGATTTTCTCATCCCTCTTTAGTATGAAAAAACATCGGCATATTTAAAGGTCTCTAAGTGGAAAACTTATTGTCAGTTAATGTGGGATGGATTAAAGTTTTTTGTAAAATTAAGGGAGATTTAAAGTTGCATAGCCCATGTTAATGGTAAAATTAAATGTAAGGAATATTCAGATGATAAGGTGGTGTTTTTTGAAATGAACAAAGAAACTCGTATGTAGAGAGGGAGGATTCACATAATACAAAATTAAAAGGAGGTGGAATATGACAAAAAGGTATTGGGGAGTCATAATAACTTACATATTACTTTACTTTTCCATTTATTTATTCGAGCCGCTTTTTATAAATTTATTTAATTTTACAAAGGAAGCAGCCAATGCCTACGGTAGAATCTTCGGTTATTTTTTAGCTTTCATAGTAATTTTAATATTGATGAAACCTGATATTAAAAAAGGTTCTTCAAATGCTTATCCGCCCAAAAAAACTATATTATGGTGTATCTATGGTGTTCTTATTTATTTTTTAGTTCAAGCTATTTATGGATTAATAGCTATTGTTGTATTTAATATGGATCCTAACTCAGAACACTCAGAAATGATAAAAACCAATTTTATATCTTTCCCATTTAGAATAGTGAATATTGCAATTTTGGGGCCTATAATGGAAGAGATTCTAACAAAAAAAATCATTCTTGATACGTTACGCAAACGAACAAATGTCTACATTGCTTGTTTAATTACGTCTCTTGTATTTGCCTTACTTCATATGGAGTTAGCAAGTGTTATTCCTTATACTTTAGCAGGATTGGTGTATGCTTTTTTATATGTAAAAACTAATAGATTAATTGTTCCTATTGTTGTTCATATGACAATAAATACACTTGCTATTTTAATAAAACTTATATAGTAATACATATCGGCATTTAATAGGTCGTTGGCAGAAGAATATCCCCAGATAAAGTAGTGATTTTTATTTTATGTTTTGGAACTTAGGTTTTTAAAATAATATGAGTAAACAAAGAGGAAAGGGATGAAACCAAATGGTTTCATCCCTTTCCTTTTATTATGCAAAATTGGAGGAATGACAATGAATGAGTATAGAAGAATAATGTTGCCGCTATTACAAGAAAAGCTATTGCTAATTAGTGCGATTTGTAGCGGGATAGTAGCTGCCATTTTAAATTTATCTAGACCGCTTTTAATGGGATTAATTGTAGATAACCTTATTCAGCGGGAGTTAAAAGGTGCGTATGTATATATCGCTTTGTTTGCGGGTAGCCGCTTTATGATGTGGGTAAATAACTTGTTATTTGATTATATAAGCTCAAAAGCGAGTCAACGAATATTACGAAAGAAGCGTATAGATGTATTACGTCATTTTTTTTCACTACCGTTTGAAGAGAGCGAGAAGATCAAGCAAGGGGAGTTAGAAACTTTGGTCGTGTCTGATATTCCGAACTGGGTCAGATTATATGGATCTATATTAATAGAATATATACACGC
Organism: Bacillus cereus group sp. BfR-BA-01316; assembly: GCF_022664195.1. Taxonomy (NCBI): domain Bacteria; kingdom Bacillati; phylum Bacillota; class Bacilli; order Caryophanales; family Bacillaceae; genus Bacillus; species Bacillus cereus group sp. BfR-BA-01316. Next base: position 57,339 of record NZ_JAKUGX010000005.1, read on the forward strand.
TATTGCACAATTTATTGGTGCGATCATAGCACTGCAACATATAGATACACAGTTTATATTGTGGGTGACTCCATTTTTATTTTTAAGTGCAATTGTTCCAATGCTTATGGGGGGGAAAGTAAGGGATATTGCGGGTATTGCTCAAAAAAATCAATCAAGTGTTGTAGAGATAGTGTCACAGTTTGTAAAAGGTACACAAGATTTACGTAGTTTACAAAAAGAAGAATGGGCCATTGGCTTATTTAAAGGAGTGACGGCACAATCTTATAAAACAGAAGTAAAGAAGACGATGATGCAACATGGTATTGGGATAGTAGGAACGGTAATAGAAACAGGAGCATATATAGTTGTTCTTATTATAGGAGCACAAAAAATAATGAAAGGGGATATGGAAGTTGGATCACTCGTTGCGATATTAGCTACAATTGAGATGTTATTTTTCCCTGTTCGTTATGCGAGTGATTTATTGATGATGACACAAGTTGCTATTGCTTCGGCAAATCGAATTTTTTGCTTTTTATATATACGAGCTGAAGATAGGAATGTAGAAAGAGCGATGGGAATGAAGTTGAAAAATGTTTCATTTCAAGAGAACGGTGAAGAGAAGTATAGAATTAAAAATATTGATTTGCAAATTTATCCAGGTGAACTTGTTATCATTGTGGGAGAAAGTGGTGCTGGGAAAACAACCCTATTAAAGTTATTAACAGGATTATATAAACCGTCAAGTGGTAAGGTTGCTTATTACGGTAAGAAAGCTCGTATGACTACTGTATGGCAGGAACCGCGTTTTTTTCGGACGACAGTAAAAGAGAATATACATTTTCAAGAAGATATCATAGAAAAACAGTTTAAAAAAAGTATTGGACTTGTAAATATGAAGCCAATCTTAAAAAACTTATCGGAAGGAATCCATACTGTACTGCACAAAAGTGGAGAAGAGTTTTCGGGAGGAGAAAGAAAGCGTTTTGCATTACTGCGAGCGATTGTAACAGAGCCGAACATCGTTATTTTAGATGAACCGACTGCTGGATTGGATCCGAGTAATCAACAAGCTGTTTGGAATATGATTGAAGGGTTAGGAGAAAACGTAACGAGAATTGTGACGACACATGATGTGGAGAGGGCGATGATAGCTGATCGGGTTATTGTCATGAAGAATGGAATTATTGTGGAATGTGGGAATCCTAAAGAATTATTAAATTGCAACTCATTGTGCAAAGAGATGCAAACAAAAAGATAGGAGCTATGTAGCGTTCTTATCTTTATTCAGTCTTATTAAGTTGATACGTATAAGATTCAGGATCGCTAGTACTAAATTCTTTGACTAAAGTAAGTTGATTTGTATCTGGGTTATATTTGGAAATTTTGACCGTATGTTCGCTACTTAGTGATGGATTATATTCTTGAATAGCACATGTATTTTCAGCAATCTGTGTCATATTACTGGTGGAAACATTTTCTATGGAATCGTGATTTGTAGAAATTTCAACGACTCTCTCACCGTTGAAAAATAAAAGAACGATTACTAAAACAACTAAACATATTCGTATATAGCGAAGTTCTTTACTAATAGGGTGTTCTCCCAAAATAATCATCCTTTCTGTAACTATTGTATAGTAGTGGTGGTGATAGTCATCGTGAAAAAACTAACAATACCGAGGCCGGCTAAAAGGATAAATGAGATTAAAGCGATATAGAGACAAATGCGTCCAACTTGCTTTTTCTCAGGATCTTTACTGAAGAGCGAGATGATCCAAGCGATAATCCCGATTGGGGAAAATATAAAACTAAGAATATATAATAGTATTTTTTCAAATAAATTCATAAAAATAGCCCCCCTTTTTGAAGGTTTTACATGTGTAGTTTTCTTCGTATTAGCGCTGCTATTATGTAGGAAAGTACAGAATAAACAGCACTATAAACAATCCAAGCGTCTAAGTTTTGTAAAGCTATGTGTATATCAAATTCAGAGACGATAATGAAAAATATAAGTGGAATAGCAAAAGAAATAATAATAGCAGCCCATTTGAATTTGTATAGTAAGGTGCTAAAAAAAATACATAGTAATGGTAAAGTGAAAAAAACAAAAGTAAAAGGGTTGATAAGTAATTGTAAAATACATATCACCTCGAAGATTTTGTATGTATTTCTAATTATATGATAAAAAGGTAAAAATTTCATGCTAACTTAAAATATTCTAACTATTTCGAATGTGAATATTTCCAAGCTTGTCCGTATAAGCTAAAATAAGGTATATAGTATGTAGTTAATTATGTAATAAGAAGATAAACACGTAAGGGTGATATAATATGTGGCGGAAGCTTACCATTATTGTAGTGTTACTTTGTTTAGCGGGATATGCAGCTTATGAACAGTTTGGTAAAGAGGATCAAGTAGTACAAGAAAAGCCTGCCAAAAGTGAAGCTGCTATGAAAGAGATTTTCGCAAGGAACGGTATTGAAATTGGAAAGAGCGCACCAGATTTTGAATTACCAAAGATAGATGGAACGAATATAAAGTTATCTGATTTAAAAGGGAAGAAAGTTATTTTAAACTTTTGGGCAACGTGGTGTGGGCCTTGTCAGCAAGAAATGCCTGATATGGAGGCCTTTTATAAAGAACATAAAGAAAACGTAGAAATTTTAGCTATAAACTATACTCCTTCAGAAAAAGGAGGGGGAGAAGATAAGGTAAGGAACTTTGCTGCGGAAAAAGGAATTACTTTTCCTATTTTATTGGACAAGAACATTGATGTGACAACAGCGTATAAAGTAATTACGATCCCAACCTCTTATTTTATAGACACAAAAGGGGTCATTCAAGATAAGTTTATTGGACCAATGACACAAAAAGAGATGGAAAAACGGATTGAGAAATTAAAATAATAAGTGAGAAGGCAGAGATGGGAAGTGGCCATTTCTGCCTTTTCTTTTTCAAGTAGTGATAACTTCGTGATATGATAAAGTGAAACTTTAATCAGTGGGGGAGGTGTTCATCCCCCGCTGATTATTAGCCTGCACCAATCGGGGTAAAAGAAATATAATCGTTAATAGATGAAGGAGTGTATGGAGTGGGGAATGTATCCTTACCGTTAGATTATGTTGTAATTGATTTTGAAACAACAGGATTTAACCCTTATAATGATAAAATTATTCAAGTAGCAGCAGTGAAATATCACAATCATGAACTAGTAGATCAGTTTGTTTCGTATGTGAATCCAGAGCGTCCAATTCCGAGCCGGATAACGAGTTTAACAGGTATTACAAATTATCGTGTTTCAGACGCACCGACAATTGAAGAAGTATTACCGTTATTTTTAGCGTTTTTAGACGCAAATGTTATAGTGGCACACAATGCTTCTTTTGACATGCGTTTTTTAAAGAGTAATGTAAATATGCTTGGACTACCTGAGCCGAAAAATAAAGTTATCGATACTGTGTTTTTAGCGAAAAAATATATGAAGCATGCGCCTAATCATAAACTTGAAACGTTAAAACGAATGCTTGGAATTCGTTTAAGTTCTCATAATGCATTTGACGATTGTATTACATGTGCAGCTGTTTATCAAAAATGTGCAGCGGTTGAAGAAGAAGGAAAAAGAAAAGCGAATAAGGAAGTACTTGATGAAACAGCGGTATTTGAAGCGGTAAAAGAAATGCTTGTACGAAATAAACGTAATATTGAATGGATTCGCTGTATGAATGTGGGGAGTTATTTAGATATAAAAGCTTTTTACCCAATTATAAGGTTAAAGGTCAAAGGGCGAAAGAAATATGTGTTAACAGAAAAAATGGAAGACGATGTAAGAGAAATTTGTACGAGCTTAACATACGAGGCAGCATTGAAAAGTGAGATTGGCAACACGAGAATTATGATTGACAGTGTAGAGGATATTTTGAAGTTAGAGAGCTACATTGTAGAACAATACGATTCTGTATTCCGAGCGCTGGATGAATATAGAGCAAATAAAGTAAATGCGGATGAAGAAATTACAAAATATTTAAATATGATGGTGTAAAAAATCCCATGTGCAACATATGCGCATGGGATTTTTTATCAAAACATGAAATTTTCTTGCAAATCTGATTAAAGAGTTTTTCATTTGCTCATACTATGTAATAAGAAAACGTAGAAGAAAGGGTGAGCAGCATGAGAAGAAGTCGCCGTAGATCGTTTGAAGAGCTTGTAAATGAAAATAAACAACAATTATTAAGCGATCGTGATGCAATCGATCGAATTGAAAAACGTATTGAAAAACGTTATGAAATGCAACTTTTTAAACAGGCTGAATAATTCTTAACACTAGTACGATACTAGTGTTAAGGAGGCGATAGTAATGGGTAATCCAAAAAAGAATTCAAAAGACTTTGCACCAAATCAAATTGGAACACAATCGAAAAAAGCTGGTGGAAATAAAGGGAAGCAAATGCAAGATCAAACTGGTAAACAACCGATTGTAGATAACGGTTAAAGAAAAGGAGAATGTTGCATTCTCCTTTTTTATGTATAGATTTGAAGGGATATAGGTAATTTAAGATGGTATGTATTTATAATTAGGAGGGAAGTAAATGCCGAATCCAGACAATCGAAGTGACAATGCTGAAAAATTACAAGAGATGGTGCAAAATACAATTGATAATTTTAATGAAGCAAAAGAAACAGCGGAACTTTCTAATGGAAAAGATCGTGCTGCCATTGAAGCGAAAAATGAAAGACGTTTAGAAAGTATTGATTCATTAAAAAGTGAAATCAAAGATGAGTCTTAACAGAATGTACAAAAAGGGCTGACAAAAGTCAGCCCTTTTTCGTGATTGTAAAGTTTTCAACGAGTAAACGCCAATTTTGCGGGAACGGTAAACCGATTTTCCAATAACTAATACCGCCTATTCCTTGCTCTTTCATTAAATTAAATTTACTTTGCACGGACCGTGAATCTTCAAACCAAACTTCATGTTGGACGCCGTTTTCGTCAAAGTAATTAAAATGTGGAGCTTGAGCCGTGAAATCATAGCGGATAGGAACATTGTATTTACGAGCTAGTGCAACAGCTGCAACAGAGCTAATTGCTTTTGCAGGTGGATTTCCTTGTTTGAATGGCAGTTTCCAATCGAAACCGTATAAATTTTGCCCCATCATAATTTTTTGTGGTGGCATTTGAGATTTTGCATATTGAAGTACTTCTTTCACAGGACCAATAGGAGAAATCGCCATCGGTGGCCCGCCTTGCCAACCCCAGTCGTATGTCATAATGACGACGAAATCAACAATTTGTCCTTGTGCTTTATAATCATGAGCTTCAAAAAATTTCCCTTTTTGATTGGAACTTGTTTTCGGTACAAGCGTTGTACTTAATGTGTACCCGCTAGGTAAGCGTGTTTTTACATTTCGTAAAAAACGATTATATGCTTCGCGATCTTCAGGTGCTACATTCTCGAAATCAAAGTGAATGTCTCGCATACCGTATTTTTCAGCTGTTTGCAAAATGTTCGTAATAAATTTGTTTTGAATCGTTGCGTCACGTAAAAAAACAGATGCCAAATCGGCACTGAAATTTCCATTTTCGATATTTGTAATAACGAGCATAGGGATGGTTTTACCTTGCGTTGCAATATTAGCGATTTTAGCTGTTTCGGTGGGTTCTTTTAAAGTGCCGTCTCGTTTTGCTTCAAAGCTGAAGTAGGCTAAATATGTTAAAAATGGATTAATAGCACGTGTAGCATTTACTAAACTTTCTTTTATCGGTATTGTTGAAGGTTGTAAATAAGCAATGGATTCTGCTGCTCGTTTTGTTCCTTTTGGTACATATAATTGTTGTCCGACATGGAGAATAGATTTTAATGATAGGTTATTGACTTTAGCTAAACTGGCGAGAGGAACATTATATGTTTGAGAAATTCGATAAAGGCTGTCACCAGGCTGTACATAATAGTTATTGCCTTTTGTATTAACGATAAGTGCCTGACCAACAACGAGTGTTTCGGCTGGATTTAGTCCATTATCTTTTACAATCTCTTCAGGTGTAGATCCATATTTTGAAGCTAAACTATATACACTATCACCGCTACGAACAGTTACAATTTGAATCATGTGCTTGCCCCTTTCGATAAAAGATTCACTGTTTTTATTTTATTTTTGATTCCGCTGTATTATGATTAAATGTATGCAAGGCAGCAGAAGTGAAAGAAGGCGAATAGAAATGTTTGTAGCAGAACATGAAGTTGAAATCCGCTATGCGGAAACAGACCAGATGGGTGTTGTTTACCATTCAAACTATTTAGTGTGGCTAGAACTTGGGCGCACGAAACTTATACAAGAATTAGGATTTTCGTATGTTGAAATGGAGAAAGAGGGAATTATCTCTCCTGTATTAGACTTGCAAATTTCATATCGTAAAGCGATGCGTTACGGAGAAAAAGCAATTGTGAAAACGTGGATTGATACTGTGAGCCCGCTTCGTGTTGTATATGGTTATGAAATTTATAACGGTGATGGCGAGCTTTGTATTACTGCAAGTACAACGAATATTTGTGCGAAAAAAGAAGGGTTCCGCCCTGTATCATTTAAAAAATTATATCCTGAGTGGTATGCGAAATATGAGGAAATTAAAAAGAAATAAAAAAAGCGTGGCAGAAGCCACGTTTTTTTATTTTTCATAATTAAATTGTGGGAAATCATCACCGTCGTTAAGTGTAACTAATAAATTATGTCCATCGAAGAACCACTCATCATCGCCTTCAATAAAGAAGTTAATACCTTCTTCTTGAATTTGAACAGCAGGGTGCGCAGGGTCATCTTTACGAATACCTAAAGAAAGTCCTTTTTGCACAGTACTGCAACCACCGTATTGTACGAAAAAGCGTAGTGTTTCACCTGATTGTAAGTGTAATTCGTTTTTATACCATTGTGCTGCTTCTTTTGTTACGGAAAGATTCATGTATAGTTCCTCCAAATTATGTTGCTTTTTCTTTAGTATAAAAAATAACGCAAAAAGACGCTATTAATATGCTTCACGTTTTCTTTTTGCGTTATGTGGGTTACGATCTTATTTTTGCTTTTTTGAAAAGTTTGCTTTTGGTTCAGTTTTATTTATAATTCGTCCGATATTTGCACGGTGTTTATAAATAACCATACCTGCTAATAAACACATCGCAATAATGAAGATTTTATCCCCGCTAACAATGGATGCAATAACAGCAACGACAGCTGTTACCATAGAAGAAAGTGATACGTATCTTGTTGTAAATAAAAGGCTGAAAAAGACAACAGCTAATATTGCAAAAACAACTGGTGAATAGCATAATAATACCCCGGCAGAAGTTGCAACTGCTTTCCCCCCGCGGAATTTTGCGAAGATCGGATAGACATGTCCAAGAACAGCGGCTAATCCAAACCATAGTGGGTGAATATCTGACCCGAAAATAATCGGTAGAACTGTTGCTAATGTACCTTTTAAAATGTCAGCAATTGTTACGATAAAACCTGCTTTTTTCCCTAATGTACGGAATGTATTAGTTCCGCCTAGATTACCGCTTCCATGCTCACGAATGTCGATTCCATAACCGATTTTTCCAACGACTAATGCAAATGGAATCGAACCGAGTAGATAGGCAACGATAAATAAAAGATATGTAATAACCATGAGTTCAGTCTCCTTTATACAAATGTGTTGATAAAGGGTAAAAAGAGTTTTTCCCGTTTATTGTACCATACATTTGTAAAGAGCACATTTCTTTTTTATAAATGAAAAAGTCATTAATTTTTAAAAAAACTTTCACAGGAATGTTACATTTTTCACAAAAACACTAGAACTATATGTTGTATGATTTTAATCAAAAGACAACAACATGTTGATGGAGGGTTATGAATGTTGAAACAAAATGTACGTGGAGAAGAATTAATGAAAGTATTTGAGACAATTATCCACGGTAATGAACAAGATTTAATGCAGGAAAATGCAAATGTAGATGGCCGATCTCCAATGGGAGTAATGGGAACGTTCGCATCTGAGAGCGCAAAGTATTATGCAGTAGAAAAATTATTATCAGATCAAGTGAAAAAAGCGATAGATCAAAATATATTATATCCACATGATTTAGATTTTTATGCAACAGGAACGACGACTTGTTCACAAATTCCGTTAGCGCAAATGCTTGCTCACGGTTTTCATACTGGACATGGACATATGAGACAACCGCAAGACATTAAAAGTGCGTTGGCGCTTTCTTCAATTGTTTTTCAGGCGAATCAAAATATGCAGCACGGTGGTCAATCGTTTGCGCTCTTTGATATTGATTTAGCTCCATATGTGAGAAAAACAGTAGAGAGACATAAAAAACGATTACAGTCATATCCGCTTACGAAAGAACAAATAGAGGAATTTGCATGGAAAGAAACAGAAAATGATACGTATCAGGCGTGTGAGGCTTTCGTTCATAATTCAAATAGTATGCATAGTAGGGGCGGGGGACAAGTACCATTTATTTCTATTAACTACGGAACAGACACATCGCAAGAGGGAAGACTTTTAATTAAGCAACTTTTAAAAGCGACGCAAGCTGGACTGGGTAAAGGGGAAACACCGATTTTTCCTATTCAAATTTTCAAAATGAAAAAAGGCTTGAACTTTGAAGAGTGTGATCCGAACTATGATTTATTTGAATTAGCGTTAGAAACGACAGCTGAGCGATTATTCCCTAACTTTTCGTTTTTAGATGCTCCGTTTAATGCAGTGTACTATGATGGGCGACCTGAAAGTGAAGTATGTTATATGGGGTGTCGTACTCGTGTTATGTCTAATATACATGGGGAAGAAACAGCAATTGGAAGAGGGAATTTATCGTTTACTTCTATTAATTTAGTGAAATTAGCGCTAATTAGTGGTTCAACAGAAGCGTTTTTTGAAGCGCTAAGTTATTACTTAGATTTGGGCGTTAAGCAATTATTAGAGAGATTTGCTTATCAATGTACAAAGAGAGCAAGAGATTTTCAGTTCTTATATTCACAAGGTGTATGGCGCGGTGGAGAAACGTTACAACCTGAAGATGCTGTGGCACCCATTTTAAAACAAGGGACGTTAAGTCTTGGTTTTATCGGTCTTGCAGAATGTTTAGTAGCGTTAACTGGAAAGCACCATGGAGAAAATGAAGAATCGTGGAAGCTTGGATATGAAATTATTTCCTTTATGAGAGAGAGAATGGATAAGGCGACGGAAGAACATCAACTCAATTTCTCTGTAATTGCAACGCCAGCAGAAGGGTTATCAGGAAAGTTTGTGAAGAAAGATAGAGAAGAATTTGGTGAAATTAGCGGTGTGACAAATCATAATTATTATACAAATTCGTTTCATGTACCGGTGTATTACAATATTCAAGCGATAGATAAAATTCGATTAGAAGGACCGTTCCACGCTCTTTGTAATGGCGGACATATTACGTATATTGAACTAGATGGTGCAGCTGTGCATAATCAAAAGGCGTTAAAGCAAATTGTACAAGCGATGGCGCAGTACGGCGTAGGCTACGGTTCAATTAACCATCCTGTCGATCGTTGTAAGTGCTGTAGTTATCATGGCATTATCGGGAATGAATGTCCGAGCTGCGGAAATGAAGATGAGAATGAAATAGAAAGAATTCGCCGCATAACAGGATATCTTGTAGGAGATATGTCAAAGTGGAATAGCGCGAAACGTAGTGAAGAGATGGATCGGGTGAAGCATAAATGAAAGTTATGAATATCATTCATGATAGTGTAGTAGATGGAGAGGGGTTGCGGACAGTCGTGTTTTTTGCGGGCTGTCCGCATCGTTGTATCGGTTGCCATAATTCGAAATCATGGAATGTTTGCAATGGAACTGAAATGACGGTAGAAGAAATTGTGAAAGAGATTGAAAAAAATTCATTAACCGATGTAACATTTTCAGGTGGAGATCCATTTTTTCAAGCTGCTGAAGTGAAAAAAGTAGCAAAAGCAGTGAAGGATTTGAAAAAAAATCTATGGATTTATACAGGTTACACGTTAGAAGAGATACAGAGTGCTCAAAATAATGATATGATAGAATTGTTACATTATGGGGATGTTTTGGTCGATGGAAGATTTGAACTTGATAAAAAAGATTTAACACTTCCATTTCGCGGAAGCTCCAATCAACGTATTATTCGATTGAAAGAGTAAAAAGGCGGGATAGGTTATATGAATAAAACAGTATTACTTGTTGAAGATGAAAGAAGATTACGTGAGATTGTTAGTGATTATTTTCGTAATGAAGGCTTTGAAGTAATCGAAGCGGAAGATGGAAAAAAAGCGCTAGAATTATTTGCTGAACATACAATTGATTTAATTATGTTAGATATTATGTTACCAGAAATAGATGGTTGGTCTGTTTGTAGACGAATTAGAAAAGAGTCAGCGGTACCAATTATTATGCTGACAGCACGTTCTGATGAGGATGATACATTACTAGGCTTTGAACTAGGTGCAGATGAGTATGTCACAAAACCTTTTAGTCCGAAAGTATTAGTAGCTCGTGCAAAGACGTTATTGAAACGTGCGGATGGAGCGGTAGGAGTATCAGAAGAGAATACTATGTCTTTAGCTGGAATAGAAGTGAATCGACTATCTAGAACAGTTTTAGTAGATGGAGAAGAAATTATATTGACACATAAGGAGTTTGAGCTTCTCGTTTATTTAATGGAGAACAAAGGAATTGTGTTGTCACGCCAACATTTATTAGATCAGTTATGGGGATATGATTACTACGGCGATGACCGAACGGTTGATACACATATTAAAAAACTGCGAAATAAGCTAGGAGATAAGGCGAAGCATATCGGCACTGTTATTCGAGTAGGTTACAAATTTGAAGAATAACCTTTAAGTTACTATGCATCTCGGCTTTGGGATATAGCAAATTTACACTCTCCTTTGTAGGTGGAATGTACAAAAAATACTTTTCTTGTCTACAATGATAGATAGGAGTATTTTTTTAATTGGATTTCACGATGAGTTCACAAGAAGGACACAAACTGTGACTATACTGAAAGTACGAATTCACCAGAGAGGGGAAATAAAACATGGGATATTACGACGGACCGAATTTAAATGAAGAGCATAGTGAAACGAGAGAAATGAAAAAATCAGGTAGTAAAAAAGGATATTTTTTCACAGGTTTAGTTGGAGCTGTAGTCGGGGCGGTTTCGATTAGTTTTGCAGCACCATACATGCCATGGATGCAAAATAATGGGGCAGCAGTTTCGTCATTCAACTCTAATCAACAAGTGGAAGGTACTGTAGCTCCTGTTGTTAATAAAGTGAAGGGCGAAACAGATTTGCCAGGTATGATTGAAGGCGCAAAGGATGTTGTAGTTGGTGTAATTAATATGCAGAAGACTATTGATCCGTTTGCGATGCAACAGGCAGAACAAGAGCAAACAGCTGGTACAGGATCAGGTGTTATTTATAAAAAGTCAGGAAATAAAGCATATATTGTAACAAATAACCACGTAGTAGACGGTGCAAATAAACTTGCTGTTAAACTGAGCGATGGAAAGCAAGTTGATGCAAAATTAGTTGGTAAGGACCCTTGGTTAGACTTAGCAGTTGTAGAGATTGATGGATCTACTGTTAATAAAGTTGCAACTTTAGGTGATTCCAGTAAACTTCGTGCTGGTGAAAAAGCAATTGCAATCGGTAACCCACTTGGATTTGATGGCAGCGTAACAGAAGGCATTATCAGTAGTAAAGAACGTGAAATTCCAGTAGATATTGATGGGGACAAACGTCCAGACTGGCAAGCACAAGTTATTCAAACAGATGCAGCGATTAACCCTGGTAATAGTGGCGGTGCATTATTTAACCAAAACGGTGAATTAATTGGAATTAACTCAAGTAAAATTGCGCAGCAAGAAGTTGAGGGGATTGGTTTTGCAATTCCAGTTAATGTTGCAAAACCAGTTATTGAATCGCTTGAAAAAGACGGAGTAGTGAAACGCCCAGCTCTTGGTGTAGGTGTAGTTTCATTAGAAGATGTGCAAGCTTATGCATTAAACCAATTAAAAGTACCAAAAGAAGTAACAAATGGCGTTGTATTAGCTAAAATTTATCCTGTGTCACCGGCAGAAAAAGCTGGCTTAGAGCAATATGATCTTGTAGTAGCATTAGATGATCAAAAAGTAGAAAATTCACTTCAATTCCGTAAATACTTATATGAAAAGAAAAAAGTAGGCGAGAACGTAGAAGTTACATTCTACCGCAACGGTCAAAAAATGACGAAAACAGCTACATTAGCAGATAATTCAGCTACAAAAAATCAATAAATGTAAACTTTAATCAGTGGAGAGTTCTCTTCCTTCTGCTTATTAGCGTACATCAATCGGAATAAAGAAAGTCTCTTTCATGTTGAAAGAGACTTTCTTTATCGGATATAATAAAGGTATAGGAGGGATTAATTATGACAATTGAAAACCCAACTCGTACGGAAATTGGTGAAGTATTGAAGAAAAGTAAAACGATTGCAGTTGTTGGATTATCAGATAAGCCAGAACGCACATCGTATATGGTTTCAAAAGCAATGCAAGATGCTGGGTACCGCATTATTCCAGTAAATCCAACAGTAGATGAAGTACTCGGAGAAAAGGCGGTTTCTTCACTGACGGATATTAAAGAACATGTTGATATTGTAAATGTATTTCGTCGCTCAGAATTTTTAAAGGATGTTGCGAAAGAGTTTGTAGAGATTGATGCAGATGTTTTCTGGGCACAATTAGGAGTACAAGATGAAGATACATATAAACTTTTACAAGAAAAAGGCTATACAGTAATAATGGATCGTTGTATTAAAGTAGAGCATGTAATGACAAAATAGTATAGACTTTAAAGATAGAAAGATTGAGTCAGCCCTCGCTTTTTACATAAGTAGGGCGGATGAACGAGGTGTTCATCATGAGATTTTTTAAAGGCTGTTTTTGGGGATTGTTACTTGTTATCCCGTTTTGGATATTGATCATTTGGATCATGATAAAGGTTTGGAATGTATAATGTTGGAATACATATCCATTTCTCGTTGACAAACGATTATTTTTCTGAAATAGTAGCCTAGAGGAATCCTTGTGAAAAAAAACAAGGATTTTTCTATTGAAAATGGTATATAAAAGAGATAAGATAACTTGCCAAAACTATAGTCGAGGCGTTATTCTATAATAGAAACATATGTTCTGATTTGATTAGGAAAGGGGCAAGGAGTTTGGCGAAGCATCAGTTCCAATACAATGAAGATGCAATTCAAGTGTTAGAAGGACTTGAAGCCGTTCGAAAACGCCCGGGTATGTATATCGGGAGTACGGATAGCCGTGGATTGCATCATTTAGTATATGAAATAGTAGATAACTCCGTTGATGAAGCATTAGCGGGATTTGGCGACGAAATTTCTGTCGTAATACATAAAGATAATAGTATTAGCGTTATTGATAAAGGGCGAGGAATGCCTACGGGAATGCACAAGCTTGGAAAACCGACACCTGAAGTTATTTTAACTGTACTTCATGCTGGTGGTAAGTTTGGCCAAGGAGGCTATAAAACGAGTGGTGGTTTACACGGTGTTGGGGCATCAGTTGTAAACGCCTTGTCAGAATGGCTAGTAGTAACGATTAAGCGTGATGGTAGCATTTATGAACAACGCTTTGAAAATGGTGGTATTCCTGCAACGACGTTAGAGAAAATCGGGAAAACGAAAGAGTCTGGTACAACGATGCACTTTAAACCAGATACAACTATTTTCAGCACAACGAATTACAACTATGAAACATTATGTGAGAGATTACGTGAATCTGCATTCTTATTAAAAGGAATGAAAATCTCGATAAAAGACGAGCGTAATGATTTAGAAGATGTATTTCATTATGAAACAGGAATTGAGGCTTTCGTTTCATACTTAAACGAAGAGAAAGATTCGATTCATCCAGTTGTATATTTCTCTGGTGAGCAAAATGGAATTGAAGCAGAGTTAGCATTTCAGTTTAATGATGGCTACTCAGAAAACATTCTTTCGTTTGTAAACAACGTACGTACAAAAGACGGTGGAACACACGAAGCTGGATTTAAAACAGCAATGACACGTGTGTTCAATGAGTATGCTCGTAAAGTTTCTTTATTAAAAGAAAAAGACAAAAATTTAGAGGGTACAGATATTCGTGAAGGATTAGCTTCGATTGTTTCTGTACGTGTACCAGAAGACGTACTCCAGTTTGAAGGGCAAACGAAAGGGAAACTAGGTACAAGTGAAGCTCGTTCTTCAATTGATGCAATTGTATCTGAGCATTTAGCTTACTTTTTGGAAGAAAACCCGGATGTAGCTACACTTCTTGTGAGAAAGGCAATTAAAGCAGCACAAGCACGTGAGGCTGCTCGTAAAGCGAGAGAAGAAGCGCGTACTGGTAAGAAGAAGAAAAAATCAGAAGGTACTTTAAGCGGGAAGTTAACACCTGCACAATCACGTAATCCTCAGAAAAACGAATTGTATTTAGTAGAGGGTGACTCGGCTGGTGGTTCAGCAAAGCAAGGGCGAGATCGTCGTTTCCAAGCGGTGCTACCATTACGTGGTAAAGTAATTAACACGGAAAAAGCAAAGCTTGCTGATATTTTTAAGAACGAAGAGATCAATACGATTATTTACGCAATTGGCGGCGGCGTAGGGAATGAGTTCGCTGTTGAAGATATTAACTACGATAAAGTTGTTATTATGACCGATGCAGATACGGATGGAGCACATATTCAAGTGTTACTATTGACGTTCTTCTACCGTTATATGAAACCACTTATTGAAGCTGGTAAAGTATTTATCGCACTTCCACCTTTATATAAAGTAAGTAAAGGAAAAGGGAAAAGTGAAGTAATTGAATATGCATGGTCTGATGAAGAATTAGGTGGTGTAACGAAAAAGGTCGGTAAAGGCTATATGTTGCAGCGCTATAAAGGACTTGGCGAAATGAATGCCGATCAATTATGGGAAACAACGATGAACCCTGAAACACGTACGTTAATTCGTGTGAAAATTGACGATGCATCAAGAGCGGAGCGCCGAGTTACGACATTGATGGGTGATAAAGTAGAACCTCGCCGTAAATGGATTGAGCGTAATGTACAATTTGGTATGCAAGAAGAAGGAAATATTTTAGAAAATGAAATGATTATGGAGACGGAGGTGGAATAACATGCAGGCAGAGAAGTTTCATGACCTCCCGCTTGAAGACGTGTTAGGTGACCGCTTTGCGCGTTATAGTAAATATATTATTCAAGACCGCGCGCTTCCAGATGCGCGTGACGGTTTAAAACCAGTACAAAGACGTATTTTATATTCCATGTATGTAGAAGGAAATGTACATGATAAAGCGTTTCGTAAATCAGCTAAAACAGTAGGTAATGTTATCGGTAATTATCATCCACATGGTGATTCCTCTGTATATGAGGCGATGGTACGCTTAAGTCAAACTTGGAAAGTACGTAATGTTCTAGTTGAAATGCACGGAAATAACGGTAGTGTTGATGGGGATCCAGCAGCAGCAATGCGTTATACGGAAGCACGGTTATCACCAATCGCATCTGAGTTATTACGTGATCTTGATAAAGAAACAGTAGAATTCGTGTCAAATTTTGATGATACGAGTGAAGAACCTGTTGTATTACCAGCAATGTTCCCGAACTTATTAGTGAACGGATCTACAGGGATTTCCGCTGGTTATGCAACAGAAATTCCACCGCATCATCTTGGAGAAGTAATTGATGCGACGATGATGCGAATTGATAATCCGAATAGTACTGTTGATGATTTATTAACAGTTATTAAAGGACCAGATTTCCCTACAGGTGGTATTATACAAGGGATAGATGGCATTAAAAAAGCGTATGAAACAGGTAAAGGTAAAATTATTATTCGCGGAAAAGCAGAGGTTGAAACGATTCGTGGCGGGAAGCAACAAATCGTTATTACAGAAATTCCGTATGAAGTAAATAAAGCGAATCTTGTTAAGAAAATGGATGAATTACGTATAGATAAAAAGCTAGATGGAATTGCTGAAGTACGTGATGAGACAGATCGTACAGGTCTTCGTATCGTTGTAGAATTAAAAAAAGAAGCGAATGCTGAAGGTATTTTAAATTATTTATATAAAAATACAGATTTGCAAATTCCATACAACTTTAATATGGTAGCGATAAATAATCGTCGTCCGACACTTATGACATTACCTAAGATTTTGGATGCATATATTGGGCATCAGAAAGAAGTTGTTACAAGACGCTCGCAATATGAATTAAGAAAAGCAGAAAATCGTCAGCATATTGTAGAAGGTTTAAAGAAAGCATTATCAATTTTAGATGAAGTGATTGAAACGATTCGTGGGTCTAAAGATAAGCGTAATGCGAAAGATAATTTAAGTGCGAAATTTGGATTTACAGAGGCGCAGTCAGAAGCAATTGTTTCACTGCAATTATATCGTTTAACGAATACAGATATTACAGCGCTAGAGCAAGAAGCAGCGGAACTTAGTAAGAAAATTATAGAGTTACAGACGATTCTACAAAGTGAAAAAAGACTTTTTCAAGTTATAAAAACAGATTTGAAGAGAGTAAAGAAAACATATAGTGATAATCGCCGTGCGATAATTGAAGAGGAAATTGAAGAAATTAAAATCGATGTGGAAGTTATGATTCCGCAAGAAGATGTCATCGTTACTGTAACGAAAGAAGGCTATGTGAAACGAACAGGTTGGCGTTCGCATAATGCATCGAACGGGAAATACTTCGGTATGAAAGAGGGTGACATCTTACTTGAGCGTTTCGATACAAACACGACAGAAACCGTTCTTTTATTTACGAACAAAGGAAATTATATTTATCTTCCTGTGTATGAAA
Organism: Bacillus cereus group sp. BfR-BA-01316; assembly: GCF_022664195.1. Lineage (NCBI taxonomy): Bacteria > Bacillati > Bacillota > Bacilli > Caryophanales > Bacillaceae > Bacillus > Bacillus cereus group sp. BfR-BA-01316. Next base: position 74,244 of record NZ_JAKUGX010000005.1, read on the forward strand.
TGCCAGAAATTCGTTGGAAAGATTTAGGTCAACACGTTGCGAATCTTGTTTCACTCGAGCGAGATGAATCGTTAATTTGGGCAACAGTCGTACCGAATTTTGAAGAAGAAAAACGATTTATCGTATTTGTTACACGAAACGGTATGATTAAGAAAACAGAATTAAACCAATATAAAGTACAGCGTTATTCACGGGCGTTCGTTGCTGTAAACTTGAAAAAAGATGATGAAGTTGTTGATATATTTGCGACAGATGGGACAAGTGATATTGTTCTTGCAACACATGGTGCATATGCACTTGTATTCAATGAAGAAGAAGTAAGTCCAGTTGGTGTAAGAGCAGCTGGTGTGAAAGCAATTAATTTAAAAGAAGATGACTATGTTGCTTCTGGTAAACCGTTAAATGGTGAAAAAGATCAACTTATTCTCGTTACGCAGCGCGGTGCTGTGAAACGTATAAAGGCATCAGAAATTGAGAAATCAACGAGGGCGAAGCGCGGCCTTGTAATTTTTAAAGAGTTAAAACGTAATCCGTACCGTATTGTCGGTATTGAAATTGTTCGAGATGATGAATTAGTTTACATGAAGACAGGGAAACACATTGTAGAAGAAATTGATCCGAAAGCGTTTCGAAATAAAGACCGGTATAGTAATGGTAGTTTAGTACTAGATGTTAATGATACTGGTGAAGTAATTGAAACGTGGACAAAAAAACGAACAGAGTAAATGTGAAAAAAACCTTGCTAGTGTATAACTAGCAAGGTTTTTAGTTATGAAAAGGTATGTATGAGCAAAACGTTATGTATATAAAAATAATCTTGTTATAATAATGAAATGAAATCGTTCTCACAAATGGAGGGGCAACATGAAAAAAATAGGTGTAGGGATTGTAGGATTTGGATTTTCTAGTACAACATTTCACATCCCGTTATTACAAACGATAGAAGAATACGATATCCGTGCTATTTTATCATCAAAAGAAGAAGTAGTGAAACAAGCATTACCAAATGCTGAAGTTGTTGGTACAATTGATGAATTAGTAAACCGAGCTGATATTGACTTAGTGGTCATTACTTCACCGAATACAACTCATTTTCCATATGTAAAAGAAGCGATTGTACACGGTAAGCATGTTGTTGTGGAGAAACCATTCGTTGTTTCAATTGAAGAGGGAGAAGAACTTATTTCATTAGCGAAGCAACATAATGTCGTTTTAAGTGTGTATCACAACCGTCGTTTTGATAATGATTTCTTAACGATAAAGAAACTATTACAAGAAAATAGAATAGGGAATGTATACGCATATGAAGCGCATTTCGATCGTTTCCGTCCACATGTACGTGATCGCTGGAGAGAAAAGAATTTACCAGGTTCAGGAATTTTATATGATTTAGGATCGCATTTAATGGATCAAGCGTTATCATTATTCGGGAAACCAGATGCGATAAATGCAGATGTAATAAAACAACGACCAGGTGCAGAAATTGATGATTATTTCCATGTCGTACTTCACTACGGAGTAAAACGTGTCATTTTACATAGTAGCAGTTATGTGAAACAAGCTGGACCACATTTTACACTGCATGGCGATAAGGGTTCTATCGTGAAGTATGGTATGGATTCACAGGAAGAACAATTAAAAACTGGAATGAAGCCAGGGGATAATGGTTATGGAGCAGACTCTGAAGAGAATTTTGCTATTTTAGAAACGGAAGAAAAGTTAGAGCGTATTCCGACAGAAGTCGGCTGTTATGACATGTATTATAAAGGTGTAAGAGATAGTATTGTAAATGGTGAGAAACCACCTGTAACAGCAGAAGAAGGCTTGGAAGTTATTAGACTTATTCAATTGGCAATTGAAAGTAGTGAAACTGGTAGAGTTATTTCGGTAAAATAAAAAAGACACGATTCTGTGTCTTTTTTTATTTTTGCGGAACAGAAAGTCCGTAAAAGAACATTGTAACTATATCTTGTATATGTTTTTCTCGATCTCCTTCAAGAAGCTGTGCCCCGAAATCATCACCTAATTTAGTGAACATTTGAATGTACAGTAACATCATTTCTTTTGAAAGATGAGGATTAATTTCATTTTTGCGCTGTGCTTGTTCTAATATTTCTAAATACCAAGGCAGGATTTTTTCGTTTTGATAACTATAAATAAATTCTCGGAGCTCTTCGTCTCTTTGCATCATTTGTAGTAGCATATCAGGCTGAAATAATCCGCCCGTATTCATTTTTTTTACAATCATTTTTTGCATCATATCATGAAAAGGTAATTTTTCTTCTGCAAGATCTTTATAATATTGAAATTCAGATATTATAAATTCTTGTATAAGTTCCCTAAATAACGCATCTTTACTTCCGAAATGATTATAAATTGTAACTTGAGAAACGTTTGCTTTTTTTGCAATATGTTCTATTTTCACTTCATTAAATCCACGTTCTGAAAATAATACGAAGGCTGCCTCTTTAATGGCACGTTTTTTCTTTTCTTTCACTTTTTCAAAGCCGTTCAATACAATCACCTCATTTAAAATATACAAGAAAAAATAATTGAAAACAATATTTTTGAAATATGGACATATAAATATTTCAAAAAGTTGTTGCGAATATGAAAGATGAGGAGTACAATAATTTTGAAATATCATACATTAAATATTTCAAAAAATGAGGTGGGCTTATGATTTCAGTTCAAAATGTCACAAAACAGTTTTCAAATGGGAAAGGCTTGTTTGATATTACATTTGAAGTGAAAGAAGGGGAAGTTTTTGGCTACTTAGGACCAAATGGTGCTGGGAAATCAACAACAATTCGTAATTTAATGGGATTTATAAAACCGACGGCTGGTAAAGCGACAATTTTCGGATTAGATTGTTGGGAAGATGCTGCGAAAATTCAAAGAGAAGTTGGCTATTTACCAGGAGAAATTTCTTTTATTGAAGGAATGAATGGATTAGAGTTTTTAAATTTGATGCAAGGAATGCGTGGGCTAAAGGAAACGAAGAGACGTGATGACTTGATAGAGCGTCTGCAATTCGATGTGAAAACACCAATTCGAAAAATGTCTAAAGGAATGAAACAAAAAGTAGGGATTGTTGCTGCATTTATGCATGATCCAGAAGTACTAATTTTAGATGAACCAACATCAGGACTCGATCCACTTATGCAACAAGTGTTTATAGATTTAATATTAGAGGAAAAGCAAAGAGGAAAAACGATTCTTATGTCGTCGCATATTTTCACTGAAATTGAGAGAACTTGTGACAGAGTGGCTATTATTAAAGATGGTCGCCTTGTAACAGTTGAAAACATTCATGATTTACAAGGCATGAGAAGACAGGTGATAGATGTAACTGTATCATCTCAAGAAGAAATCGAGTCTCTTAAACAATGTGATTTGCAATTTGAAGGAGTGAAAGGTAGAGAGGCGTCAATTATTGTGCAAGGAAACTATCAAACTGTTTTACAAATACTTTCAAACTATAATGTAACGGCACTTCAAACGAGAGCGACGGATTTAGAACATTTATTTATGCATTATTACGAGAAGAAAGAAGGGGTAAAGCATGAATAAACAACTATTTTTAGCTAGTTTGAAAGAAACTCAAAAAAATATTTTGAGTTATGCTACTGGTGCAGCTCTTTATTTATGGTTATTAATTTGGATATTCCCATCGATGGTTTCAGCGAAAGGGTTAAATGAATTAATAAGTGCCATGCCTGATAGTGTAAAAAAAATCGTTGGAATGGAAAGTCCGATTCAAAATGTAATGGATTTTTTAGCTGGTGAATATTATAGTCTATTGTTTATTATCATTTTAACAATTTTTTGTGTCACGGTTGCAACGCATTTAATTGCTCGTCATGTAGATAAAGGGGCGATGGCATATTTATTAGCAACACCTGTATCAAGGGTGCAAATTGCAATTACACAAGCTGCCGTTCTCATATTGGGGCTACTAATCATTGTATTTGTTACGTATGTAGCGGGTATAGTAGGTGCAGAATGGTTTTTAAAAGACAATAACTTAAATAAAGAATTATTTTTGAAGATAAATATAGTCGGAGGACTCATATTTTTAGTAGTTAGTGCCTATTCATTTTTCTTTTCTTGTATATGTAATGATGAAAGGAAGGCACTTAGTTATTCAGCAAGTTTAACAATCTTATTTTTCGTATTAGATATGGTAGGGAAATTAAGTGATAAGTTAGAATGGATGAGAAGTCTATCATTATTCACGCTGTTTCGTCCGAAAGAAATTGCCGAGGGATCATATAATATATGGCCGGTAAGTTTAGGGTTAACCGTTGGAGCAGTTTGCATCTTCTTGTTAGCAATAGTTGTGTTTAGAAAGAGAGATTTACCGTTATAAAGTAAAAAGTCCACTGTGAAAGTGGACTTTTTTGTTTGTGAATTTGAATCGATATGTTTATTGTGTAGCACCCTAAAAAGGATATTTATCTTTTAATTTACAAAAATATTCAAAAAAATAAACCTTTTTATAGGCTCCCCCGTCTAATACGTGTAAAGTTAAATTTGAAGTGAGGCTGAAACAGGAGGACCAATTGTGAAAGTAATTCCTTTATATAAGATGATTGTAAAAGAAGAAACGGATGTTTCTTTAGCAAAAAAGGGTAATCATGAGGCTTTTATGACACTTATACATACAGAAAAAGTAAAAATGTATCGCATTGCGAAGGCGATGTTACGTGATGAGACGAATATAGAGGATGCGATGCAGGCAACAATCTTAAAAGCTTATGAAAATATAAAAAAACTGAAAAAGGAAGAGTTTTTTCAAACTTGGCTCATTAGAATTTTAATAAATGAGTGTAACAATATAATTCGCTCTTATAAAAAAGTAATTGTAATTGAGGATCATGATAGTAATATGGTGGCGTTCGATCGATATGAAGATATTGACCTTTGTAATGCTATTCAGTCTTTAACGGAAGAACTAAGAGCTGTAACTGTACTTTATTATTATGAAGATATGAATCAAGAAAGTATTGCAACGCTTTTAGAAATTCCAAAAGGAACGGTTAAATCAAGATTGTCACGTGCAAGGGAACAATTAGAAGAGCGATTAAAGATGGAGTAGGAGGTGGTTAAAATGGATAAAGAAAAATCATTTGATGAAAAATTAAAAAAGAGAATAGAAAAAGATAATACCGTATTGCCACAGGCACTAAACGAAAAAATTAATGATACACTTCGTAATCTTCCTGTAAAAAGAAAGAGTTATAGAGTACATATGATGTTTATTAGTGCCGCTGTTCTAACACTGTCAATTGTATCTATGTCTGAGTTTTCTATACAGAGCTTTGCACAAAATGGAGGGATGTTTAATTACGTAAAGAAGAATGCGTTTTCTGATTATGAGAATGAAGAAGAAATAAAGTCGAACGTCAATTATCCAGATAAGGAAAAGATTCATCAAAAGATGCTTGATTCAATTGATCATTTCCAAAATGTTTCAGGGCAATTCGAAGAATATTCTAGCTCTACAAGAATTGCTACAACATATAAATATGCGATTGATACGGAGAAACAAAGTGGTATTTCATCTAAAGAAGACAAACTATCGAAAAAAAGCACGATTATTTATAGCGAGGACGGAAAAAAAGAGTTTAATGATAAGAATAATACGTATAAAGAGACGAGATGGAGCCCAAAAGCAAGAAATAATGAACTATTAAAATTAAGTCCTACGGAAAGGTTGTTGAGAAAATCAGGTGAGAAGAAACGGTATGATGACGAATATGTGGGATTCGCTAAGTACAGTATTCAATCAGAATTTGCTGATCTATTAATTCGATATAAAGATTGGAGTTATAAAGAAACGAAGTATCTTGGACTCGATTGCTACAAAATAGAAGGGGTAATAAACATAGAAATGCCTGTAAGTACATCTGAAGATTTGAGAGGGAAATTTGAAATGGTTGTAGATAAAAATACGGGGATTATGTTGAAGTTCCTTAGTTTCCATGAAGGTATGATTCAATATTCGATTACGACTGAATGGATACAAAGAAACAAAGGATTGAAAGAGAATGTATTTCAAAAGGATAGCACTAATTATGAAAAATTGAAAAACATATTAGATGAATAGAAAACGGAGGGAACTATATGGAGAATACCTCTCCTTCAAGAGAAAATAAAAATAAACGAAAATATAAAAAGACAACGATAATAAGTGTATTGTTAGGAGTATTACTATTTGGCGGAGTTGGTTATGGTGCTTATGTATATATGAAAACTTCTAATCTCGTACAAAAATCTAATTTGAACTTATCGCGTGGTGAAAAATCAAATTTACGTGAGAGAGCTGTAAAGCCAATTACAAACAACGTTTCAATGTTAATTATGGGAATTGATGAAAATCAAGAACGGCAAAAGGGGTATAATGGTGCATTTCATACGGATGCATTATTATTAGCTACGTTTAATAAAGAAGATAAGACAGTGAAGTTAACCAGTATACCACGAGATACATATACATATGTTCCAATCGAAAAGAAAAAAGATAAAATAACACATGCATATGGAAGTGGTTTCGTTAAAAACGGAAAAGATGGAGGGCCACAAGCTTCTGTTGAGGCAGTAGAAAAGTTACTGCAAGTGCCGGTAGATTATTTTGTGAAATTTAATTTTGGTTCATTTATTAAAATTGTTGATGGGCTCGATGGTGTTGAGGTAGATGTCCCGGTTGAATTTACTGAACAAAATAGTAAAGATGAACCTGATACGATTCACTTGAAAAAAGGGGTTCAAAAATTAACGGGAGAAGAAGCACTTGCTTTGGCGAGAACTCGTCATATTGATAGTGATGCAATGAGGGGACAGCGCCAACAACTTGTTATTGAGGCGATTTTAAGTAAATTAAAAAGTGTAGGGTCTATTACAAAACTGGAGAAAATGGTTGAGGCCGTCGATGGTGATTTTAAAACAAATTTAGCAGTGGATGATATTTTATCTTTTTATAAATATGGTTTAGATTGTTCAGTTGAGAAGATTCAGCTAAATGGTGATGATTTATATTTACCAAATGGCCCAAATGGACAGCGTGTATATTATTATAATCCTAATAAAAAAGACTTACAAAATTTGAGTAATACACTCAGAACACATCTTGGATTAAGTGCGAAACAAATTGAGGAAAATTAAAGCAGATTTTATATCTGCTTTTTTTGTTTTTGTAAGAAAAAGATTTCTAAAATATACATTATTTATTAACGATAATCTACAGTCTATTTATTAGAAAACATAATTAACACTATTAAATTAGTGTATATGTAACGATAAAAAACGATGTTAAAAAACTATATGGAATTTTTATGAATATTACTGTAAGAAAATAATTTTTTAAAAATTTTCAATAATAATACTTTACAAATTTTAAAAAATTAGTAGAATAAGAAGTAGTAAGAATCGTCTGATAAGTATATAAAGAAAAACAGAATTATCAGAAAATTCTTAAATAGGTATCGTTTAGAATTAGGGAGGGTACAGAAAATGAAAAAGAAAAAAATGAAAAAACTAACAGCAGTTGTAGTACCGGTTTTAGCAATGAGCATGGCACTAACAGCATGTTCTACATCAGGCGGAGATAAAAAGACAAGCACAAACTCAAGTGGAGATAGCAAGTCAGAGGGAAAATTAGCGGCAAAACAAGTGTTGAATCGAACAGTAAACCAAGAGATTCCAACGATGGATTCTTCTAAATCAACAGATACAGTATCTTCACAAATGCTAGGGAATACGATGGAAGGATTATATCGTCTGGATAAAGATAATAAGCCTATTCCAGCTGCAGCAGAATCTAGCACGAAAAGTGAAGATGGTAAAAAATATACATTTAAACTACGTAAAGATGCAAAATGGTCAAATGGAGATCCAGTAACGGCGAAAGATTTCGTATATGCTTGGCAACGTCTATTAGATCCAAAAACAGCTGCTGAGTATGCATTTATCGCATTCCCAATTAAAAATGCAGAAGTGGTTAATAAAGGTGAAAAACCTGTAGCTGAATTAGGAGTGAAAGCGGTAGATGATCTTACGCTTGAAGTTGAATTAGAGCAAGCGGTACCGTACTTCTTAAACTTAGTAGCATTCCCATCGTACTACCCATTAAATGAAAAATTCGTAAAAGAAAAAGGGGAGAAGTTCGGTATAGAGTCTGATACAACAGTTTATAATGGACCGTTCGTTCTTAAAGATTGGAAGCATGAACAAGGATGGCAATTAAAGAAAAATGATCAATATTGGGATAAAAAGACTGTAAAACTTGAAGAAGTTAACTTCAGTGTTGTTAAAGAACCAGCAACTCTTATCAATTTATATGATAGCGGTCAAGTTGACTTTGCTTTATTAACTGGAGAGTTCGTAGATAAATACAGAAATAAGAAAGATGAATTCGGAACATATTCACAAGTGAGTACGTATTTCATTCGTATGAACCAAAAACGTGATGGACAAGATACACCATTAAAGAGTAAAAAGTTACGTGAAGCAATTGCACTATCAGTTGATAAAAAGAATTTAGCAAACGTAATTTTAAATGATGGATCAAAAGAAGCTGACTTCTTAGTACCAAAAGGTTTAGCAACTGGACCAGACGGTAAAGACTTCCAAGAAACGTTTAAAAATGGTTTAAAACCAAATGCTAAAAAAGCTGCTGCAGCTTGGGAAGAAGCGAAAAAAGAGCTAGGTAAAGACCAAGTTACAATTGAATTCTTAAACTATGATACTGGTAATGCGAAAAAAGTTGGAGAATATATTAAGGACCAAATTGAGAAGAACTTAAAAGGTGTAACAGTTAACATTAAACTTCAACCATTTAAGCAAAAACTAAAATTAGAATCTGAGCAACAATATGATATTTCATACGGTGGTTGGAATCCAGATTATGCAGATCCAATGACGTTCTTAGATATGTTTGAGACTGGACATTCTCATAACCAAATGAGCTTCTCTGACCCTAAATATGACGGCATGGTGAAAAAAGCTGGAACGGAATTAATGAGCGATGCAAAGAAACGTTGGGAAGAGTTAGGAAAAGCTGAAAAAACATTACTTGAAGAAGATGTAGCGATTGTACCTTTATATCAACGTGGAGATTCTTATGTTTTACAACCAAATGTAAAAGGTGTAGTAAAACATAATATCAGTCCAGAATTTAGCTTTAAGTGGGCATACGTGACTGAAAAATAATAGAGTTAAAAAAGCATTTTAAAGTAGCTTAGCTACTTTGAAATGCTTTTTTTAGTTCAGTTAAATAGAGAAGAATAAGGCGTATAGTACGTACATACAGTAGATGGGGGATAAATCCTACTAAATTACGAAGAAAAAATCTGAATATTTAAAATAAAACTATTTACAAACGCGGAAAATAGAGTAGAATAATATTAGTTATAATTTTCTGAAAAGTAAATCGTTAACAAGGGGTCTCTCAAGGGTTGGTATTGTACATATAATTGGGGAGGGTATAAAAATGAAGAGAAAAAAGATGAAAAAGTTAACAGCAGTTGTAGTACCAGTTTTAGCGATGAGCGTTGCATTGACAGCGTGCTCTGGGTCAGGTGGAGAGAAGAAAACGACTACTACATCTAATAGTGGGGAAGAAAAAAAATCTGATATTAAATATGCAGCGAAGCAAGTATTAAATCGTACGGAAAACCAAGAAATTCCGACGATGGACACTTCTAAATCTACTGATACGTTAGGGGCACAAATTTTAGGGAACACAATGGAAGGATTATATCGTCTTGATAAAGATAATAAGCCTATTCCGGCTGCTGCAGAATCAAGTACGAAAAGCGAAGATGGTAAAAAATATACGTTTAAACTGCGTAAAGATGCGAAATGGTCAAATGGAGATCCTGTAACAGCGAAAGATTTCGTATACGGATGGCAGCGCTTACTTGATAAAAACACAGCGGCGGAATATGCGTTTATTGCCTACTATATTAAAAATGCAGAAGCGATTAATAAAGGTGAAAAACCTGGAACTGAATTAGGAGCGAAGGCGGTAGATGATTACACGCTAGAAGTAGAATTAGAAAAACCGGTACCGTACTTCTTAAATTTATTAGCATTCCCGTCATACTATCCATTAAATGAAAAGTTTGTAAAAGAAAAAGGAGATAAGTTTGGTTTAGAAGCAGATACAACGGTGTATAATGGGCCATTCGTTATGTCTTCATGGAAACATGAACAAGGATGGCAGTTGAAGAAAAATGATAAATATTGGGATAATAAGACTGTGAAATTAGAAGAAATTAATTATAGTGTAGTAAAAGAAGTTGCTACGAAAGTAAATTTATATGATACAGGATCAATTGATTTCACACTACTATCAGGAGAGTTTGTAGATAAATATAAATCGAATAAAGATGAATACGGTGAGTATGCAGAATCAAGTACATTCTTCTTACGTTTAAATCAAAAGCGTAACGGACAAGATACACCGTTAAAGAGTAAAAAACTTCGTGAAGCAATTGCATTATCAGTTGATAAAAAAGGTTTAGCAAATGTTATTTTAAATAATGGATCAAAAGCAACAGATCAATTGGTTCCAAAAGGGCTTGCGACAGGACCTGACGGTAAAGATTACCAAGATACGTTTAAAAATGGTCTGAAACAAGATACGAAAAAAGCAGCAGCTGCATGGGAAGAAGCGAAAAAGGAACTTGGAAAAGATCAAGTTACAATTGAATTACTAAGCTATGATGATGGAACTGCGAAAAAGATTGCTGATTATGTTAAAGATCAAATTGAGAAAAATTTAAAAGGTGTAACGATTAATACGAAAATTCAGCCGTTCAAACAAAAATTAAAATTAGAGTCAGCGCAAGATTATGAAATCTCTTATGCAGGTTGGAGTCCAGACTATGCGGATCCGATGACATTTATTGATATGTTTGAATCGAAGAGCCCATATAACCAAATGAGTTATTCAAACCCGAAATACGATGAAATGGTACAAAAAGCAGGTAATGAATTACTGTCTGATCCGAAGAAACGTTGGGAAGCGTTAGGGAAAGCAGAAAAATTATTCCTTGAAGAAGATGCAGGATTAGTTCCTTTATATCAAACAGGAAGATCATATGTAATGAAACCGAATGTAAAAGGCATCGTTAAACATAACATCAGTCCAGAATATAGCTTTAAGTGGGCGTATGTAACTGAGGATGGCGGGAAAAAATAATATAGAGGCATTTTAAAAGTGGCTAAGCTGCTTTTGAAATGCTTTTTTGTATGAATAGGAGAATAAGGCACATGGAAATTTTGAGAAATGTTGAGGTTGCTTTTAAAATTCTACTGTAGGAAATTAGAAAAGAGTTCAACAATTGGATAGATAAATGATAGCAGAGATTTCATATTGATGAGAAAAATATAGAACTTAGTAATAGAGAAGAATAAGAGGAGGTATGTTTACATATAGTAGATGGGGGATAATTCATATAGTAGTAATAGTAAAATAACAAGTTACTATCATAAAAAAATAAAATTTTAGAATATTCTTAAAAATACTTTACAAAACTGAAAAAAATAGTAGAATATTAATTAATAAGAATTTTCTGATAAATAAAGTTGGTAGAAATCTCTAAAAGTTAGTAGCGTACATATAATTGGGGAGGGTACAAGAATGAAGAAAAAGATGAAAAAGTTCACGGCGGTTGTAGCGCCAGTATTAGCAATGAGCATGGCGTTAACAGCATGTTCTGGATCTGGTGGGGAGAAGAAGACGACTACTACAACGTCTAATAGTGGGGAAGGGAAAAACTCTGATATTAAATACGCAGCAAAGCAAGTATTAAATCGTACAGAAACGAATGAAATTCCGACGATGGATACTTCAAAAAATACAGATACATTAGGATCTCAAATTTTAGGGAACACGATGGAAGGATTATATCGTCTTGATAAGGATAATAAGCCAATCCCAGCTGTAGCAGAATCTAGTACAAAAAGCGAGGATGGTAAAAAATATACATTCAAATTACGTAAAGATGCAAAATGGTCAAACGGTGATCCTGTAACTGCGAAAGATTTCGTATTTGCATGGCAACGTCTAGTAGATCCACAAACAGCTGCTGAGTATGCATTTATTGCTTACTATCTTAAAAATGCAGAAGCAATTAATCAAGGGAAAGCAGAAGTTTCTACGTTAGGTGTAAAAGCAGTTGATGATTATACGCTTGAAGTTGAATTAGACAGACCGGTACCATATTTCTTGAACTTAATGGCATTTGCATCATACTATCCGTTAAATGAAAAGTTTGTAAAAGAACAAGGGAAGAAATACGGTTTAGAGTCCGATACAACAGTTTATAACGGTCCATTTGTGCTTACTGATTGGAAACATGAGCAAGGTTGGAAGTTGAAGAAAAATGATCAGTATTGGGATAAAAAGACAGTGAAATTAGATGAAATTAATTATAGTGTGGTAAAAGAAGCAGCTACTAGGGTGAATTTATATGATACAGGCGCAATTGATTTTGCACTTTTATCTGGAGAATTCGTTGATAAGTATAGAAATAAAAAAGATGAGTTTGGAGCATATTCGGAAACAAGTACGTTTTACTTACGTCTAAATCAAAAACGTGGTGGGCAAGATACACCGTTAAAGAGCAAAAAATTACGTGAAGCAATTGCATTATCGGTTGATAAGAAGGGTTTAACTAATGTAATTTTAAATGATGGTTCAAAACCAGTTGATTACTTAGTAGCAAAAGGTTTAGCAAGTGGACCAGACGGTAAAGATTTCGCAGAAACATTCAAGAATGGTTTAAAACAAGATTCCAAAAAGGCAGCAGCAGCTTGGGAAGAAGCGAAAAAAGAACTTGGAAAAGATCAAGTGACAATTGAATTATTAAATTATGATACTGGTAATGCGAAAAAAGTTGGGGAGTACGTAAAAGATCAAATTGAAAAGAATTTAAAAGGTGTAACAGTAAATATTAAACTTCAACCATTTAAGCAAAAACTAAAATTAGAATCAGATCAAGATTATGATTTCTCATATGGTGGCTGGAATCCAGATTATGCGGATCCGATGACGTACCTTGATATGTTTGAAACAAAAAATTCTCAGAACCAAATGAGCTACTCAAATTCAAAATATGATGAAATTATTGATAAAAGTAAGACGGAATGGATGGCTGATGCAAAAAAACGTTGGGCAGAGTTAGGGAAGGCAGAGAAATTGTTACTTGAAGAAGATGTAGCGCTTGTACCTTTATATCAAAGTGCTAAAGCATATGTTATGCAACCAAATGTAAAGGGAATTGTGAAACATAATATTAGTCCGGAATATAGTTTCAAATGGGCGTATGTAGAAGAGAAATAATAAAAGAAAAAAGCATTTTCAAGTTGCGGTATTATAGCACTTGAAAATGCTTTTTTTTCTGTGCACTATTTTTTTATGGATGAATATATGTATTATAGAAAACTCAAAGGAGAATCTCATGAAACGAAACACATACATTGATTTTCTAGCTTATTACGGAATAGGGAGTGCTCATCCTGGTGGTTTTACATTAACAAAACAATTATTAGCACAATTGCCACTTAGACATAGAGCGAATGTCCTTGAGATAGGTTGCGGCACGGGGAAAACGGCGGCTTATATGGCAAAAGAATTTAGCTATCAAGTAACGGCGGTTGAAAAGAATGAAATTATGATTCAAAAAGCGAAAGATAGATGGTCGTATGAAGGGTTAAATATTCAATTGATTCAAGGGAATGTAGAACAATTACCTTGTTTACATGATTCATTTGAACTAGTGCTTGGGGAATCTATACTAGCTTTTACAAATAAAGGAAAGGTTATCTCGGAGTGTTATCGTGTATTGCAGAAGGATGGAAAGCTTGTTGTGATTGAGATGATTATTGATAGACATATTGAGAAGAATGAGGAAGAAAAAATTGTACAATTATACGGTATGAAAGAATTATTAACTGAAGATGAGTGGATTCATTTATTTCAGAAAGCAAACTTTAAAAGAATTATAATTGCAGGTGGCGGCACTATTGCAGAAACAGTTGCAGGACATATGGAAGAGCCGGAGTGGAATGTATCACCATTTATTCCAGAAGAATTGTATGAGGCGTGGGTACAACACGAACAAGTACTGTTTATGTATCAACATATTTTAGGGCATCGTGTTTTTATATGTGAAAAATAGAAAAAAGAGTTGGCTAAAGATAGTCAACTCTTTACTATGTTAGATGAAAAATAATGCAGCCAAAGTAATTCCGAAAATAAAACCAAATCCGAGTTCTAAGCCCCAGCCGCCACCAAAGCCACAACCGCCGCAACCACGACGACCACATCCGCAGCCACCGAATCCACCACTGAATTCACCATCGAATTCACCACCACACCCAAATCCACAGTTATCACATCTGCTAATACCACCGCAAATATCACATCCGCCGTTTGAATATGCGCCATGGTATCCAAATCCTGTATCAAAAGATGAACGCTGCTGCATTGGCTCAATCCAAACAGAATCATTTGTCACGTCTATTATTTTTCCTAAATGGATATGACCATCACGATCTTCAATTCGAACAACTTTGCCGAAATAACGTTGGCATGTATTATAACATTTTTGTCTATGCATGTTCTTTCCTCCTTCCCCCATTACAGTAATACGATATGTAAGGGGGACAAGTGCGGCTTGTACGAATGACCTATCTATCATAATTGTTACTCTTTTTAGGGGAGTATGGGTGAACAATAGAAAGGGAAATATTTCTTATGAAAAAGGAGTAGTGGCACTTTAAAAACAATTTTTGTTAATTATAGTAACTGTATTGTTTGGAATCAATACAGCTTGTGAAACTAAAAAAATCTATAATAGACTGTAGACAAAATGTAATAGTGCATTACGTTGTAAAACTTATGTATAAAAAGAGTATCTATTGAAGTGGAAAATAGTGAGCGTAACCACAGACACGGGTATGATGTGGCATCTTCATGGGGTATGCAAATACAAGGAGAGCTGACGATATTCGCCGTCAGTTCAAAAAGAATCGTGAGTTTAATGAGAGAAACAAGTTGAAAAATGATATAAAGAAAGGCGACTTTTCGTTCACAGTTGATCAAAAAGTCGTCTTTCTTATTTTATGTCCATTTTGTGAACTGAAAAACGTAAGTTTTTCAGTGACCTTGAAAAATCTAAAACTCGCTATTGTTCATTCGAATGTGAAAATTTTCTATATTAGTTTGCTTTCAAAACACTATCAATAATTTGTTTAAAGAGCCTATGTATAAAAAACACCATAAAAAAGTCCGATTGGTTAGAGCTAATAATCAGTTGCAGATGGAAACTTCACTTTATTCTAAAGAGTTTTTTTCTTAATCCACTGATCCGAGATCGAGATAGGAAAGGATACATTTCCAAGGACGACAGCGCTTTTTGCACCCGTAGCATTTGGAACGTTACTTGCGTTACCATGGTAGGTTTCATTTGCAAGAAGAGCGAATGCTACAGCTTCTTTAGCCTCCGAAGAGTATCCTAACTCTTCTTGGGTATAAACTTGAATTGATTCCCCAAGTAGTGATTGAATCATGTTGAGTAAAGTTTTATTATAGCTGCCACCACCTCCAACAATGACTTCGTCGATTTTAACTTGTGGAAAGATGAATTTACAATAGTTCTCTACAATGGATTTTGCTGTGAACATTGTTATAGTTGCTAATATATCGTGGCTGGAAAGCGAATTAAACTTATTTAATAGTATGTCAATATACTGCTTACCAAACAATTCTCTACCTGTTGTTTTGGGAGGAGGGCTCATAATATAAGGATGATTTATACAGTATGATAAGAGCTGTTCGTTTATTTTTCCTTTTTTAGCTAAATTACCACCTTCATCGTACTCTACGCTAAACAATTGGCGACATACTTCATCGATAATCATATTCCCGGGCCCTGTATCAAAGGCATACAGTTCATTAAGTGAGGCTTGCTTAGGAAAAACAGTTACATTTCCAATACCGCCTATGTTTTGTAACAATCTGCCCTTTGTTTCACTTCGATAAAGAACATATTCGGTATAAGGTACCAGAGGAGCGCCCTGTCCACCTGCTGCCATGTCCATAGTACGAAAGTTAGATATTACGGTTGTATTGGTTTCATAAGCAATTACCGAGGGTTCACCAATCTGTAGCGTTGAGGGTACCCAGTTTTGTTCTTGTAAAGGTTGATGGTAAATAGTTTGTCCATGGGATCCTATAAGGTCCAACTGTTCTAAAGGTAGTTTAGCTTTCTTGCAAACTTCCTTTGTAGCATCTGCAAATAATTTTCCGAGCTTAAAATTTAAACTACAAATTAGTTGCACGTTAGATGTATCTACAGACAAAGACTGTATAATTTCTCCTTCAACATCTTTTGGGAAAGGATATGTTAGAAACTCAATCATTTCTATTTCCGTCCTTACGCCGCTATTATTCACACGTACAAGCGCAGCATCAATACCATCTAATGATGTTCCAGACATTAACCCAACAATGTACATTATTATTACACCTACTTTTCATAGATTTTTAAGTTCCTTACTAATCAACAAAACGAGTTCTTATAAAACCATGATAAAGTGAAACTTAATGGCTTGATTAATATATATAACAAGATTATATACATTGTCACAGCGCCAGTTTTCTATAGTTATAAATATACTTTTTCCGCATTCTATATGTAGCTTCATCAGAAAAAGGGACTTTAACAATCTTGTAAGGATAGAATAATCATTCATGTGTACTACATTGATATCATAATTCTTAACACCTGACATGATAGCGTCAATCATAAATTTTTGTTCTTTTGGAAGGCTTGGATAAAAGCACAATTGTTCATGAGGCAGTACCCAATCTTGATGCTCTCAGGTAGTTCATTAAGATTCGAAAGTTCAGTTGATTCTCTAAAGGTATTTTAATCTACCACGAATTTTTTACTCAATAGCATGAACCTCTTTCTTATCCGTATAGTTTATAATTGTGTAAGCGTTAACAATTATGTATTATACTCGCTAATATTCTAGTTGTATATACAGTTTTGAAATTTCATTTTAATTTTACGGAAAATAATTGAAATTTATTTTTAGTGGTGTTATAGTCGTATCAAAGAAAGTGATTAGATTACGAATGGTAGAGGGATGGTGTATATGATAGAACATTTAACAACGGAATGTCGTAATGAAAAAACTATGTTTTTAGATGAAATGAAAACGCTTAATTTACTGGAGGTGATGAATGAAGAAGACATAAAAGTTGCTCACTGTGTTCAAAAGGAACTTCCTCAAATTGCAAAGGCTGTAGAGATGATTGTTGTAGCAATGAAACAAGGCGGCAGATTAATCTATATAGGTGCTGGAACAAGTGGACGGATTGGATTGTTGGATGCTGTAGAATGTCCACCAACGTTTAACACTGATCCTAATAAAGTAATAGGTCTAATCGCAGGTGGGGAAAGTGCATTTATTAAAGCGGTTGAAGGGGCAGAAGATAGTTTCACATTAAGCCTTAAAGATTTAAAGGAAATTCAATTAACTAGTAAGGATGTTGTAGTAGGTATTGCTGCAAGTGGGCGTACTCCTTATGTTATTGCAGGCTTAAATTATGCAAATCAACTTGGGGCAGGTACAGTTTCAATAAGTTGTAATAAAGAGTCAGAGATTGGAAAAATTGCTACAATTGCTATTGAAGTTGTAAACGGACCTGAGGTACTGACGGGATCTACTCGCTTAAAAGCCGGAACGGCTCAAAAATTAGTATGTAACATGCTCTCGACAGCTTCAATGGTTGGGATTGGAAAAGTTTATGGGAACTTAATGGTAGATTTACAGCTAACAAACGAAAAGCTAGTTGAACGTGCAAAACGTATTATTATGGATGCCACTGAATGTAGTTACAAAGTGGCAGAAGAATACTTAGTAAAGGCAAATAATCAACCTAAAATTGCCATTGTTATGATTTTGACAAATATTTCTTATGAAGAAGCGGTAGAACGCTTAAAAGTTGCAGAAGGATTTATAAGAAAAGCGCTTTGAAATTTATTAAATAAAAAAGAAGTAGTAGGGGGAATAAAGATGAAGGTATTATTCGTATGTTCTGGTGGAATGTCAAGCGCAATTATTGTAAGCGCTTTAAAAAAAGAGGGTGGAAAACAAGGGGTGGATTTAGAGGTATTGGCAGTTGGTACTCAAGAATTTGATTCAGAAGTACGTAACGGTTGGGATGTTGCTATGGTAGCCCCACAAGTAAAACATCGTTTTGATAGTTTTAAAAGCTCTGCAGATGAAGCCGGAGTACCATGTCAAGTAATCCCAGCCCAAGCATACAGCCCTCTTGGTGGACCTATTCTATTAAAGTTAGTAAATGAACTTATAAAGTAATAATCCAACAAATAGGTTTAACTATTAAATAGCTAAAGGGGAAATTGCAAATGGATAAGTTTATCGCTTTTTTAGAAAATAATCTTTCAACACCCATGGCTAAATTGTCTGAGCAAAAACATTTACGTGCAATACGTGATGGGGTAGTTTCTGCTTTACCATTCATCATCTTCGGGAGCTTATTTCTTATTATTGCCTTCCCACCCGTAGCAGCAGATTCCACAATAGGTGAATGGGCAGCAAAACACGTCGCAGATATTTTAATACCCTATCGATTAACGATGTTTATTATGACTCTATATATTACTTTTGGAATAGGCTATAGTTTGTCTCAAAGTTATAAGTTAGATCCTCTATCAGGAGGATTACTATCGGTAGCTGCTTTCTTGTTCACAATAGGCGTGAAAATGATAGAGGGTGTAGGTTTTGTGTTGCCGATGTCAAATCTTGGTGGGCATGGACTCTTTGTAGGGATGATTGTTTCCATATTTGCGGTTGAAATTTTACGTCTATGTAAGACCAAAAATATTACAATCAAAATGCCAGATTCCGTTCCAACTTCTGTAGCCCGTTCATTTGAAGCGTTAATACCAGTTACAATTGTACTGGTTATCATGACATTAATTACAGTAGTCTTGGGTATTGATCTACATTCACTTGTTGATAAAGCTGTTGCACCACTTATTAAAGCAGGAGATACACTACCGGGCGTATTAATCCCTGTCTTTTTAATAACATTCTTCTGGGCATTCGGTATTCATGGGGTATCAGTTGTAGGTGCTGTTGCTCGTCCAGTTTGGGAAGTTTATTTAGCTAATAATTCAGCAGCAGTTGCAGCTGGAAAGGCAATCCCTCACATAGCTCCTGAAACATTTTTCCAATGGTTTATTTGGATTGGTGGTTCTGGCGCAACATTAGGGTTAGTAATTGCTATGTTATTAACAGCAAAATCTAGTTATAGTAAGACGATGGCGAGAGCGACAATTGTTCCGAGCATATTTAACATCAATGAACCTGTTATTTTTGGGATGCCAATTGTATTAAATCCAATCTTAATTATTCCGTTTGTTATAACACCATTAATTGGTGCGACACTTGCGTACATCGCGACGTCAATAGGATTAGTTAATCCAACGTATGTAATGGTTCCATGGACATTGCCAGCCCCAATAGGTGCCTATCTTTCAACAGGCGGTGATTGGAGAGCAATCATTCTTGTATTAGTCAATCTTGCAATCTCAGTTACTATTTATCTACCATTCTTTAAAATGTATGATAAAAAGCTTTTAGAACAAGAAAATACAACAGAAACAACAGAAGACACGAACGTGGCCTTATAAAAATATTTGAAAGGAGTTTGGGACTAATTGCTTCAAGCTCCTTTTAATATGAAAAGAGAAGGGGGATAAAAATGAATTCAACATCCAAAATTCACTTTTTTAGTTACAAAAGTGCATTTTTACTTTTTAGTTTTATTCTTGTTTTTAATCTTATCTTTAATCCTTTAATGAATGTGGGTGGGATAGATAAACAATTGTCATTGTACCTAGGTAATACCTTTGCCTTCAGTGCAGGATTAACTGTTGTTATTACTTTGGTTGAAGGTAGGTTTAAAAACAAGAAACAAGCGTTAATTTTGTTCTTGTCTTTAATAGTAGTGAGTGCACTAATTTGTTACCCTATTGTCTATGCGTAAATGAAAAGAAAAAGTTCGTTATCTAAAATGAGGTGTTAGTGAAATGGAAAAGCAAAAGGGAATAAAAATTGCTACAATTGGTGGCGGATCCAGTTACACGCCAGAATTAATTGAAGGTTTCATTAAACGTTACGATGAGCTACCAGTTAGAGAAATTTGGTTAGTGGATATTGAAGAAGGAAGAGAAAAACTTGAAATTGTAGGGTCCTTAGCACAAAGAATGGTTGAAAAAGCAGGAGTTCCAATGGAAATTCATTTAACATTAGACCGTCGTCAAGCTTTACAGAATGCTGATTTTGTGACAACGCAAATGAGAGTCGGTTTACTAGATGCTCGAGTTAAAGACGAACGTATTCCTTTACAACTGGGATTAATTGGCCAAGAAACAAATGGTGCAGGTGGGCTATTTAAAGCATTACGAACAATCCCTGTGCTTCTAGAAGTCGCAGAAGAAATGCAAGAACTTTGCCCAAATGCATGGTTAATTAACTTTACAAACCCTGCTGGAATGGTAACGGAAGCTCTTCTTCGTTACAGTAAGCATAAAAAAGTTATTGGTGTATGTAATGTGCCATTTAATATGCATATGTCTATTTCAAAAATGTTAGGTATGGAGATGGGGAGAGTACACATTGATTTTGCGGGATTAAACCACATGGTATTTGGGACACACGTGTACGTTGATGATCAAGAAGTGACAGAGAAAGTGCTTGAAATGCTAGGAAATCCAGAAATTCAAATGACAATGAAGAATATTGCACCTCTTCCTTGGAATCCAAGATTTTTGAAATCATTAGGTGTAGTACCATGCCCATACCATCGTTATTATTACAAAACAAAAAATATTTTAGATGAAGAATTAGAAGCATTTAAATCAGGAAAAACCCGTGCTGAAATTGTCAAAAAACTAGAGGGAGATCTGTTTGATTTGTACAAAGATGAAAAACTTGACATTAAACCTCCACAATTAGAACAGCGGGGTGGTGCGTACTATAGTGACGCGGCGTGTAATGTTATTTCTTCTATTTATAATGATAAAAAAGACATTCAAGTATTAAATGTCCAAAACAAAGGATCCATTACCGAAATCGATTATGATTCAGCTGTTGAAGTAAGTTGTATTGTAACAAAAAATGGACCAGCCCCTATAACAATGGGGAAATTACCAGTTCAAGTTCAAGGGTTAATTCAACAAATCAAATCATTTGAAAGAGTAGGTGCTGAGGCAGCTGTAACAGGTTCTTATGATAAGGCTTTATTAGCCTTATCAATTAACCCGCTTATTCCAAGTGATGATTTAGCAGAAGCTGTATTACAGGAACTATTAAAAGCACATAAAGAGTATTTACCACTATTTTTTAGCTGATTAGAATAATAAGAAATTTAATAGTAAAGACCAATTGAAATCTGATATTCTCTGAAACATTGATTCTTTTAGGGAATGCCGTATTTAAAATTTATTAAGATGAGGAGTGTTAAGATATGTCAACAGAAATCAATAATAATGAAATGGAAATTTTTGAAATTATTTCTCATGGTGGAAATGCGAGAGGATTAGCTTATGAAGCATTAACAGCCGCAGAAGAATTTAACTTTGAAAGAGCGACAGAACTTATTAACCAAGCTGGGGAAGAACTTAGCTTGGCTCATAAAACACAAACAAAGTTAATTCAAGCTGAATTGAATGGAGTTCCAAGTGAAAAAACATTGTTAATGATCCATGCTCAAGATCACTTAATGACAGCGATAAGTGAACAAAAGCTGATTGAACATATGATTCGTATCATAAAAAAACTAGCGCCACAACAATAATGGAGGATGTAGAAAGGTAAAGGTGGTTTAAAGATGAGAAAATTAGGTGTTTCTATTTATCCGGAACATTCAACTATAGAAAAGGATAAAGAGTATATTGTACTGGCGCAAAAATATGGGTTCAAAAAAATCTTTACTTGCCTACTTTCGGTAGAAGGTGATAAAGAAAAAATTATTAAGGAATTTAAAGAAATAATTGAATTTGCAAATCAATTAGGCATGGAAGTAATGGTCGATATTTCTCCTCGAGTATTTGGGGATTTAGATATATCCTATGCTGATTTATCATTCTTTTCTGATTTAGGAGCGTATGGAATTCGTCTAGATATGGGGTTTACAGGGAATGAAGAGTCTATCATGACATATAATCCCTATAATTTAAAAATCGAAATTAATATGAGTAATGCAACGAATTATTTAGATAATATTATTGCTTATAAGCCTAATAAAGAGAACTTAGTAGGTTCACATAACTTCTATCCTCATCGTTATGCAGGATTAAGTTATGATCATTTTCTAAAGTGTTGTGAAAAATTCAAATTTCATAATATTCGAACTTCTGCATTCATCAGTTCGCACGCAGCAACTTATGGGCCTTGGCCAGTAACGGAAGGTTTATGTACACTTGAAATGCATCGTGAATTACCAATAGTAACGCAAGCGAAACACTTATTTGCAACAGAAGTAATTGATGATGTGATTATTGCTAACGCATATGCATCAGAGGTTGAATTAGAAGCGCTCGGTAAATTAAACCGTGAGCTATGTACGTTTAATATAGAACTATATGATACGATTACAGAGTTAGAAAAAAAGATTGTGCTAGAAGAACCTCATTTCTATCGTGGAGACGTTTCAGAATATCTTATTCGCTCGACTCAATCACGTGTAAAATATAAACGAGAAGAATTTGAACCAACATATACCCCTGATATTAGAAGGGGAGATATTTTAATTGAAAATAAGCTATACGGACAATATAAAGGTGAACTGCAAATTGCATTGAAAGAAATGCAGAATTTAGGTAAAACAAATGTAGTTGGTAGGATAGTTGAGGAAGAAATTTTTCTCCTTGATTATCTAAATCCTTGGGAGAAATTCCAATTTTCAATTAAGTGATTTTATCAAAAAAAATCTCAAACCAAGGGGAAAGGAAGGAACAGAACGCTCCTTCCTTTTTTGTTTATCCCACTATTCGAGGATAGGAATACTTTCACCTCAAAATTTGGTGGAAGCGAAGATGTTAGTTAGGCGGTAAACTACCTATAAAAGCTCGTTTGGTTAGGTGGAATAATCAATAGGGGATGAAGAAAACACCCACTGATTGAAGTTTTACTTTATGAATGAGGAGGAATCTATATGAATTATATTATCGGAGTAGACGGTGGTGGCACTAAAACTGAAGCAGTGGCTTATGATTTAACTGGTGAAAAAATAAGTGAAGGTAAAGCAGGATACGGAAACTTACTTTTAAATGAAAAGCAAGCTCTTATTAACATTATTGATGCTATTGCAAAATGCTTAGTTCCTTTGAAAAATGAAGAATGCCAGTATATATGCTTAGGGTTAGCGGGGTATGGAGGGGTTAAAAATACAAAAGGTATAAAAGATGCTCTTTCTGATGCGTTTAATATTCCATTTATGATTGTAAATGATGGAATTATTGCACATGCTGCTTTACTAAAGGGGAAAAATGGTATCTTAACAATTTCAGGGACAGGATCTGTTAGTATTGGAGTTCAAAATGATACTGAAAAATTGGCAGGTGGCTGGGGACATATTCTTGGTGATGAAGGAAGTGGCTATTGGATTGCTATGCAGGTTTTCATGAAAATGACGCAAGAAGAAGATGAAGGATTAAATTATAGTGACCTAACTAAGTTGATACTAACAAAACTTGGTTATCAGAGTGTGCTTGAGTTAAAAAAATTTATTTATTCCTCAACTAAGGCAGAGATTGCTTCTTTTGTTCCGATAATCGTTCAACAAGCAAAAGCAGGTGATGATTTTGCAAAGAATATTCTCAAACAAGCAGGCTGTCACCTTGCCAAGATTACGCTTGATGTTTGTGGAAAATTAAATTTTGACAACAATGTTACAATTGCTATTAAAGGAAGTGTGTTAACTAATATACAGATTGTACAAACTTCCTTTATTGAAAAAATTAAACAAGAAAAACCGGAAGTGCAATTTATTTTAGAAGATGTATCATCTACATTAGGCTGTTATTACTTAGCTCTGAAATATATGAGCTAATTAAAAGTTAAAGGGGCAATTCAATATGCATGTAGTGAATGTATTATTAAAAATTGAAAGTTTATTATATCAATTACCAAAATCTGAAAGAAAAATAGCGCAATATATTTTAAACAATCCACAAGAAGTTATTAGAATGACTATACATGAATTAGCTACTCATGCTAATGCGAGTAGCTCTGCGGTCACTAGGCTTTGTCGTTCTATTGAAATTTCTAGTTTTTCAGAGTTAAAGGTATCTTTATCATCGCATCTCTCATACCCAGAGAAGAAAGGTTTTTATGACATTGAACCAAATGAAACAATAACGGCTATTAAAGAAAAAATAGTTTCCAACTCTGTACAAGCGATACAAGAAACAGCACTTTATTTAGATGAAGTTGTTCTCAATCAAATAATTGAAGCTATGAGAAATGCAGATGTTATTTATGTTTATGGATTAGGAGCTTCATGGCTTGTTGCGGAAGATATTACTCATAAATGGTTACGTTTAGGAAAGATTGTAAGTGCATATCAGGATGCACATATCATGGCTACTGGACTTGCTGCATCAACAAAAAATTGTGTGTTTTTTAGTATATCCAATAGTGGAGAAACTGGAGAAGTACTGCGACTTGTTGATATTGCAAAAGCATCTGGTATTCAAACAATTGGATTGTCTCGATTTGGGAATAACAGATTAACCAATAAAGTTGATATGTCCTTACATCATGTTCGTGCACCAGAGGCTCAATTTCGTAGTGCAGCAACAAGTTCATTATTTGCCCAATTTCTGACTATTGACATAATCTTCTATGCATACGCATCAAAATATTATGATGAAAACATTAAGGAAATTGAACGTTCAAGAGAATCTGTATTAAGGTTCATAGGGAAAAAAAACACTAATTAAAGTTTCTTTTACTGTTGTATATCTTACGCGAAAGGGGAAATATACGAACAGGATACATAACGAGGAGGAAGAGAAATGAAATCTACAGATCAATTTCAGACGTACGAAGTTCCTTGGGAAGAATTTATTGAAGCATTGCGGGGGGAAATGAAGAAACAAGTAGGGGCGGATATTATTGATACGGTCGTATGTAATTTGAAAGATGGTTTTGAAGTGTATACATATGTGCAAGGAGATTTGGATTTTGAATATAAGGAGGCGCTTGAAAGAAAATACGGAAGCGATGCGAAGATACCTAACTTACTAACGGTTATGCTGTTAGCTAGTATTTACAATACAAGTGAAGAGAATATACGTTTACATGCAGATCAAAAGGAAAATCCGATTGTTGAAGTATATGTGAAGAAGTAAAGAGTGCGCTAATTATAGCGTGCTCTTTATTTCTTGTATTGAAAAGAAAATCAAACTTTAATGGTGGAATTTATAGCGGGAAAAGTATGAAAGCTATGTGTTATTTCAGATATATAATAAGGAAAAAACTCGAAATAAAATATGGGAGTAGTTCATTTTTGTTTACATAATGTAATTGTTGTGAACTGTTGTCCTAAAATACAAGTCATATATCTTGTTTCCCCTCATAAATTTAAACATAGGAATTTGTCTACAAAGGTGGCGAAGCCTCATCGTGAAAATTCGAATTTGTGCCACGTTCATGTTGTTTCTATTTATATGTTTACCTTTTTCAGCTTTTGCAAAAGGAGAGGAGGCAAAGGAAAGGGTCGTTTCACTTGTATATGATGATTCGGGCAGCATGAGAAATAACGATCGCTGGAAGTACGCCAATTACGCCTTGCAAAGTTTAGTTGCGCTATTAGATGAGAAAGATAAATTTTCTTACGTTCCAATGAGTAAGCAAAATAATCCGTTAAACATTTCGTTAACAAAGGATCAAAGGCAAACAGAAATTAATGGAATCGGCGCGTGGAAAACATATTTAAATACTCCATTTAGCGCAGTAGAAACGGCGATGCAATCTATAAAGAAGGAAGCAGATATAGATGGGAAACGTGAATTTTGGCTTATTGTATTAACTGACGGGGTATTTAATGATTTGGAGAAAGATAAGGTTGGCGGAAAAGAACAAATTACACAGAAGTTAGCACAGTTTAAGAAAGAGATGGATTCTAAAAAGATCTCTTTGCACCCAGTCTTAATCACGATGGAAGAGGATTTAGGGCAGCAAGAAAAAGAGCAGTTAAATACGTTTAAAGAGATTTGGAAAAAAGAAATGAATGGAGTTGTCATGCCGTCTAGCGGTGAGGATGGTATTGTGCAAAGTGTGAATCAAGTGGCGGCATTAGTTGCAAATCGTGATCCATTTTCTTCTGTTGAATCGATTGTCAAAACGAAAATAGTAGGGAAAAAAGTAGAGATTACAACACCGTTTCCATTAAAGCGTATGACGCTTGTACGACAATCACCTTCTTTGTCTAATTATAAAGTTATGCAACTTTCCAAACCGTTACAATTGCAGTCTTCTTTTTCCATACATGCACCAGGAGAAGCTAAATTATTCGGAAATATAGTGCATGTAAGTACAGCGAATCAGGAAGTGATTAAGCCAGGGACATATACGATAGAAGTGGATCAGGACATTGAGAATGAGGGATTACAAGTACTTGTTGAACCAGCGCTTAACTATACTGTTTCTACGTATGACAAAGATGATAAAGATAGAAAAAATGTTGAGAAAATGTATGAAGGTGTGACAGCTGTTATTGAAGCGAAACCTACTGAATTACCAATTCAAACTTCTTATTTCGAAGCAGAAGTAGAAATAGACGGAAAGCAGTATCCGATGAAGTGGGATGATAAAAGACATGTGTTTTATTACGAGACAAAAGTTGGTAAAGAGTTAGTACGCGGGAAAGTCCATATGAATATAAAGGGATTTTATAGACAGACGAAAGAATTCAAGATTGAACCAGCTGAAAAACCAAAATTAACACTTCAAGCTGTTACGAAAGATTATGAAGAAAAGGTAACAAATTTAGAAAATAGTAAACCATTTATTTTACAGCCACAGTTAAATGGTAAACCGATGACAGAAGAGGCTGTAAAGAAACTATTAAAATCTACTGGTGTCACATCGAATCAATCGATCAACTATGAATTAAAACAGCATGGTAGTCAAGTTTATGTTTATCCTCGACCTTATTACTCCGACACATTCAATTTTACAGATACCGGCACCGTAGAGGCTACCATCACGATCAATGATTCAAAATTACAAGAAGTAAAGGAAAAGATTGTACTGCACATTGAAAATGCGCCGTTTTTTGAGAAGTATACGCTCGTTTTTAAATTTGTAATTCCTATTACTTTATTACTTTTAATTGTAGGAATTATTATTTTAGGATGGATTGTTCGTCCGAGATTTCATCGGAAAGCATTACTATATTACGAATGGGATCAAGAAGTAGCGAAAGATTGGCTTTATCAATCTGAACCAGAGTTACTTAAAAATAAATGGTGGAAGCACTATTTTGGCATTCCATTCCGAGCAGAAAGAAAGACTGTGCAATCTGTAACATTAATAGCGAAAAAAGGATCGAAATCTATATTTGTAGCGAAAGAATCGCAAGTAGTTGGGATGATTATTGATGGAATGTTTATTACAGAGGAAGAAGTGGGAATGGAGCATAAGACGTTGTATCCAAATGAACTTTTAGTAATTGATAGAGGATATGGTAAGGAGATTTACCGGTACGAATGTGAATAGTAGATAGGGTGTAAGAGGGGCGGAGGAGGCCCGGCTCTCTTTATTCTTCTTTTCAAACAAGCAAGAATAGGAAGGTGGTTCACATGACATTACAAGTTCCAACAATTTTAATTGGCTTAGGTGGAATCGGTAGTACTGTCACACATCAAATATATGAAAGATTATCTGAGGAGCGTCGTAAAAAGGTAGCGATGCATGTATTTGATACAGATGTGAATACATTGAGTAAATTTGATCATATTCGGAAGTTTAAGACGCAAACGAGCTCGAGTAAAACACCGAGAGAGTATATTGCGGGAGATCCAACGATTCCAGAGTGGTTCCCGATGGACCCGACTATACTTGATAAACCGTTAACGGAAGGAGCGGGACAGTTACGTGTCATTTCACGTTTAGCGTTACGTGCTGCGATGAAAGAAGATAAACTCACATCGTTTTGGCAAGAAATCGAGAAGATTTTTCCAGTTACAAGTGATCAGACGGAATATGGTGTACGTGTCATTATTGTAACATCACTAGCTGGCGGAACAGGCTCAGGGATGTTTTTACAAATCGCATTATATTTGCGTGAAATGCTCCGGAAAAAATTGCAGCATCACAACATTTTAATTCGCGGTGCGTTTTTAATGCCAGATGTTTTAGTTAAGACGAGAACGGTTAGTGCGAAAGAGTTTGAAACTGTGCAAGCGAATGGTTATGCATCGTTAAAAGAGTTGCACGCTATTACGCTCGGGTCGACTGGTGAATTATCAAAACGAGGCGGCGTAACGATTGAATTAGAATATCGTCCTGATCAAGTGGATGAAGATGGAAGAACAAATCATACGATAAAGCAGCATCATTTACCGTACAATTATTGTTTCTTATATGATTATGAAAATTTACATGGGCACCATTTGCACAATTTATCGGATTATATGGAGCAAATGGCAAATACGATTTATTTA
Organism: Bacillus cereus group sp. BfR-BA-01316; assembly: GCF_022664195.1. NCBI lineage: Bacteria > Bacillati > Bacillota > Bacilli > Caryophanales > Bacillaceae > Bacillus > Bacillus cereus group sp. BfR-BA-01316. The sequence goes on from NZ_JAKUGX010000005.1 coordinate 103,037, forward strand.
CAGTTATTCAGTCCAATGTCTGCAAATCATTTTGCGCAAGAAGATAATCAAATTCAGCAATTGGCAGAATCGAGTGGGAAAGGGAGATATTGCGGAGCAGGAACGGCGAAGCTCATTTATCCGTATGAGCACGTTTTGAAATACTGTGCTTTAAAATGGGCGGTGCAAGGTTTAGATGAATCTTGGCTTCATTTAGATCAACTGTTTCAAGAGAAGAAGCAAAGATATGATCAAGATGTAAAGCGCGGTATGCAGCGTGAAAAGCCAGAGCGCGGGAAAAGTTATTTAGAAGATTTAGAGCATCTTGCTACTCGTCCAGAACAGGCCCATATTTTTTATAGACAAATGTTCAATGAGACGCGCGAAGGGGCCGAGGGCGGTAAGGTCGGTGTTGCAAAATCAAAATTGTTTTTAGATGCTGTAGAGAGTTACGTACACCGTACAGTGCAAAAAGATGAAGAATTAAACCGCCTGCAGCATGAGTGTAAAATATCGGCTGCGAAACTGAAAATGATGGAACAAATGAAAGGTGAAGTAGCGAGAGTTGATCATGCGGTTCGTTTATATGCTTATGCGATTCCGAGCCGTGTACATGAGCATGTGACTACACTTTTATATGACATGGTCGAATCAGACCGCTTTATACCGAGTGGATCAGAAGGACAGTCTTATCAATTAAATACATGGTTTTTAAAGAAAACGGATCCGGTTCATCCTGTCGCAGCACGTTTTATGCTGTATGAAATTCGTAAGCAGTTAGTAGAGAAGATGAATCGACTGCATGAAAATAATGAACAAAAGCGTAATTTAATTCAAAACTACGATAAGAAATTTAATGTGAGTAATATTGATGGAACGGTAACGGCTGTTCGCCGCGTTGAAATTGCTCAGCAACAAGGCTGGGTCGGGAAAATGTTTTATAATCAGCAACGTTTGTTCAAAAAAGAATTTGAAGATATCGTAACGCAATATGTCCACAAATTAAGTGAGTATCGTAAAGAAATGTTATTAGAACTCGTGTATCAATCGCTATACCAAGCAGTTGATAAAATGATCCAATATTGGGAAAGATTCTTTGATAATTTACACGAAACACGTGAAAATTTATTGTTTGAAATCCAAAAGCGAAGCAAGGAATTTGAGGGGAAAACGAACCCGACGAATGTATATGTATTAGCAGAAGAGAAATTGCAAGAAAAGATTTGGCAAGATATGCAGCAACATTTAAATTTAGGTGTATTACCGAAAGATATATCGTCCGAAATTTATATGAGCTTGTACGGGGAATATTGTCGTGATGCGAAAGCCGAAGAAATTCAGTCGAAAAAGGTGGAAGACTTCTATCGTGAACATATATTGAGTTATTGTTATGACGAACTTCAAGTGCGCTATCGTGACAAACTAGAGCTTAATATCGTTGAAGCATTGCGAAAAGAAGCAGATTTCAAGAAACGTGATCGTGATGAATACGTTCGTGAAAAAATTGAAGATCTTTTCCATTTAGCAAGTCCGTTCGTTCCGAAAGTTTCTCATCATAGAGAGTTACAATATTGGGGCGTACATCCATCTTTAAAACAAGAATTGCAAGAAGAGTTATTGCAAGAAATGTTTAAAGAAAAAGATACGGTAAACGAGGCGTTTTCACCATTTGAAGTGATTTGTTATCGTGCTCATTACGGATTATCGCTACAAGATTTCCCTAAGCTTTCATCTGGACATATTGCGAATGGTTTTATGAACGATAAAGGTGACTACTTTCAATCGTATTATCGCCGCGTGAACAAATTAAATAGTAAAAAATCTAGTTTGACGCCGCATTTAGATAAATATTGGCACTTACCAGCCTTTATGCCAGACTTGAATGCAACGCAAACGAAGTTAGATTACGATAAATGTAATCGTGCTCTTCTGTACGCGTATATGTATCGCTGGATTAGCTTAGTGGCTGTAGATGGACAGTTCGTGTATCAATATAACGGTGTCGGCCGTAGCTTTTTAATCCAGTCGATGGGGAAAAATATTTCAAGCGAAAGTTATAAGTTGCACAGAGCATTGCTTCATAATCCGTTTATTTATGAAAATATCTTGTCCAGGTTTGAAGAAGAGCAAGAAAAGGCAATGATACAAGGTGGGCATTTATATACACATGCATTTGTATTAGGTGCTCAAGATATTAGATGGCTTCGTAAAGAGCATGTCCATAATATTTTAGATATGATTTTAATGTATGATCGTGAGGCAAAATATGACCCGACGTTAGAAGAAACATCTGATGATTTGTTAAGGCTATTCCTTGATGAAATTGAGCTGTATTTCCAAAACTATTACGGAACAGGTGCAGATATGGTTGCAAAGAAAGAGAAAGAGATGTTTATGAAACAATTGTGGGATCGTTCGTATGCGAAAGGGTATGTGGATCCAAATAGTGCGCCTTATAAAAAATGGCAAAATGTATTACATGTTCCCGATGAAGAAGAAGTTCCAAAAACGAATGTATAATGAGTGAAAAGGGAATCCTTAAGAATGGCAATACAACTTTAGAAATGAGGGATTCCGATGCCGTTTTTAGGAAGTGTATATCAAATATTTGGATTATATCCAGAAATTTATTATGGAATGATTTCAGCAGAGCTGCAAGAAGAAGCTCAAAAGGAACATATCGATAATAATAGTACAGAAATTGAAGCGGAAGAATAAAGCGCAGATGAACATCTGCGCTTTTTTTATTGTCTTAAGTGAAAATACTGTTTGCAATTTGTAGGGAAGTTAATCGGTCTAACAAGATGAATAATTATTTCTATATAACGAATCGACTGGTTTTATCGTGTTTGCATATGGGGATTTCATTGAGTCCGATGTATAAAAATGAATTCCGAAATAATATAAAATGTATTGAAATGGGAATTAACAGTGTTTTCAAGTAGTATCGTATATTTTGGAATGCTATTTTGTTTATAATTATTCAATTCGGGTGAATTAATTATATTGTTGACAATATAATTAATCGTGTGATAAATTCAATCAATCTTCTAAAAATATGCCTGTTAATAAGCGTATTTTTAGAAGATTGATTTTTCTGATTTTTAGGTGTGTAATTTGTGGAGTTTATATAGGGAGTGGAAGTAAAGCATGAATATTATTAATGTGTAATAGCAAAAGTAATAAAGGTTGTAATGAGTAAGGGATAATTTTGAAAAAGAGGTTTCTACGAATGAGTTTATTTATAAAGAAAGCAATGAATGAAGAAAAGAAAAAAGTGTTACAGCAAACTTTAGGAGCAATTGATTTAACGCTTTTAGGAATTGGAGCAATTATTGGTACAGGCATTTTCGTATTAACAGGTATTGTAGCAGCGAAACATGCTGGTCCAGCAATTGTATTATCTTTCATGTTAGCTGCAATTGTATGTGCTTGTGTAGCCTTTTGTTATGCTGAATTTGCATCTACAGTCCCGGTCTCAGGAAGTGTGTATTCGTATACGTATATGACATTAGGTGAGATTTTTGCTTTTATAGTTGGCTGGTGTGTTATGTTAGAGTACTTATTAGCTACTTCTGCAGTGGCGGCGGGATGGTCAGCCTATTTTCAGTCATTGCTACTAGGGTTTAATATTCATATTCCGGCAATCGTTGCTTCTGCACCAGGGATGGGGAATGGTGGAATTATTGACTTGCCAGCGGTTATTATTATTTTAGTTGTTACATTTTTACTAAGTCGTGGTGTGAAAGAAAGTGCACGTATAAATAATATAATGGTTATTATTAAACTGGCTGTTATTTTAGTATTTATTATTGTAGGAGCAAAATATGTAAAGCCAGAGAATTGGCAGCCGTTTCTTCCTTTTGGATACCATGGTGTTATTGGAGGAGCTGCTACTGTATTTTTTGCCTTTTTAGGTTTCGATGCAGTTGCAACAGCAGCAGAGGAAGTGAAACGCCCACAACGTAACGTTCCAATTGGATTACTTGTCTCTTTATGCATTTGTACAATTCTTTATGTTGGTGTTTCATTCGTGTTAACTGGAATGGTTCCATTTACGGATCTGAATGTAGCTGATCCAGTTGCATATGCACTGCGTATTGTAGGAGAGGATAGAATTGCTGGTCTATTATCAGTTGGAGCGATAGCTGGTTTAACAACAGTTCTGTTAGTTGCTATGTTCGCATTTGTTCGAGTATCATACTCGATGAGCCGAGATGGATTATTACCAAAAAGATTTTCGAGCGTTCATAAACGTTATCAAACACCATTTTTTAATACATGGATTACGGGTATTCTTGCGGCTGTATTAGCAGGTTTATTGGACTTGAATTTGTTGGCAAACTTAGTGAATGTGGGAACGATAACAGCTTTTATATTTGTATCTATAGCTGTAATAGTATTAAGGAAGACACATCCTAATTTGAAAAGACCGTTCCGTGCTCCGTTAGTTCCATTCTTACCTATACTTGCGATAGTAAGTTGTTTATATTTAGCATCAAATCTTTCTAAAACTACTTTAATCAGTTTTGCAATTTGGGTTATTGTAGGTATTTTTATCTATTTTATATACGCGAAAAAACATAGTAATATTAGAAATAGAGTATAAGGTATTACAATGATGGTTGTAGGCTAAAAAGATTTATTTTTTACCTATAGCCATTTTTATTTGTGCGCACCTTGTTTTCGTGTTAACATAAAGCGAATTTTTTAAGGGAGAGAAAGAGATGAAATGGATTTATTTTATTATTATCAACGTTATAGCATTTAGTATGATGGGGCTTGATAAGCGAAAAGCAAAGAAAAAGCAGTGGAGAACGCCAGAAAGTACGTTGTTTTTATCAGCTGCAGCTGGAGGAGCGGTTGGAGCTTGGATTGGTATGTATATGTTTCATCATAAGACACATAAAAGTAAATTTGTCTTCGGTATTCCAGTGCTCGTTATTATAACAGTAGGAGTGTTTTTATACATATAACGGATTTGCAAGAGGGATGTCGAAAGAAATGCAGATTGAATATTGGTAAAGTAAGCATGTGAGACTTTATAATGAAGAAAAAAAGAGAAGAGGAGAAAAAGAAAGATGGGGAGTCAAACAGCACAGCAAAAGCAGGGGATTATATATGCAGCAGGTGCGTATACGATGTGGGGAGTTCTTCCGATTTATTGGAAATGGGTGGAGGAAGTTCCGGCAGATGAAATATTAGCACATCGCATCGTTTGGGCATTTGTTTTTATGTTGTTAGTTTTAGGAGTAACGAAGAGGTTTCGTCAGTTTGGTGGGGAGTTAGTGACCCTTTTTAAACGACCTAAATTATTAATCTCATTAACAATTGCTTCGGTACTTATTAGTGGAAACTGGTTTGTATACATATGGGCCGTAAATCATAACCATGTAATCGAAGCAAGTCTTGGGTATTATATTAATCCACTTATAAGTATTTTACTTGGTACAGTTGTTTTAAAAGAGAAGCTTAATTTTTGGCAATATGTTGCGGTTGGTTTAGCTGGATTAGGCGTTGTTATTTTAACGATACGTTTCGGATCAATTCCATGGGTTTCTCTTTCACTTGCTTTTTCATTTGGATTATATGGATTAACGAAAAAATTATTAAATTACGACGCAACAATTGGGCTTACGATGGAAACGATGTTAGTGACGCCATTTGCACTTATATATTTGTTTATGACAGGAGTGCATGGTTTCGGTTCGTTCGGTTCTATTTCGGCAATATCAACGTTTCTTTTAATAGGGGCGGGTATTGTTACAGCATTACCACTCTTTTATTTTGCTAAAGGAGCACAACTTATTCCGCTCTATATGATAGGATTTTTACAATACATCGCGCCGACTATTAGTTTAATTTTAGGTGTGTTCGTTTTTGGTGAACATTTCACATCTACTCATATGATTGCGTTTTTCTGTATATGGATTGCTTTATTTGTCTTTTCAATGGCGAAAACAAAGTTTCTACTACAGAAACAACCAAAATTTATTAAAAATAAATCAGCAAAAGTATCATAATGCGTAGTATTTTCTACGCATTTTTCTTTATACTTATATTATATAGAAATTCCATTATAGTCAGTGAGGAGCTGAAAAACATGGAAACAATTTTACATAATGACCCACTTATAGCAGCTGTAATTTCTTGGTTTTTAGCACAGTTAACGAAAGTCGTTTTTAAATTAATAAAAACAGGCGAGTTTGATTTTGCTAAGTTCTTTGCTTCAGGTGGAATGCCAAGTTCGCATGCTTCGACTGTTACTGCACTTGCTACAGGTGTCGGAGTGGTGGAAGGTGTGGAGAGTCCAATATTTGCGGTTGCCGCTATTTTTGCCATTATTGTTATGTACGATGCTTCAGGAGTAAGGCTTGCGGTTAGTAAGCAAGCGAAAATATTGAATGATTTTTTTCATGGTAGACAAACAGAATATAAAAAGTTAAATGAGCTCGTTGGACATACACCCTATCAAGTTGTTGTTGGTGCACTATTAGGAATTGTTGTCGGGGTTGGGTATTGTTTGTAAGCAGAATGTGTGTAATACACGTTCTGCTTTTCTTTGTTTTCATACATATTTAGCTAAGTTTTCGAATATCGTATACGGACTTAGAAAGGGTGGGTGAGCGGTGTGCTACTATATGACAAAGTGCGTGAGGAGATAGAGCGGAGAACGACTGCACTTCAAACGATGCAAAGGCAAGACGGAACGTGGTCATTTTGTTTTGAAGGAGCTTTGCTAACGGATTGTCATATGATTTTTTTACTCAAATTATTAGGGCGAAATGACGAAATAGAACCGTTTGTGAAAAGGTTAGCATCTCTTCAAACAAATGAAGGAATTTGGAAATTATATGAAGATGAAAAGGAAGGGAATTTATCCGCGACGATTCAAGCATATGCTGCTTTACTTGCTTCGGAAAAATATTCGAAAGAAGATATGAATATGAGGCGAGCTGAAATGTTTATTAAGGAACATGGGGGAGTTTCTCGTGCTCATTTTATGACGAAATTTTTATTAGCGATTCATGGAGAATATGAATTTCCCGCGCTTTTTCACTTTCCAACGCCAATCTTATTTTTACAAGATGACTCCCCCCTCAGTATATTTGGGCTAAGCAGCTCAGCGCGTATACATTTAATTCCGATGATGATTTGTATGAATAAGAGATTCCGTGTAGAGAAAAAGTTATTGCCAAATTTAAATCATATTGCAGGCGGGGGTGGACAATGGTTTCGAGAGGAGCGGTCTCCGCTGTTTCAATCGTTTTTAGGTGATGTGAAAAAGGTAATATCTTATCCATTATCGTTACATCATAAAGGATACGAAGAAGTAGAGCGCTTTATGAAGGAGCGTATAGATGAAAATGGAACATTATATAGTTACGCGAGTGCTACGTTTTATATGATTTATGCTTTGCTTGCATTAGGGCACTCTATTCAGTCTCCAATTATTGAGAAAGCTGTGACAGGATTAAAATCTTATATATGGAAGATGGACAGAGGAAGTCATTTGCAAAATTCTCCTTCTACCGTATGGGATACCGCTTTACTTAGCTATTCATTGCAAGAAGCTAAAGTTACAAATGAAAATAAGATGATTCAAAGGGCGACAGAGTATTTATTGCAAAAACAACAAACTAAAAAGGTAGATTGGAGCGTACATGCATCATCACTTGTAGCTGGCGGTTGGGGATTTTCAGATGTTAATACGACGATCCCTGATATAGACGATACTACAGCTGCTCTTAGAGCGTTAGCGCGAAGTAGAGGGAATGATAGAGTAGATGATGCGTGGGGAAGAGGCGTGGAATGGGTAAAAGGATTGCAAAACAATGATGGAGGCTGGGGAGCTTTTGAACGAGGGGTAACGAGCAAGTTACTAGCGAATTTGCCGATTGAAAATGCGAGTGATATGATAACCGATCCGTCCACACCAGATATTACAGGTAGGCTGTTAGAATTATTCGGAACGTATGCACCGAATGAATTGCCTGAAGAGCAAAAAAAGAAAGCCATCAAATGGTTAATGGATGTACAGGAACAGAATGGATCATGGTATGGAAAATGGGGGATATGTTATATATACGGGACATGGGCAACGATGACAGGCTTACGTGCATTAGGAGTGCCTTCTACTCATCCATCGTTGAAAAAAGCAGCTTCATGGCTCGAGCATTTGCAGCATGAAGACGGAGGGTGGGGAGAATCCTGTCAAAGTAGTGTAGAGAAAAAATTTATTTCTTTACCCTTTAGCACGCCGTCACAAACAGCGTGGGCACTTGATGCACTCATTTCTTACTACGATCAAGAAACACCGATTATTCGAAAAGGAATTTCATATTTGCTCGCGCAGTCTACTATGAATGAAAAATATCCTACTGGTACAGGGTTACCGGGTGGTTTTTATATTCGCTACCATAGTTATGGGCATATATATCCGTTACTTGCTTTAGCGCATTACGTAAAGAAATATAGAAAATAAACCGAGAGATACTCTCGGTTTATTTTGATGGGTAGTAGGTCCCTGTTGAAAAGAATAAGGAACGTTGTAGTGCCTTATTTTTCTGTTGATTGGCGTTTTTGACGTGCATCAGCGGCATTTGCACGTGCGTTTGCTTCTAAGTCATTGTGATCAGCGAGTTCGCGAGCGAACTCAACATCAATGCCATCGGCAGCTTTGTTTCGATTTACATTCTTTTTTTTCATTCGACACAATCTCCTTGTGTTTTATGCGGCGTTGCATAGTTAGTTTGACACAAATAGACTTTTTTATACAAAGAGGATTTGGAAAGCATAGAGCCGAAATATACAATATAACTAATAGAAATGGGGGATAGGGATGGACTTATTGAATGGGAAAACAGCTGTTGTAACGGGTGCTGCGCAGGGGATAGGAAAAGAAATCGCACGAGTTTTTGCAAAACTAGGGGCTAAAGTATTAATTAGTGATGTAAATGAAGAGAAGCTACAAGAAACGACACGTGAATTATCAGATGAAGGGTATGATGTGAGCTTATATCGATGTGATGTGAGTAATCAAAATGAAGCGAAGTCGTTAATTGAATATGCGGTGCAAAAATTTGGTACATTATATATTTTAGTCAATAACGCTGGGATTACAAAAGATGCAATGTTACATAAGATGGAGAAGTCTGCTTGGGAACAAGTATTACAAGTGAACTTAACTGGCGTTTTTTATTGTATGCAGCCAGCACTTCTTTATATGAGACAACAACAGTATGGACGGATTATTAATATTTCTTCTATTAGTAGGGAAGGAAATATTGGACAAGCAAATTATGCGGCTACAAAAGCAGGGGTTGTAGGTTTAACAAAAACAGCAGCGAAAGAGGTTGGAAGTTTTGGTATTACGTGTAATGCGATTTGTCCAGGATTTATGGATACTGATATGACAAAAACAATACCGGATAAAGTAAAAGAGAAAATGGTTGGAGCGATTCCAGTTGGAAGAATCGGAACACCGGAAGATATTGCAAACGCAGCTGCCTTTTTAGCATCAGAGTATGCGTCTTACATTACAGGAGAGGTATTAAATGTGAGCGGTGGATTGCAAGTGTAAATGAATACATAATGAAAAGAACCTGACCGAGTAGGTCAGGTTCTTTCTCGTTAATTTAAGTTAATCCAAACGCTCTTCACTTCTGTATAGTTGTTCAGCGCGTAAGATCCCATTTCGCGGCCAAGGCCAGATTGTTTAAATCCTCCAAATGGAGATGCTGCATCAAAGACGTTATAACAGTTTACCCATACTGTACCTGCACGTACTTTGCTTGCAATATAATGTGCCGTTTTTACGTTCTCTGTCCATACACCAGCCGCTAAGCCGAATTGTGATTTATTCGCACGATCAATTACTTCATCAATATCGTTAAACGGTAATGCGGAAATAACTGGACCGAAAATTTCTTCTTTAGCGATTGTCATCTCATCATTTACATCAGCGAATACTGTAGGAGAAACGAAGTAACCTTGATCGAATGGTTTGTTTCCTCCGCAAAGTACTTCAGCACCTTCTGCAATTCCTTTTTCAATATAACCCATTACACGTTTTTGTTGTTCTTCAGAAACAAGAGGTCCGATTGTAGTTTCTGGATTTAGACCAGCGCCTTGATTTAATTTTTTTGAATATAGAACGAGATCAGCCATGACATTATCGTACATTTTCTTCGGAATAAATAAGCGTGACCCAGCACAGCACACTTGTCCTTGGTTAAACATAACACCAGAAAGCGCAGCTGGAATCGCTCGAGATAAGTCAGCGTCTGGTAAAATAATGTTTGGCGACTTACCACCAAGCTCTAATGTAACGCGTTTTAACGATTCAGATGCTTGTCTCATAATTTGTTTGCCGACTGGAGTAGAACCTGTAAATGCAATTTTATCTACGAGTGGGTGATTAACGAGAGCTTGTCCAGCTGTTTCACCGAATCCAGGAACGATGTTAACAACACCTTTCGGGAATCCAGCTTCTTCAATTAATTCAGCTAAGTATAGAGCGGATAGTGGAGTTTGTTCTGCAGGTTTTAAAACGATTGTACATCCTGTTGCAAGGGCTGCACCCATTTTCCACATTGCCATAAGAAGTGGGAAGTTCCATGGGATAATTTGACCGACAACACCAACAGCTTCATGGCGTGTATAGTTAAAATATTCACCAGAAACAGGGATTGTTTGTCCAACGATTTTTGTAGCCCATCCAGCATAATAGCGCATATGTTCAATTGCAAGAGGAATGTCTGCTGCTAAAGTTTCGCGGATTGGTTTTCCATTATCTAAAGTTTCGAGCTGTGCCAGCTCTTCTTTATGTTCTTCCATTAAATCAGCAAGCTTGTACATAAGGCGGCTGCGTTCAGCGGTGCTCATGCGTGACCAAGGACCTTCATCGAAAGCCATTCGAGCAGCTACAACAGCTTTATGAATGTCTTCGCGACCAGCTTCAGCAACGATAGCGAGTGTTTTACCAGTTGCTGGGTTAGGAGTTTTAAACGTTTTTCCGGAAGCGCTTTCGAGGAACGCTCCGTTCACATATAGTTTCTTTGTGCCTTGAAGAAATTTCTCTACCTTTTCATGAAGATTTATAGCTAGTTGACTCATTGTATAACCCCCTTGAAAATATAATTTAAACGCAGTACGAGACGGCGTTTATTCCGAAATCAAGGATGTGGGAACTAGATGAAAAGCCTCTACTTAAAATCATAAATAACAAATACTGAAAATTCAAATTTCATTTTCATTACAATTGTAAAAAATATGTAATGAAACATTGTATTCTATATAATTACAAAAAATCCTGCGCGTTTTTGTTTTCTAGTAGGAAAAACTAGAAAAACAGTGGTACAATTATACATCGTGAGAGGAGGGAGAAAATGAAGAATTATCATGATGATCCGCGCTTTCGAGTTGCCCATAGAGAAGCGTTAATTGGTCTTGGATTAGCTATTATTAATTTTATAATATGGTATGGATTTGCTTATGGGCTTGGAAGTAAGGATCCGAGTGAATATACATATGTATTAGGTTTTCCAGCATGGTTTTTTTATAGCTGTATCGTTGGATTTATCGTAATGGTTATTTTGCTTATTTTAGTTGTTCGTTTTTTATTTCAAGATATTTCACTCGATGAGGAAGAAAAAAGTGAGGAATGATAGATGAATTGGTATGTAATAATCCCAATGATAATTTCTTTTATCGTTGTGTTTTTAATTGGCGTATATGCATCAAGACGTGTACAAGCAACCGCTAATAATAAATTTTTACAAGAATATTTTCTTGGTGGGCGTGAACTAGGTGGCTTATTATTAGCTATGACGATGATTGCTACGTACGGTAGTGCAAGTAGCTTTATTGGCGGGCCTGGTATTGCTTACAATATGGGTCTTGGATGGGTGCTGTTATCAGCGATTCAAGTTGTAACAGGATATATCGTTTTAACGGTTATTGGTAAAAAGTTTGCTATTATCGCTAGGAAGATGGAAGCAATTACGCTTATTGATTATTTAAAGGGCAGATACAATAATAAAGCGGTAGTTGTTCTTTCTGCGTTATGTATTATAATCTTTTTGTTCTCAGCAACAGTAGCCCAGTGGGTTGGCGGCGGACGATTAATTGAGTCGCTAACAGGACTTTCCTACACAACGGCACTATTTTTATTTACATTGTCTGTACTTGTGTATGTGTTAATTGGTGGATTTCGTGCAGTCGCTTTATCAGATACGTTATTAGGAATCATTATGCTAGTCGGAACAACGATCATTTTAATTGCTACTGTCATTGCTGGTGGCGGAGTTGAAAAGATTATGCAGGAACTTATTCAAATTAATCCGAATTTAATAACACCGTTCGGAGCGGATGGAAGTTTAACGAAATCATATGTCACATCATTTTGGATTTTAATTGGAATTGGTGTCGTTGGATTACCGCAAATTAGTGTGCGTGCTATGTCTTATAAAAATTCAAAAGCTATGCACCAAGCATTAATCATTGGAACGGTTGTCGTCGGTACAATTATGATTGGTATGCATTTAACAGGTGTGTTTGCAAGAGTAGTCCTTCCAGGCATAACGGTACCAGATAAAGTAATGCCACTACTCGCGATGGAAGTGTTGCCACCTTGGTTAGCTGGAGTTTTCTTAGCTGCACCAATGGCAGCGATCATGTCTACTGTGAACTCATTATTATTACTTGTAAGTTCGTCAATTATTAAAGATATATATGTGAACTACATAAATAAAGATGCCGCGGATAGTACGATAAAGAAAGGTAGCCTATGGATTACTGGTATCGTAGGATTACTCGTATATGCCGCCGCTATTAAGCCACCAGACTTTTTAATTTGGTTAAATTTATTTTCTTTCGGTGGTTTAGAAGCAGCGTTCATTTGGCCGATTGTGTTAGGTTTATATTGGAAAAAAGGAAATGCAACTGGAGCTCTCGCATCTATTTTAGTTGGAGTAGGTTCCTATATGTTTATTCACCTTTGCTACCCTAATCCATTCGGTATACATACAGTTGTTTTCCCGATTTGCTTTGCATTTATTTCTTATATAATTGGTAGTATGGTTACGATGAAAAAAGTAGCATAAAAATATAGAAAAACGTAGGGACTTCTAATATGAAGTTCCTACGTTTTTTGTTTATACAAAATTTATCTTTTTCATTCTGTATTCCGTCATGCATTCATAAAGTAATAACAATTGATGGGATGGAGTTGAGGTCTATGAAAAAAATATTATTTTTAGGAGACCCAGGAATTGATGACTCTTTAGCAATTATGTATGGATTGTTGCATCCTGATATTGATATTGTTGGAGTAGTAACGGGATATGGGAATATAACACAAGAAAAGGCGACGAGTAATGCGGCATATTTATTACAGTTAGCAGGGCGGGAAGATATACCTGTTATTAATGGAGCGAAAATTCCTTTATCTGGGGATTTTATAACGTATTATCCGGAAATTCACGGGGCAGACGGTTTGGGACCTATTAAGCCTCCTAAAACTTTTTCACCCAATATTAAACCTTTTTGCGCATTTTTCGATATCATTGAAAAATATAAAGGGGAACTAATCATTGTTGATGCCGGCAGATCAACAACATTAGCGACAGCGTTTATTTTGGAGAAACCGATGATGAAGTATGTGAAGGAATATTATATAATGGGCGGTGCTTTTTTAATGCCCGGAAATGTTACACCAGTCGCGGAAGCCAATTTTCATGGTGACCCAATTGCATCACAATTAGTTATGCAAAATGCGAAAAATGTGACATTAATACCGCTTAACGTTACTTCAGAAGCGATTATTACACCAGAAATGGTGAAATACATTACGAAACATTCTAAAACGAATTTCAAGAAATTAATAGAACCGATTTTCAATTATTATTATAAAGCTTATAAAAATCTGAATCCTAAAATAACAGGAAGCCCAGTGCACGATGTAGTTACGATGATGGTAGCGGTAAATCCATCTCTTTTAGATTACGTGTATCGCCGTGTTGATGTCGATACGATTGGAGCTGCAAAAGGAGAGAGTATCGCTGATTTTCGTCCGCAGCCTGAAGCGAAAGCATTGAAAAATTGGGTGAGAATTGGTTGGTCTTTACATTATAAAAAGTTTCTTGAGGATTTTGTGAAAATTATGACGTAGACATAATAGGAACATACAAGTAAAATAATGGAGATGATTATTTAAATAATCATCTCCATTATTTTGTTTTTTATATAAAGAGAGAAGAGTTACACAATAGGAGAGGAATTTCACTTGAAAAAAACTATAGTATGCGCAGTGATTGTGGGTATTTTTGTTTTGCTGATATCAGGTAACTTTTTAGTGGAAAAAGTGTGGAGTTCAAATAATGATGATGCGCAGTACATAGCATCCTTTATTGAAGAACATAAAGATGAAAAGAATAGTGCACTTTTAATAAAAAGAAATGATAAAGTCGTGTATTCTGTAAATCCAGATGTTGTATTGCCAGTTGCTAGTACGATGAAGTTAATTGTGGCGCTTGAATATACGAAACAAGTTACAGAGGGGAAAATCGATCCGTCTAGTTTCGTTTCAATTAATGATGTGAATCGTTATTATGTGCCGAGTACAGATGGTGGTGCACAAGATAGATGGCAAAATTATTTGCAAAAAAAGGAAAAGATAACTGAAGGAGCGGTTTCTTTAGAAGAAGTTGCAAAAGGAATGGTTAAGTTTAGTTCTAATGCAAATACTGAATATTTAATGGAGGTATTAGGATTAGACAATATTAATCGGAATTTACAAAGTTTAGCGCTTCCTGCACATCAACCGCTATTTCCGATCGTTTCATCTTTATACATTCCGGGATATTTGCATAAAGAATTACATGTTCCAAAATATAAAATAGAGAAAAAGTTAAAAGAAATGTCTCAAGAGCAATATCGTGAATATGCTATGATTATTCATGAACGCTTAAAAAAGAAGGGACTATTATTACAAAAGGAAATTCCTCTATATTTAGAGGAACGTTACGATAAAATTTGGTCGGATAGATTACCGGCTGCTTCCGCTAACGATTATATGGTACTGCTTCAAAAGGCAAATCATCAAGGTGGTCTTACAGAAGCAGAAGAAAAAGTGTGGGCGAATATCGTTGAAACAGATATGAGTGCAAAAAAATATCGTAAAACATTCAGACATGCCGGGCAAAAGAATGGTTATACACCATGGACGGTAACAAAAGCAGTTTATGCAATGGATAAACGCGGAAACTGTACAGAAATTGTTTTCTTGGCAAATAATTTAAATGAAGATGACAGTGCTGAAATACGTAAACATTTAGCAAATCTACACTTCCAAGTGTTGCAAAGTGATAAGTATGATGCGACTGTTATTAAATAAACTCGGTGCTATCAGCGCCGAGTTTATTTTTATGTACAAGCACTTTTTCACCATCCCTGGGTATGATGGGTAGTAACACTTAGGCGAAAGGGGAAAAGGTGATGAAACAGAGTAAAGAAGAGTTTATTAAGAATGAAGGCGCTGATTTCCCTGGGAAAACATATGTAGATTGTGTATTACAGCACGTATTTAATTTTCAGCGTAATTATTTATTAAAAGATATGTTTCAAGTGCATAGGGCACATATTACTATGTTAACTGAAGAAAAGTTAATGAAAAGAGAAGAAGCGAAAGTTATATTAACCGCACTTAAAAAAGTAGAGGGGATTCCAAAGGAGAAGTTGCTATATACAGAGCAACATGAAGATCTTTTTTTCTTAGTTGAACATTTGCTTTCTCAAGAAGCAAAGTGTGAATTTGTAAGTAATATGCATATCGGTAGAAGTAGAAATGATATGGGTGTAACGATGTATCGCATGAGTTTACGGCAATTTGTATTGCGGTTAATGGAACATCATTTATTGCTGCAAGAAAGTATGCTGGAGCTCGCCGGTGAACATATGGAAACAATTATGCCCGCGTATACACATACACAACCGGCGCAGCCGACAACATTTGGTCATTATGTTTTGGCAATTTACGATACGATGCAACGAGATTTAGAAAGAATGAAAAAAGCGTATCATCTTTTAAATCATTCTCCAATGGGGGCAGCTGCCCTTTCTACAACAAGCTTCCCAATTAAGCGAGAACGAGTGGCACAGTTACTTGGGTTTACAAATGTAATTGAGAACTCATATGATGCTGTTGCTGGAGCGGATTATTTATTAGAAGTTAGCTCGTTACTAATGGTTATTATGACGAATACGAGTAGATGGATTCATGATTTTTTACTATTAGCGACGAAAGAATATGATGGGATTACTGTAGCGAAGCCATATGTGCAAATAAGTAGTATTATGCCGCAAAAACGAAATCCTGTTTCAATAGAACATGCCCGTGCTATTACGAGTAGTGCTTTAGGGGAAGCATTTACTGTATTTCAAATGATTCATAATACACCATTTGGCGATATTGTCGATACGGAGGATGACTTGCAGCCATATTTATATAAAGGAATCGAAAAGGCGATTCGTGTTTTTTGTATTATGAACGCAGTTATTAGAACCATGAAAGTAGAAGAGGAAACGTTAAAAAATCGTTCATATAAACACGCGATTACGATTACAGATTTCGCAGATGTTTTAACAAAAAACTATGAAATACCATTTCGGCATGCACATCATGCAGCAAGTGCTATTGCGAATATGTCATTGGAGCAGAAAAAGGAGTTACATGAATTAAATTTCAAAGACATAAATGTATACTTACAAGAAAATTTGAAAGTAAATTTATTAGAAGAAGAGTGGAAAGAAATTATATCACCAGAAGCTTTTATTCAAAAAAGAAATGTATATGGTGGACCGAGTAAAAAAGAGATGGAGCGTATGATTAATAAACGTAAAGAATCGTTTCGAAAAGAAGAAGAGCTATTTGAGAAGGAAAAGAAGAGAGTGTTGCATGCTGAAAATGATTTGAACACATTAGTTTCAAATATTATTGAATCGTAAAAGAAGGATTTAATGAATTAATCGCCAATACTTAATTAAAATATAAATCGAGGGAAGAGATTGTCGATGATTCAATTGCATGTATATGAAGATGTTCTTCATTTCAAAAAGGATGTTATATCATTTTTAGAAAAGAACGAGCAGGAAAATAATTTACTATTAGGTGTATTACAAGTTGTTCAAGAGCCAAAGTTTATGGGGGTAATGAAACAAGGAGAAGAAGTTGTGACTGTGTTTCTTAAAACAGAGGAGAAACAAATTATTGTTGCTACATCTGAAATTTCCGAAGATGCTATAGTGGAACTTGCAAAGCAATTAACGCGCATATACCCGGATATTCCTGGACTGATTGGTAATAAGAAAATCGTACAGAAATTAGCGGAAGAGATTGCGATATTAGAACATAAAAAAACTACTGTTGTGATGGAGCAAGGTATATATGTATTAAAACAAGTAAAGAAAAAATGGGATAGGGAGGGTATTCTTCGGGAAATAAATCGTGATGAGCTACCGTTAATAGAAAAGTGGGTATATCAATTTTGTGAAGACGTGAAGCTCCCTACTACAAAAGAAAAAGCAAAACAAACTGCACATACATTAATAACTACAAATCGTCTATTTGGTCTGGAAGTGGACGGGAAATTAGTTTCTGTAGCTGCAAAAACGAGACCGACTACAAATAATATAACAGTCAATTTTGTATATACACCGAAAGAAGAACGGAAAAAAGGGTATGCTTCAAATTGTGTAGCCGCCCTCAGCCAACGAATGTTAAATGAAGGGTATAAAACAACTACATTATATACTGATCTAGCAAATCCAACATCGAATAAAATTTACCAGAAAATTGGTTATGAACAAATCATGGAGTCAGTACTTATATTTTTAGAGAAATAGAATGAAATGATTTATTTTAATTGAATATATATGAATGATAAAAAAGATAGTAGGGATTGATTATCCCTACTATCTTTTTTTTAACCGAGTAATAAATAGATAATCTGTGTTATTATCAGAATATTGATTGTTTTCTATCTCAGGATGGAGGTTATCGCAAAAAGTGCTATTAAATAGTGTTTTTGTTTTTCTTATTTAACTAAATTAGGCAGATTAGTTGAATGAGGAGAGTGTGGTGATTTTTGAAAAATACATATGCAAATAAAGATTTATGGAGGCAAGTATTTACAATGCTAAGTTATAAAAATAGTACAAGAGAAATAGTAGAGAATGGAACAGATACGGCAATAATTTCGGTTGGTGCAACAGAACAATTTGGTCCATATTTACCGATGCACTTGGATACATTGATAGCAGAGAAGTATGCAGAATCATTTGGAGAAGTTTTAAATGCTTACGTTTTGCCAACTATACCTTTTAATACATCGGAAGAACATGCAAACTGTAAAGGAACAATAACTGTAAGTCCAAATGTTTTAACTACAATGTTAGAGGAAATAGTATTTAACCTAAAAAGACAAGGGTTTAAGAAATTTGTGCTATGTAATGGACATGGTGGTGCATATTGGGAAGCTGCATTCGTTAAACATATGAATTATAAATATCAAGATATATTGCTAATAACTACGCATCGCCATAGGGCGTGGGAAGAATCATTGGCGGAAGCTGGCCTGGAAAACTTGAATGAGGTACATGGAGGATTATTATCTGTATGTACAGCAATGTGGTTATGTCCAGATTTAGTAAATCTTGAGTCTATGGGTTCAGCTGTTCCGAAAGAAAATAGAAAATTCGCAGACTATATTTACTGGGATAAACTAACAAAAGATGGGTGCTGGGGTGAATTCGAAAATAATGTGTATACACCTAAGCAACTTGCTGAAATTGGAGAAAGATTTTGGACCGCTTTTATCTCAAAAAGAGCAGAAAATTTAAAGTCAATACTTGAGGAAGCATATCATTTGAAAATGAAAAGATAAGGGCAGTAGTTGAAGAAGGAATAAATGAAATGGGGAAATTGTCTTTTTTCTTTTAATGAAATATTTATAACATAGTTGAGCACATTTAAATAAAGAATCCCGTATCGATAATTATTTAGTAGTTGTCGATACGGGATTTCAAATCCAATGCTCGGTCAAGAGTATGTGTATTTTATAAAATACAGCTCTCGTTATTCATCAATTCGAATAACCTCGCCTTGCGGGAAGTCTTCAGTTTCTAGTAAGTTACGAATAGCTTTCGCCACATATTCAGGTGACAGTAGTTTTCCTTCTTCTTTTAATGCGATGAAGCGTTCTAAGTTAATAAAGTCTTCCTTATTTGTTTCACGAATTTGTGCTTGCATATTTGTATCAACAACGCCAGGTGCAAAAGCGACAATTTTTACAGGACATTCTTTTTCTGCTTCTTCAGTAGCTACGCATTGTGTAAACATATTTACACCGGCTTTCGTTGTACAGTAAGCTCCCCATCCAAAGTAAGGATTTTTTCCTGCACCAGATGAAATGTTTATAACACGTTTATCTACTTTCCAGTCTTTCGTATGTTTCATGAAAGTGGAAGTAAGGATCATTGGTGCGATTAAATTAATATGAACGTTCGTAATGAATTGTTCACTTTCTGACTTTTCAATAGGTTTCATTGGTGCAAGTGTGCCTGCATTATTAATTAAATGAATAGATGAGACAGTGTCTTCTTCAATAGATGAAAAGATTTCGTTAAAGCGATTTTCTAAATTATGTACATCTTGAAGATCTATGGAATGGAAAATACAATTGCTGTTGTTTTGCTCTGCGAGTTTTGCAAGCTTTTTATTTTCTCTCCTAGAAATAGAGATAACGGTTGTATTTTCTTCTAACAATTGTACGGCGATTGCCTCACCTAAACCTTGTGAAGTTCCTGTTACGATAACGTAGCGCATAATGTAGCGAACTCCTCTCATATGTGTGGAATTTTGTTGGACAACGTATACAGTATAGCATCATTATTATTAATTCTTCACTTCTAACAACCGGTAAGATTGTTAAGTTTAGTATTTCTGAGGAGAGGGAAGATGAATATTCCTGTATGAAATGTACAAGTTCTCATAATAGCTATATGTTAGACTAATGAAGAGGAGTGGAAAATATGAGACATCAAATGGGACTATATAATGAACCTTTTCAATCTATTTATTCTGGCAAAAAAGTATATGAAGTTAGATTGTATGATAAAAAGCGTCAACAAATAAAACAAGGTGATGAAATTGTATTTACTAACCTTGTGACGGCAGAGAAAATTGCTGTAATAGTAACAGAAGTTAGGCGATACGAGAGCTTTAAAGAAATGTATGAACAAATTGATGAAAAATTATTTGATCGTGAAAATGTTAGTTTAGAGGAAAGGTTAGAAAGTACATACAAAATATATACGAAAGAACAAGAGCAAGAGTGGGGAACAATTGCAATTGGTATTAAGGTAATACTATGAGAAGAAATCGCGGTGCAGCCATAATTATACAGGATGGTAAAATCGCTCTTATAAAACGTGTTCGAGAAGGTGAGATGTATTTTGTTTTTCCAGGCGGGGGAATTGAAGAAGGAGAAACACCTGAAGAAGCAACGAAGCGAGAGGTTTACGAAGAATTAGGGATACATATACAAATGGGGCACCTTATCGCAACGGTGGAGTATAACGGTACCGAGTATTATTATGATGCCCATATTATAGATGGAATTTTTGGAAGCGGTAAAGGTGAGGAATTCAAACGGAAAGATAGAGGCAGCTATATTCCTTTATGGATGCCGGTAAATGAATTGGAAAATGTAAATATAAAACCTTATGAAGTGGTTGGAAGTATCTTCGATTATTATATAAGATAAGGTCTGACAACATACAAAAAAAACCATTGACATAGCCTTCTGATTTAAGTATTGTATTCGAGTATGTTTATAATCAGGAGGTTTATATGAGCAATCAAACTACTACACATCATGTGAAAATGACAACAGCAGATCCATCTGGAATTGGTCTATTTGGATTAGCGATGGTAACACTTGTAGCATCATCTCAAAAGTTAGGCTTAACAGATGGCGTTTCACTTGTATTACCATGGGCAATCTTTTTAGGAGGATTTGCACAAATCTTTGCATGTATTCACGATGCAAAGCATAATAATACGTTCGGTACAACAGCATTTGGTGCTTACGGCCTATTTTGGTTAGGTGTTGGAACGACTTGGTTAATTCAACTTGGAGTATTTGGCGAAAAATTAGCCCAAACTGCAGATTCAAAACAGCTTGGTGTAGCCTTTATCGGATACTTGATTTTTACGATCTTTATGACAATTGGTGCAATGGAAACACACAAAGTATTATTTATGATTTTCGTCCTTATTGATTTCTTATTTATCGGTCTTTCATTAAGTACTTTAGGTGTTATGCCGCATGCAATGCATAATTTAGCAGCGTATTCTGAACTATGTATTTCATTATTATCTTTCTATGGTTCAGCAGCAGCTGTGTTAAATACACACTTCGAAAAAGTTGTATTACCAGTTGGAAAACCATTTGGTATTTTTAAAAAGTAATAAAAAAGAACGGATGATTGTATAGTCATTTGTTCTTTTTTTTATGGAATTAAATAAAATAACAAAAAGTATAATTGAAATTGATTCTCATTATTAATATAATGAGAATGAGAATCGTTTATTGTAAGAGGGGGATGTCAAAGTGGCGAAAATTTTAATAGCGTATGCAAGTATGTCAGGAAATACAGAGAGTATTGCTGATTTAATTAAAGTAAGTTTAGATGCCTTTGATCATGAAGTAGTATTGCAAGAGATGGAAGGTATGGATGCTGAAGAATTATTAGCTTATGATGGAATCATTTTAGGATCTTATACGTGGGGTGATGGTGAATTACCATTTGAAGCGGAAGATTTCCATGATGAGTTAGAAAATATAGATTTAACGGGTAAAAAAGTGGCTGTTTTTGGATCAGGTGATACGGCGTATGAACTGTTTTGTGAAGCGGTAACGATATTTGAAGAACGTCTTGTAAAATGCGGGGCAGAACTTGTACAAGAAGGATTGAAAATTGAATTAGCTCCAGAAGATAAAGAAGACGTTGAAAAATGCAGTGATTTTGCAATTGCTTTTGCCGAGAAGTTCTAGGAATGGGAGTGTCAACGTGGAAACAATGTTAAGTGCAACTGCTATTACAAAGTTAAGAGATGGAAAGCTTTTGTTAGCTACTACATATAATGGTTTATTCATCGAAAAAGATGGAGAATGGAAACAGGTTTTAACTGATTTCCAAAAACGAATTCGAGATTTACATAGTGAAGGTAACGTAGTTTACGGAGTAGGAGACGAAGGAGTTTTTATTCGTAGTATGAATGGTGGAGAAACGTGGACGATCCAGCGCTTTCCAACGAAAGCAACGAGCTGGAATGTATGTAGTAATGAGAATGGAACAGTAATTGCTCATGGGGATAAAACACTGTATCATTCTAATAATTTTGGTGCCACATGGGAGACTATTCAGCCATTTCTTAATTACGGTAGTGAGGCACCCATCTATTCGATCATTATTTTTATATAAACATTACTTATTTATCGGTACGAAAATACATACTAAATATGGTGGTGTTTGGCTTTTTGATTTAGAGACACGTAAATTAAAAAGAATTAAAATAGCGATGAATCAGATGATTTCTGCGTTGACTATACATAATTCCTATTTAGTAGCGGCAAGTGGATCTTGCAGGGGAATTAGCGGGAATATTGCTTTTTGTAGAATAGATGAGAGTATCGAAAGTGATAAAATATGTTGGCATACATGTCAAAGTGAACAAAAAGCTAGTAGCTATTTAGACTTAAGCGTAGATCAACATGTGTTATATACAACGTCAACGCAAAATAAGGCGGGGATTAGCAATGTTTGCCGTGTGCTTCTTGAAGAAGGAATTGTTACAGTATGTGATTCGGTTAAAGGGCATGGTTGGCGCATTGTTAATGAAAAAGAAGGCTATGTTGTAGCTGGATCAGGTGAATTAAAAGCGATGCAGTGGAAGAAAAAAGCTGTATAGCTTTAAAAAAACTTTACTTTTATTATATTGATATGATATAGTTACTTTAAACCATTTTACTTTTAATAATATAGAGATTTAAATGAGCTGTAACTTCCGAGGAGGATAGCAATGTTAAATCTCCTTCGGGGGGTTGCAGTTTTTTAATTTATAGAGTATTATTGTAAAGTGGTTGAAAATGAATATGTACATATAGGTACATTGTAGGAGGATTTTTTAAATGCAAAACGGTAAAGTAAAATGGTTTAACGCAGAAAAAGGTTTCGGTTTCATCGAGGTTGAAGGCGGAGAAGACGTATTCGTTCATTTCTCAGCTATCCAAGGCGACGGCTTCAAATCTTTAGAAGAAGGTCAAGAAGTTACTTTCGAAGTAGAACAAGGTAACCGTGGACCTCAAGCAACAAACGTAAACAAGAAGTAATTATGAAAAAAAGAAGGGCTTGCCCTTCTTTTTTTTTGCGTTTTTTTTGATAAGTGAATGTCCTCCTATGTATATTTGTGAATAAGACTGAATTTTTGATTTATATTTAAGTTTATTAAATGTATAAACTGCATGTATAAATAGATACTGAAAATAAAGTGAAGCTGTTAATTAGGCTTTTCATATTAATAGGAATTAGAAAGAGGTATACAAATTGAAAAAGGCTACACATTTCATTGTGTTTGATATTGAAAGGAATTTTAGGCCGTATAAATCAGAAGATCCGTCAGAAATAGTTGATATTGGAGCTATAAAAATAGATGTGAGTACAATGAAGGTTATTGGAGAATTTTCAGAGTTAGTAAAACCAAGTGCCCCATTAACTCGTCATACAACAAAATTAACTGGAATTACAAAGAAAGATTTAATTGGTGTCGAGAAATTCCCTCAAATTATAGAGGAATTTATTCAGTTCATCGGAGAAGATTCTATATTTATTTCATGGGGAAAAGAAGATTATCGTTTTCTATCTCAAGATTGTACATTACACGGTGTAGAATGCCCATGTATGGAAAAAGAGAGCAGGTTTGATTTGCAAAAGTTCGTTTTCCAAGCGTATGAAGAATTGTTTGAACATACGCCAAGTTTACAGTTCGCAGTAGAACAGATCGGTTTAACATGGCAAGGAAAGCAACACCGAGCTTTAGCAGATGCTGAGAATACTGCAAATATATTTCTTAAAGTATATGGCGAGAGAGATATTAACAAACGATATAAAAGACATGGTGAGCTTGAACTTGTAAAGAACGGGAAACTAACAGAAAAAGCGAAAAAAAAGATGCGGAAATGGGTATTTAAAGAAATGAGAAAAAATACAGAGCGTCCTTTTGTATGGAGTGCATTCGAAAGTAGTGACACGTGGGAAAGTATAACGGAAAGATATTATATAAGTGAATCTGCAGTAGAACTTCTGAAAAAACACTTTCCTACGGCGGTGAGAAAAGCGGAGCGGCAGTTGAAGTATTTGGCTGAGATGAAGAAGCTGGAGAAAGAGGGAAAGGTAAAGTAAACGTATTACGGTATCTACGGCTAGTCCTCTTTTTATAAGGAGAATTTATTAGTGAGCAATGTAAAAACTCCTATTCCATTTATAGATATAGGAGTTTTTTAGTATTTACTTTTTAAGTGAGTTGATCACTCTTTATATTCTCGAATAAACTCACTGACATTATCTGAAAGAAGAAAATGTAAAGACGCCGTGATAGTAGATATATCCCAGTCCCACCAGGAAATTTGTTGAAGTTCTTCAATCACGTCTTGCAACTCATCCGGCTTCAAAAACTCAAATAGTAGAAAGTTTTAGTACCCATATACTTTTAGTGACCACCAAATAGATGCATAAATGTGACCAAAATAAAAGAGCGCTTGTTAAAAGCGCTCAGTAAAAAATAGTTATATGGAAGCATTTATTTAATATTGGAACCAAGAATTTTAGTACTGGATGTTTACAAACGTGGTCACGCTTGTGAACACATAATTGATATTATAAACACTTTATTAGTCACTGTTTATAAAAGAGTTCTATTCAATCCCGCTCGGATCATACTCATACTGTTGCTTCTTCTCAATCCGCTCAATCACGTCTTGCAATTCATCTGGCTTCAGAAACTCAATTGGAGAGAAGCCTTTCTCAAACGTAAGTGTATCAGCCTCAATCATTAATACATAGCGGTCGTTTACCTTTGCAATATGTATTAGGTCTCCGAAATCAGCCAGCAAAGCCTTCACAGAGATATGATCTGCTTTTAGCTTTAATTCCACCTCAGGGGCGTGCTCGACGATTTGAGCAGTAGCTTCCATTACTTCTTCTGTTGAAAATTGTTCCATAATTTCACGTTTCGGACTGGCAGCCCATACTTCCATTGCTTGGTCGAACTGTTCGCGTTCTTCTGTACCTTCTTCAAATACATCTTCAATTTGGTCGTATACCATGTCCATTACTTGTGTTTTCATAATTTCAGGCATAGAGCGTTCGTACTCGACGAATTTTAAGAAGTCCTCAAAGTAACGGGCGTGTGATGCTTGGTGTATTTTTAGTTCGCCAGGCTCCACCATACCTTCTTCAGGCATGTATGGATATTGGATAGATTTCATATTCTTTGTTGTGATGGCCATTTCAACGTTACGAATAAGCGTTGATTCATCAGAAATGGAAGCAACCTTTGGTTCGAAGTCACATTTCATTACGAATACGAATGGATCATCAAAGTATTTGCGTAGTTTTGCTTGAGCGATTAAAAATACACCACCACGTACAGCGCTTGTGTCAAGGTATGTATAAACGAGAGGTTCGCTCATATCTTTGAAGTTTTCTTTTGTTTCTGCAAAACGAATACGATTAAATAAGTTATAATGAGGGTTTGAATCAAGTTCGTGCCCTTCTTCTACAATAAAGCGACCAATCTTTGTTGGGGCTTGTTCTGTTTTTGCGTGACGTTCTACTTTTCGCTTTGAAATTTTTAATAATTCACCATTCAAAAATTCTTTTAAAGAGCTATCTTCATACTCTTCAGCATCTAATGTTTGAAAATGTTTATAGCGTTTATCAATTGCTTCACCTTTTCCTTCTACTTGTACTACATAAAAGGAAAGAAAATTTATTTCAAAATCCATATTTATCACCTTGTTTCATTTCATTAACTCTTATCAGTATAGAGATGGAAAAAACTTTCGTCAATTTATATAAGGAAGGGGGAGTCCCTTCCTTATATATTTGTTATTTTCGAAATTAAAATCCGTCTTCTAATGCTGAAAATGGTATGTTTAGTCTATTTTCTACTGTACGTAAACGCTGATTTAAGCGGTTTAATCTACGCGTATGACGCTCAACTGTGTTTTCTAGTTGACGTACTCTTTGCTCAAGCTCATTTACTCGTCTTTCTAATTGACGGTTTCCAGTACCAGGGAAAGAGATTGGAAGTTGAAATTGGCGATTTGAATCATATGGATTAATTTGCTCTGTTGGATCTATATATTGTTGGTATTGTGCCTGTAAATCATACTGAGGTTGGTAACCATATTGGTTATATGGATCATAAGGATTGTAGGGATACATAAAAACATCCTCCATTTCTTTATAATTAGGTTAAATTCACCATAATGTATGTGCAAAAGCGGAGTAGTGGCACGGCAAATACCTATATACGCTGAAGGGATTAATTGTTTTTACCTATAAAAACTCGGTTTAAGTTGTTTAATAATGATCACATATGAGAAATCGGTATTACGGTTTTTGAAGCATGCAGGTGAATAGAGAGGTGAAATGAAAGAGTTTTACATTTGTATTTCATCTGTCGAATGGTATATACTGGATAGAAATAGGTTGCATAAAAGTTACAATCTTATCAAACTCGAAAATTTATATAAATATGTATAGACATTTACAAAAGAAAAGAGTAATTTAAATAGAGTAAAAAACAACTTGTAACATTTTCTAAATATATTGTAAAATGATTGTAACAAAACATACATAAAATGAAATAATACATAAGAAATAATGTTGGGGAAAAGGAGAGAGTATATTGTTCCGAAAAATAAAGGGTATATTAGTAGGGGTGCTATGCGTAGCTGTAGTAAGTGGTTGTGGCACAAAAGTAAGTGATGTGGCATTAGTAAGTGATTTTGGTGGGAACGTTGTAGAGGCTAAGGCTGATGTACAGGATTCAATTAGCTTAGTGGATGGGCGTACTGGTACTGAAGTGAAAAAAATAGACTTATCGAGTTTAGGTTATTTTGAAGATGAGGCGAAATTCAAAAAATCGGTAACGAAGGTTGCAGGTGAAGTCGGGAAAAGCGTCGACAAAAAGATGGTCCCTTCACGTATAGCGCCTGATGGATCATGGCAAGAAGGAAAGCCTTCTTATGAATTAATGGAAAAAGAGTTAGTAGACAAATTATTAAATGTAGGTATGTGGGATTCTACTTATCAGTTACCAATTGTGGAGAAAAAACCTACTGCAACATTAAGTGATGCGCAAGGCAGTGGTACTGTAATTGGTAGGTATGAAACGAATTTAGGTGGTTCAACTGGTGGTCGTATTGAGAATATTCGTTTATCTGCTCAGAGCGTAAGTGGAGTTGTTTTAGCGAAAGGAGACCGTTTCTCTTTTAATGCACTAATTGGAGATACAACACCAGATAAAGGGTACCAATTAGGAAAAGAAATTGTAGATGGTAAATTAGTAGATGGTTATGGTGGTGGCGTTTGTCAAACATCATCTACTTTATTCAATGCAGCAGATCAAGCTGGTTTGAAAATGGTAGAGAGAACTACACATTCTAAAACAGTAGGTTATGTACCACAAGGAAGAGATGCTACAATTGCGTATCCATATTTAGACTTAGTATTTGAAAACACGAATGATGCTCCTGTTAAGCTTTATATGGGCATACAGGGCGGGAAGTTAGTTGCTGAAGTACATAAGATGAGATAAATATCATAAGCTATAAGAATAAAAGATTTGAAGCCGGTATTTCTAAGTTTGTTAGAAGTACCGGCTTTTTGTGTACAGTTTATTAAGAATAGTAATTTTGGTGGTGTATTGTTTGTATGTTCGAAAAAAGTGTAGATTTAATTCTTAGTTTTCCTATTGATATTGTTATGATTTAACTGTATTCTTCATAATAACAAATTAATAAATGGAAAAATTTATTAGTTTTTTATCAAGAGAGATGGAGGGACTGGCCCGATGAAATCTCAGCAACAGGCTATAAAAGTACTGTGCTAATTCCAGCAAACGTATGAGGCGTTTGGGAGATGGGGGAAATGGATTAACATTCAACTCTTCTTATATGTGTAAGAAGAGTTTTTTGTCTAGAAAGGGGGGAGCAAAGTGAAATTTGATGTGGCGTATTTTTTAGAAAGTTTTCCGCAATTATTTAAGTATGTATACATAACTTTAGGGATTACTGTTGTTTCAATGATTATTTCTTTCGTTATAGGGATTGGCCTGGCGATCATTACAAAAAACAAAACGGAATTGTTATATCCAATTGCAAGGGTGTATATCTCTTTCTTTAGAGGAACACCGTTATTAGTTCAATTGTTTGTGTTGTATTTCGGATTGCCACAAATATTTCCGACTTTTACAGTACTTACAGCTATGCAAGCAACTTTAATTGGTCTCAGTTTAAATAATGCTGCTTATTTGTCAGAGATAATTCGAGGTTCATTAAATGCTGTAGAATCAGGACAAATGGATGCTTGTTTATCCGTAGGAATGACAAAAGCACAAGCGATGCGACAAATCATCTTTCCGCAGGCTATTCGTGTAGCTGTGCCGTCACTTGGAAATAATTTTGTTGGATTGTTAAAAGAATCTTCGTTATCTTTTGCACTTGGGGTAGCTGAAATTTTAGCGCAAGCGAAAATGCTAGCGGCGCAATCGTATCGTTATATGGAAAGTTATTTAGCGGTAGCGATTGTGTATTGGGTTATTACAATCGTAATTAGCTGGGGACAGAAAAAGTTGGAGAAGAAACTTGACGCACCGTATCTATAACAGAAATGAGGTGATATATGTGATTGAGATAAGTGATTTGTATAAATCCTATAAAAATAATGAAGTACTAAAAGGGATCTCACTTGCTGTGAAAAAAGGGGAAGTGGTAGTAATTATTGGACCTTCTGGTTCAGGGAAATCGACATTGCTGAGATGTTTGAATTTATTAGAACAACCGGATGATGGGAGTATTAGAATTGAAGATTTAGAGATTCATACGAAAAAACTTTATAAAAAAGAAATAATACGATTACGCCAAAAAACAGCTATGGTTTTTCAAAACTACAATTTATTTAAAAATAAAACAGCATTGAAAAATATTACAACGCCATTAACGGTTGTACAGAAAAAAAGTGAAGAAGAGGCAAAGGGAATAGCGAGAGAAATATTAAAACAAGTAGGCTTAGCTGGTAAAGAAGATTTTTATCCGGCAATGTTATCCGGCGGGCAACAGCAAAGGATTGGGATTGCTAGAGCAATGGCTTTAAATCCAGCTGTACTTTTGTTTGATGAACCGACTTCAGCACTTGATCCAGAATTAGTTAATGAGGTATTGCAAGTTATTAAAGAATTGGCAAGACAGCATATAACGATGGTTATTGTTACACATGAAATGAATTTTGCAAAAGAGGTGGCGGATCGCATTATATTTATGGCTGATGGAATTATCGTAGAGCAGGGAACGCCAGAAGAGATTTTCCGAAACCCACAAAATGAACGTACGAAAAAGTTTTTACGGCAATTAAATGCTTCTGAAGAAGGCAATCATTTCGTTATTTAGGAGGAAGAGTTATGAAAAAATCGTCATTATTACTAACATTAGCATTAACGGTATCGACAGGGATTTTGTCTGCTTGTGGTTCTAATGCAGCAAGTGAAAAAACAAATGAAAAAGTAGTGAAAGTTGGGACTTCTGCAGGTCGTAGCCCATTTATTTTTAAAGAAGGTGAAAAAGTAAAAGGTTTTGATGCTGAAATTATTGAAGCGGCTGCTAAAAAGGCTGGATATAAAGTAGAATGGAATATTTCTGATTTTGAAGGATTATTCGGTTTATTAGATTCAGGCCGTATTGATACGATTGCAAATGAACTATCAGTTTCTCCAGAAAGAAAAAAGAAATATGACTTTTCAATCCCATATGTGTATTCAGGCTCTGTTTTCGCGGTGAAGAAAGATAATAAAACAATTAAGTCGCTAGAAGATTTAAAAGGAAAGACGGTAGGAGTTGGGCTTGGCACAGCAGGAGAACAAGAGTTAAAAGCATTAAACAAAGATAATGTCTTTACAATTAAAACGTTCTCAGAAGATCCAACAGCGGAATTGAATGAAGTAGGGCTGGGGCGTGTCGATGCTTATTATAATGATAAAGTTCAAGTGGAAACAACAATCACAAAGGCGAAACTAGATAATGTGAAAGTGGGATTTGGTCCACTTGAATGGGGAGAGATCGCATTTCCATTTGCAAAAAAGAGTGAAAAGTTAGAAGATATAAATAAGGCGCTAAAAGAATTAGAACAAGATGGAACATTAAGCGAAATATCGAAAAAATGGCTAAAAGTTGATGCTACAAAAAAACAAAATTAAGGTGTATTCGTTGAATAGGGCTATTGCCTATCAACTTATATAAAAAACTAAAGGAAACTGGAGAGGAAGTTATTCATGGTACAAATTCATCCAAAAACACGTATTGGTCATGTGGAATTTAAAGTGAAAGATTTAGAGCGTCAAATTGTTTTCTATGAGAATGTAGTAGGCTTAGAAGTAATTAAGCAAGAGGGGAATAAAGCATATTTAGCTGGAAAAGGTGGTAAGAATGCTTTACTCGTTCTTGAGCAGGTGGAAGATGCAGCGCTTCAAGAACCACGTACGACGGGTATATATCATGTCGCCTTTTTAGTTCCAACTCGTGAAGCTTTTGCTTCGGCACTATTTGGTGTTAAAAGGTAATTGATAGTCCGATTGAGCAAGAAGGACGTTATACATATTCAAATGAAATTTTACCAATTTCAAGGTTTAATAGCGCAAGTGATCATACGTATAGTGAGGCGTTTTATTTACAAGACTTAGAGGGTAATGGTATCGAAGTATATGCAGACCGTCCGCGTGATCAGTGGGGAGAGGGACTAGGAGGAAGTACGCCACTTGATTTAAAAGAACTAGCAAAGCTCGTTGATTATGAGTTTGATGGATTACCTGCTGACACTGTCGTTGGGCACGTACATTTACGAATAGCTGATGTCGAGAAGTCACATGAGTTTTATGTAGATACAGTAGGTTTTGAAGTACAACAGCGTGAAGATGATTGCTTATTTATTTCGGCAGGAGGTTATCATCACCATATCGGTGCAAATACGTGGAATGGGGTAAATAACCCGCATCCACCAGTACATGCAACGGGACTAAAAGTGTATACGATTGTACTGCCTCATAAAGAAGCGTTAGATGAAGTAAAAGAAAGATTAGTAGAAAAACAACATGAAATAAATGAAACTACAAATGTATTTACGGTAGTAGATCCGAGTGGTATTACAGTGCAGTTTGAAATAGAAGCAGTATAAAAGGAACCAGAAAGTGTGTAATCACTTTCTGGATTTTTTTTGATTATTTAGAGTTCAATCCAATACCTTCTCACAACATTACCATCTTCTTCAGTGTAATCTTCATCACGGAGACCACCGTTATGTAAAATCGTTTTCTCTGAAGCAGTATTCACTTCATCGCAAACGACAAGTGCTTTCGTGATGTTTAATTCCTTCGTTTTCTCCAATGATAACTCGAGTAGTTTCGTAGCATAACCTTTTCTTCTTTCAGAAGGGCGAATGCCATAACCGATATGACCGCCAGCATGAAATAAATGCTCTGTTAAACTATGGCGAATATTAACGGCTCCTACAACTCTATTTTCGTTTGTGACGAGCCAATAAGTAGAATCTGGCACCCAAGTTTTAGGTATGTTTATTCCGTTATGTGCGTCGTGTAATTCTTGAATCATTACCGTGAAATCGGAAGGGTCTTTTGAAATAACCCACGGAATCATCGTTTCACCACTATCTTTCCATTCGTTATAAAAATCTAAATATTCTTCTTGTAAATCAGTAGTAGGTGTAATTAAAGATACATTCATCATTTGTAATCTCCTTTATTTCAACAAAATTTCAGCATAAAAAGAAAGTGATTTATAACTTTCTCAACCTCATTTCATATGCCATTTTCAACTGCAAGTAAATTACACGTTTCACTTTGAAGATTTTCGTATGAAAAGTAGGTCAGTTTATTTATGCTAATATTTAAAATATTAACATAAATAAACTGGAATATTAAATGTATTTTAATAAAATGCTTTTATATCGATGGATAGATACATGTGATAATTTTCGTTTTATCTCTCTATAATGAATAAAAGGGGGAAGGGCTCGTGAGTTTAGATATTGATTTTATTATACGAATAGGGGTTGCTGGATTATTAGGAGCGATGATCGGTATTGAAAGAGAAATTCGTTCAAAAGAGGCAGGATTAAAAACGCATTTTTTAGTAGCGGTAGGAAGTGCTTTAATAATGGTTGTTTCGAAATATGCTTTTTCAGATATTGTGTTTGAAGACCATATGTCTCTTGATCCGAGTCGTATTGCAGCACAAGTTGTGAGTGGAGTAGGGTTTTTAGGTGCAGGTACAATTATTATTCAAAAGCAGGCAGTGAAAGGATTAACGACAGCGGCTGGTTTATGGGCAACTGCAGGAATTGGATTAGCAATTGGTGCAGGCATGTACGTAGTAGGAGTTGGAGCTACGATTCTCGTTTTAATTGGTTTAGAGATTGTAAGCCGTATTTTTAAGGTGCAATTTTTATTTCCACAAAATATATCAGTGCAAATGTGTATGAATAAACACGAAGCAGTTCAGCAAATATTAGAAATGTTACAAGCGAAAGCCATTCCAATCCTTTCGTATGAAGTTGATGTTTTACAGCAAGAGGAGGGAGTATTCTATAAAGTAGGAATGCAACTAAAAAATATATCGGCAGAAGAAAAGAATACATTCATTCAACATATGCAATCGTTACCGGAAATTACGTTTATAAAGCTAAAATCATAATAATGAAAAAGTGGGATAAATAATAGCGGGAATTTCGCTATTATTTATTCTTTTTTGACATAAATCGCAGAAGAAGTCAAGAATCGATGTTACTTTAAATAGATAAATGTGTAAACGTTTTCAAAGTTTTTCTCAATACATAATAAATAGTCAGAATAGTAAAAAAATGGAGCGGGACACTAAAAAATGTAAGGTAGGGGAGAGTATGAAAGGCTATTCGAAAAAAATGTTAGTAGGGGTAAGTTTTGCTAGTTTACTGTTAGGTAGCTTTCAAGGGAACATATCGGCAGAGGATACTAAGGGGGAACAAGTTTCTTATCGCAATGTGCTCAAAATGGAGCCGGTTGGTGTACAACTGCCAGTGCAAGAATTAGCTCATTCATCGAAAGTGCTCGAAAGCAAGTCTTTTGAGAAAAGGCTACAATTTGCTGATTTATCGCAAAGACCGCCTGAAGTAAAAAAGGAAAGTAAGCAATTAGCTGTGGCGAAAACTTATACAATTGCTGAATTAAATCAATTAAGTAATCAGCAGTTAGTAGATTTGCTCGTAACAATTGATGGGGAACAAATTACGGGGCTATTTCAGTTTAATAAGGACAGCCTTGCATTCTATCAAAATGATAGTAGGATGCAGGCGATTATTGATAAATTGAAGCAGCAAGGACAAGCTTATACGAAGGATGATTCAAAAGGGATTGAAACGTTAGTAGAGGTATTGCGCTCTGGGTTTTATTTAGGGTTTTATAATGCAGAATTAAGTAAACTTAATGAGCGGAGCTATCATGACAAGTGCTTGCCTGCATTGAAATCGATTTCCCAAAACCAAAATTTCAAACTCGGTACGTTAGAACAAAATAAAGTTGTATCATCATATGGGAAATTAATAGGAAACGCTTCTAGTGATGCGGAAACGATTTCATCAGCTGCGAACATTTTCAAGCAATATAATGATAATCTTTCTACATTTATAGATAATCGTTCATCAGGTAATGCAGTGTACGATATTATGCAAGGTGTCGATTATGATATTCAGTCGTATTTGTACGATACGAATAAAGCACCGAAAGATACAATGTGGTATCAAAAAATAGATAGTTATATTAATGAGTTAAGTAGATTTGCGTTAATGGGAACGATTACAGCGAAAAACGGATGGCTTATTAATAATGGGATCTATTATACAGGTAGACTCGGTATGTTCCATAGTACAGGGACGAAAGGATTGCAAGTTGTAACAGATGCGATGAAAATCTATCCTTATTTAGGTGAGCAATATTTCGTAGCAGCTGAGCAAATTACGACGAATTATGGCGGGAAAGATGCAAATGGTAACGTTGTTAATTTAGATCAAATACGAGAAGATGGGAAGAAAAAGTATTTGCCGAAAACGTATACATTTGATGATGGAGCAATTGTTTTAAAAGCTGGAGATAAAGTGACAGAAGAAAAAGTAAAACGGTTATATTGGGCGGCAAAAGAAGTGAAGGCTCAATTCCATCGTACTGTGGAAAGTGATCAGCCTTTAGAAAAAGGGAATCCTGATGATGTATTAACGATGGTTATTTACAATAGTCCAGCTGAATATCAATTTAACCGTCAATTGTACGGATATGAAACGAATAACGGCGGCCTTTATATAGAAGGAACAGGTACGTTCTTTACTTATGAACGTACACCCGAGGAAAGTATTTATAGTTTAGAAGAATTGTTCCGACATGAGTTCACGCATTACTTACAAGGTAGATATGAAGTGCCAGGACTTTGGGGACAAGGTAAATTATATGAAAATGAGAGATTATCTTGGTTTGAAGAAGGAAATGCTGAGTTTTTTGCAGGGGCAACGAGAACGGATAATGTTGTACCGAGAAAGAGCATTATAGGAGGACTATCTTCAAATCCAGCAGAACGTTATACGGCAGAGCGAACGTTAAATGCAAAGTATGGAACGTGGGATTTCTATAATTATTCCTTCGCTTTACAATCATATATGTACAATAAGAGATATGATATGTTTGACAAAATTCATGACCTTATTAGGAAAAATGATGTGACAGCATATGATGCATACCGCTCTGCTTTAAGTAAAGATGCAAATTTAAATAAAGAGTATCAAGACTATATGCAAATGTTAGTAGATAATCGTGAGAAATATAATGTGCCACTCGTGTCAGATGATTATTTAGCAACTCATGCACCGAAACCAGTTTCGGATATTGCGGCAGAAATTACAGCGGAAGCGAAATTAAATAATGTATCAGTAAAGAAAAATAAATCACAGTTCTTTAATACATTTACACTGCAAGGAACGTATACAGGTACTGCTGCAAAAGGAGAAAATGAAGACTGGAAAACAATTACGCAAAACGTTAATGATACGTTAAAACGTTTAAGTGCAAAAGAATGGACAGGCTATAAAACAGTAACAGCTTACTTTGTGAATTACCGTGTAAATGCATCAGGGCAATTTGAGTATGACGTTGTGTTCCACGGCATTAACACAGAAGAAGGTGCAGTGAATAAAGTGCCAGTTGCGGTTATAAATGGTCCGTATAGCGGAAATGTGAATGAAGCAATCTCGTTTAAAAGCGATGGATCAAAAGATGAAGATGGGAAAATTGCTTCTTATAAATGGGAGTTTGGCGATGGTACTGTAAGTAGTGAACAAAATCCAACTCACGTATATACAAATGAAGGAACATATACAGCGAAATTAACAGTAACAGATGATAAGGGAGCAGCTAATACGAATACAACAAGCGTGACAGTTCAAAAGAAAGAAGATAACAGTGTAGAACAAGAGCCAAATAATTCATTTAAAACAGCGAATAAACTGCAGTTAAATCAAGTTTTACGTGCTAGTTTAGGAAATGGTGATACAAGTGATTACTTTGAAATAAATGTAGAAATTGCGAAAAACCTTCAAATTAATGTAACGAAGGAAAATAATATCGGAGTAAACTGAGTGCTTTATTCAGAAGCAGATTTAAATAATTATATTACGTATGCTCAGCCGCAAGGGAATAAATTAGTAGGCAGCTACTATACGTATCCAGGGAAGTATTATTTACATGTATATCAGTATGGTGGGGGAACAGGGAATTATACGGTAGAAGTGAAATAGTAAAAGGGTCGCCGTGAATGGCGACCTTTTTTATTATGCGTTATACCCAAATAATTTTAGATCTTCTCCTGAGTCTGAAATTATTTTTTCGAATCGTAATCCTACTTTTTCTAAAAGCTTTCCTGAAACAGTGTTATCTATAGAAGTAATTGCTACAATTCGTTTCATTCCTAGCTTCTGTACACCGTATTCCATTACAGCAGAAGCTGATTCATAGCCGTATCCTTTCGAACGGAATTTTTCTAAAAAGGCAAATCCGATATCAACGTCTTCTAACGAGTCTCTTTTAATAAGACCGCACATACCAAGTGGAGTAAGATCTTCTTTTCGTTCTACTAAGTAAAGACCAAATCCAATTTTGTTATACATAGCGATTGGGCCGTTTAAAATATAATTTTTAGCATCTTCTAAGTTTCTAACCCCTTTATCGCCAATAAACTGAATCCATGCAGGATCATTTACTAACTCGAGAATAAACGGAGCATCTTTTACGTCGAACCAGCGAAGAGTGAGTCGTTCAGTTTCAAGAACTATCAATCTATTGCACCACCTTTAAAAGTTATAACAATTAGTATGGATTGTGCAAAATAAAAGTGCAAGTTATTTTAATTGATCTCTACTTGTTCACATAAAGTTCGATTGTTTTGTATAGAAGGATATTTTATAATTAGGATTGATTGTAAAGAGTGAGATACTTATACAATGACTCTTAGGAAACTAGGAGTTTTTACTATATAACTATCATTATTACTAAATATAACACACTACACATTCTACTTAAGGAGGTACATAATGAAGAAATTATATAATGCATCGTTTACTTATTTAATCATTGGTTTATTGTCAGGGATATTCGCTAGGGAGTATGGAAAATATAAAGGGATTCTAGGATCTACACTATTAAATCTTTTGCATACACACACTCTCGTACTTGGATTTTTCTTCTTTTTAATTGCTTTAGGATTAGCAAAAGTATTTGCGTTTCATGAAGTGAAAGGATTTAATAACTGGTTTATCTTACATAATATTGCGTTAACATTAATGTTAGGCTCGCTGGCAGCGAGAGGGCTTCTTCAATTAAATGGAGCGGACTTTAAAGGGTTAACTTATATTGTAGGTTTCTCTCACTCAATGATGGCATTTACTTTAGTTTGGTTTATGATTTTATTGAAGAAATCGTCTGAAATCTAGTTTTATAAAAAAGATCTTGTAGGGAATACTGCAAGTTCTTTTTTTATATGAAATTATATGAATCTTACTATTCTGATTATTTTGTATAAAAATGGTATAATTATTGTGGAGTAAATAATATAAAAGGGGAGCTCGTTATGGAAATAACAATTGAACGTTTAGTAAATGAATTAAAGGATGTACTTCCTGAAGAGCAAGTAGTGGTTAATAAGACAGTTAGAGAGTTACATAGTAAAGATGAATCTTACCATACTAGTAGTTTACCTGATGTAGTTGTTTATCCAAAGACGGCTGAGGAAGTTAGCGAGATTATGAAAGTAGCGAGTCAGCATGGAAAGGCTGTCGTTCCATTTGGAGTGGGCTCCAGCTTAGAGGGGCATATAATTCCGTATGAAAAGGGGATTACGGTTGATTTTTCATTAATGAACAAAATACTTGAAATAAGAGAGAAAGATTTTCTTGTAAAAGTACAACCGGGGGTGACTCGTTCTCAGCTCAATAAAGAATTGAAAAAGTATGGCTTATTTTTTAGTGTAGATCCAGGTGCAGATGCAACATTAGGAGGAATGGCTGCTACGAATGCGAGCGGAACGACAGCGGTTAAGTATGGCGTAATGCGTGATCAAGTTCGGGATTTAGAAGTGGTACTTGCTGATGGACAAGTGATACATACTGGCAATTTAGCGGCGAAGTCATCATCAGGTTATCATTTAAATGGTATTTTCGTAGGATCAGAAGGTACGCTTGGATGCTTTACAGAGCTAACATTAAAAGTATACGGCATACCAGAACATGTTATGGCTGCGAGAGCATCGTTTCCAACTATAAATGATGCAGTAGAAGCTGTTATTAATATACTGCAAGCTGGTATTCCAATTGCGAGAATAGAACTTGTTGATGAACTATCTATGAAACAAGTAAATCATTATAATGAAACAAATTACAGAGAAGAACCAACACTGTTTTTAGAGTTTCACGGAAATGAAGCAGGGCTAACGCAAGATATTGAATTTACGAAGGAAATTGTTTTTGATCATAAATGTAAAGAAGTTGCTTTTGAAACTGAAACAGCGGCGAGAAATAAATTGTGGGATGCAAGACATAACTTAGCTTATTCTTACGTTCATAGTTATTCAGGTAAAAAGCTAATGAGTACGGATGTTTGTTTACCAATTTCAGAATTAGCTGGTGCCATACAACATGCGAAAGAGACATTAGATAAAGTTGGTCTTGTTGGTGGTATTCTTGGTCATGTAGGAGACGGGAATTTTCACGTGCTCTTAATGGTTGATCCAAATGATAAAGATGAAGTGAAAAAAGCGGATGAAATAAATGAAAGTATCGTTCTGTATGCTCTTAAGCGTGGCGGAACGTGCACAGGAGAGCACGGCGTTGGAATAGGGAAGCAGAAGTATCAAGAAGAAGAACATGGGGCTGCGCTTTTAGTAATGGAAAAAATAAAGAAAGCTCTTGATCCGCAAAATATTTTAAATCCGAATAAAATTTTTAAGTTAAAAGATAAGGAATGATGAAGTTTGGAGAAACGAATTATACACTTTGAAGGATTGGTCGTCTTATTAGCTGCGGTTTATATATATGCATTATGTGGATTTAGCTGGCTATTATTTATCGTATTACTTTTTGCGCCTGATTTAGCGATGGTGGCGTACGCTATTAACAAACGTGTAGGTGCACAAATTTATAATCTATTTCACACATACATCATATCAATATTACTTGTTTTAATAGGGGTCTATTTTAAGGTGGATACAATTTTAATGGTTGGTTTAATATGGACAGCACATATTGGGATGGATCGAATGCTTGGGTATGGATTGAAGTATGAGACTGATTTTAAGGATACTCATATTCAGAGGTTATAAAAGTGATTTAAGAAGGAGGGATCAATTGAAACGATTTATTACTATTGAGAAATATAATACACAATGGGATAGTGAATTTTGTAAATTACAGACGTTTATTAATAACGTAATGGGAGAACACATTTTTTCTATAGAGCACGTTGGGAGTACATCCGTTAAAGGGCTTACTTCTAAACCAATATTGGATATAGATGTTGTAATAGAAGATTATGATGTTTTTCCAAAAGTAATAAAGAACCTTGAAAAGATAGGTTATTTTCATCAAGAAGAGTGGAGTTTTAAAGGGAGAGAAGCTTTTGGGAGAAAGAATCAATATGTTCCGAGGGATGGAAAGTATACAATTTGGATGGAACATCATTTATATGTATGTGATAAGAATAGTGAAGAGTTAAGAAGGCATGTAGTATTTCGGGATTATCTTCGTGAACATCCAGATGTTGTTATTGAATATGGGAAGTTAAAGAAAGAGTTAGCAGAAACGGCGGAAAATCGCTCAAGTTATAGCTTGGGTAAAACGGAATTCATTGAAGCTGTATTAGAAAAAGCTATGAAGGATAGTTGAATAAGGGAGTTTGGATCAATAAAAAAATTGACTAAGGTGGCAGAAATTATATAATGCCACCTATTATTTTTGAAGAAGAGGTTTTATTATATGCACTGACTTTATAAAACAATTACAATCTGTCCCTGCCAAATAATAAATTACATAAATATAATGGGAAATAAGAAGACAAGAAAAGGGGAAGTTTATGTATATACCAAAATATTTCACTATACAAGATGAAGAGACGAAGTACGAAATTATTGAACAAAATGGTTTTGCAACTTTATTTTCTCAACATAA
Source organism: Bacillus cereus group sp. BfR-BA-01316 (assembly GCF_022664195.1). Lineage (NCBI taxonomy): Bacteria > Bacillati > Bacillota > Bacilli > Caryophanales > Bacillaceae > Bacillus > Bacillus cereus group sp. BfR-BA-01316. The sequence continues at coordinate 143,165 of NZ_JAKUGX010000005.1, forward strand.
CGGAGCACCATATGCAACACATTTGCCGTTATTGTTAGATCGAGAAGCTCGCATTTTATATGGTCATTTTGCACGTTCAAATGAGCAGTGGAAAGATAGTGGAAATCAACAAGTGTTAGCTGTTTTTCAAGGGCCACATAGTTACATCTCTCCGTCATGGTATGAAACAAATAAAGCAGTACCAACATGGAACTATGTTGTGGTGCATGTATATGGAGAGTTAGAAATTGTTGAAGATGAACAGGAATTAATAGATTCTCTTCAAGATTTAGTACATAAATATGAAAATCCAAAGAGCACCTACTCACTGAATGATGTAGATCCGAATTATATTGAAGGATTAAGTAAAGGTATAGTTGGTTTTAAAATTAAGATTAGCAAGATAGAAGGAAAAGCGAAGTTAAGTCAAAATCATTCTGTGGAGAGAAGAGGATTAGTTATAGAAGAACTTGAGAAGGTTGGGAGTGAAGGGAGTAGGGGGATTGCAGGGTTGATGAAGAAGGGTGTTTAAAATAATGGTGGAGTGTGAATACACATTTATAAAGTGTTAATATATTGTATTTATAGATTTTTATAGTGATTTAGACGCTGTATTTATGGGTGGCAATTTTCTTTAGTGTTTTAAAAAAATTACAGCATGTGATTAATTTAATGGATTTAATGTTAAATAAATGTTGAGAAATATTAATGAGATATTTATATCTTAATATCTATTTGTTATTATTTATGTGAGAATATTCAAAAAAAGGGGATCTTATGAACATTCCAGTGAAGGGAAGCGAACAGGTTACAAAGCAACTTAATGAATGGTATCAAGCAATGTTACAACAACAATTGTCAAAAGCAACTAATTTAAAACAAGAAATTGATAAAAATATTGATGTTTTGAAACAAGAATCAAATAAAATGTTGCAAGAACAAAATTTATTATATTATTTCTTACTAGATTTTCGTTATAAAACGCTTGTTGATAGATTTAGTATCACAAAGAGAAGCTTTGACGAAATAGATTCTTTTAAAATTCCGACGGATGGTTTCTTATCTTATTATTACCATTTTTGTAAAGCGGTATATGCTACTATACTTAAAGATTATAAAGAAGCGAAAAAATATTATGAAAAAGCCGAGTTTTTTTTGAAAGACGTTCCAGAAGAAATCGAACAAGCTGAATTTCAATCTAAGTTAGCCTTATTCTATCATAATAATAATGAACCACTTTTAGCTATTCACTATGCAACTATTTCAAAAGATATCTTCTCTAAACACCAAGGTTATGAAAGTAATACTGCTTCTTGCGAAAATACTATTGGAATGAGTTGTGTATCTCTAAAACAGTTTGAACAGGCCGAGGAACATTTAAATTCTGCATTAAATTTATTACAAAAAAATAATGAAGAAAGATTAATTTCATTCGTGCGGCACAACTTAGGGTGGCTATATGCAAATCAAAACCTTTCTGAATTAGCTATCCGTCACTTATCAGAAGTAACAGAGAACATACCTAATCATTTCAAAGCTGTTTTTTTACAAGCTAGGGAATATTCTAAGTTAGGTGAAACAAATGTATCTTCTACCCTTATTGAAAAAGGATTGGAACTTTGTTCAGAAGTAGAGAATGAAGAATATACACATCATTTCAATATTTTAAAAACATTAAATAATAATGTGACTATCGAGGAATTAAAAAGGGTAATTGTTACAGGGATTTCTTATTTCAAAGAAGAGAATCTTTCTTATTATGTAGAAGAATATGCTGAGGTGATGGCAGCTAGGTTATATGAGGTATGTGATTATAAAACGTCTAGTGAATATTTTTGTTTAAGTCTTGAAGCAAGAAAAACAAATTTAGCTAAAGGGGCGTTAAAATAATGAAGAAACTGAGTTTAATGGTAATGAGTTTAGCTGTTACAGGTATTACAGTTTTTACGATAAATACTACTCCAAAGATTCAACAAACAGCAACCGCAAATACTGTCGTCAATAAGTTACAATCGACTCACGGAGAAGGGTGGTCTCCAACGAGACCTGAGTTAGTATACTTAGAGGGAAGACAACTCTAAAGTATTATTTTAAGAGTGCTAGCTTTAGTTGATATTATTTACTGGCTTGTAAACATTAAAGGTTTACAAGCCAGTTTTTTTTGTTAGAGCTACCTTCACATTATGTTGAAAGTAATCCGTCATAATTTTAAAATATTGTAATGAATTTTAATAAAAGATTGTTGAGGAATATAGTGAAGATATTGGAACATGCAAATTCTCATTAGTGATATTAAAATGGATTCATTCTCTTCTCCTTTATTTTTTATCAATATTTGTACAATAGCTGGATTTTTATATTCGAGAATAGTTGTTCCTTATCGATGTACCTGGATATAATAAGAAAAAATGAAGATTGAATAGAAGAATTTTAATAGAACAGTTACCAAGTTAACGCATTAGGAAAGAAATAGGTAGGAAGTAAAGAGCTCTCCTTTGTTCGTGACAGCTTGTTTGGTGTATGTACCTTTTTCGCATGGGAGGAAATTGATAGAGGTGATAATATACAACTGTAATCACATAGAATATGCTAACGATATGTAATACATAAAAGAAACGCAAACTAGAGTATTAAATTACGTTTTTTTACAAGATGGAGAAAAAAGTAGAGAAGGTGTTTTTATACGAAAACACCTTTTCTATTTATAATGTTCCTTTATGAAAAATAACGAATCGTGTACTTGAATTTAGTGGGAATTACACTAATAAATAATACAATTAGGAGCAGAAAAACAGTCTTAGTGCTCTAAATCACGTCCCGCAAAAAGTCCTATAAGGACGATTAGTCGGCGCAGGAGGTGTACAGTAATTCGCTTGTTCTGGAGAATATTCATAAGGATTTGCTAAAGTTTCAAGAAGTTTCTCCATTACGCTATAGTCTCCATCTTTAACAGCTGCTTCTAGTGCTTCTTCTACTCTGTGGTTCCTGGGGATGATTACTGGGTTGTTATTTTTCATTAATTTGTATGCATCATCTTTCGATTCTTTTTGTCTTTCTAACCGAGATTGCCATAGCTCGTACCATTCTTTAAATTCAGGACTTTCAAATAAAGGTGTATTTTCTAATGTAGTGTCAGTTAATGCACGGAATGTATTTGTATAATCTGCTTTATATTTTTCCATTGCTTTTAAAAGTTTCTCAATAAGTGATTGATCTTGCTCTTCATTGCTAAATAGTCCTAATTTCTTCTTCATTCCGAGGAACCAATTGTTTTCGTACTGCACGCTGAACTTTGAAATTTCATCTTGTGCAATCTTTAGCGCTGCTTCTTCATCTTCGTGTAGAATCGGCATTAAAGACTCAGCTAATCGTGCAAGGTCCCATGCAGCCATATACGGCTGATTTCCAAATGCGTAGCGGCCCTTTACATCAATAGAGCTAAATACTGTTCCTTGGTCATAACTATCCATAAAGGCACAAGGACCGTAATCAATCGTTTCACCGCTAATCGTTATATTGTCAGTATTCATTACGCCGTGAATGAAGCCGACGAGTTGCCATTTGGCGATGAGGCTGGCTTGTTTCTTAATAACTTCTTGTAGTAATGAAACGTATGGATTTTCAGTAGATTCAATTTCTGGATAATGTCTTTTTATCGTATAGTCAGCTAACGCTTTGAGATCCTCGATTGAGCCGCGAGTAGCGGCATATTGGAATGTTCCAACGCGTATATGACTGCTTGCAACTCTAGTTAAAATAGCTCCAGGTAGCTTTGTTTCGCGATATATTGGTTCGCCAGTTGAGACTACTGCTAAGCTACGAGTTGTGGGAATATCAAGCGCGTACATCGCTTCACTAATAATATATTCACGTAGCATCGGACCGAGCGCAGCACGGCCATCACCACGGCGAGAGTATGGAGTTGGACCGGAACCTTTCAGCTGAATATCAAAGCGTTCGCCTGAAGGAGTAATTTGTTCTCCAATTAAAAGGGCACGGCCATCTCCTAACATGTTGAAATGACCAAATTGGTGTCCAGCATATGCTTGAGCTAGCGGGTGAGCTCCTTCTGGAATTGCATTACCAGCGAGAATAGCAATTTCAGCTTCCTTTTTTAGTTCCTCAGGATTAAAGCCAAGAGATATTGCCAATGAGTTATTTAGTTTAATTAACTCCGGTGAGCTTACAGGAGTTGGGGGGATTTCTGTATAAAATGATTGTGGTAATGTAGTATAACTAGTATTTAAATTCCAACCAGCTTCATTATTTTTAGTCATTTTATCTCCTCCTTTTTATTATGTATTTGTACTTATGTATTCTTTGCAAGCTTAACTAAAAGTATTATATGGAATCTCCCCTTGCAATCTATTGTAAAGACTTCATTACACGGTGTCTATTTAACAGCAAATACAAAAACTCCATTTTTCAAAAAGATTGATCAAAATGGAGTTTTGTTATCATTCATTATTGAGCGAACTACATAGTAAACTTGCTTTGTTTAATTATTATTTGATTTTTACAATTATTTTACCTTTTGCTCTTCCAGACTCCGAATATTCCATTGCTTTTTGAGCATCTTCAAAAGGAAAAACTCGATCGATTATAGGTTTGATTTTTCCGGATTCAATATAGTTTGCAATTATACGTAATTGATCCCCACTTGGCTTCATAAATAAAAACGAATATTGAGAATTATGCTTTTTTTCAAGGGTAGTAAGTTTATTACTTGCTAATGAAAATAAGAGAGTTTTAAAAAATCCTGAACCAAATTCTTTACCGAAGCGAGCATTCGGTATTCCTGAAACGGAAACAATTTCCCCTCCGCTTTTTATAATATCGAATGATTTTTCAAGGGTTTTCCCGCCGATTGTATCAAATACAGCATCATAATTTTTTAGTATATCTTCAAATTTCTCTGTTTTGTAATTAATAATTTCATCTGCACCAAGAGATTTTACTAAATTCGCCCCAGCTTCACTAGCAGTCGTTGCAACAGTAGCACCCATTATTTTTGCTAACTGAATAGCGAAAGTACCGACACCACCGGATCCAGCGTGAATCAAAATCTTTTGTCCTTTTTGTAATTGCATGATGTCATGTAATGCTTGATATGATGTTAAGCCAACAAGTGGAATCGAAGCAGCTTCCTCAAAACTTAAATTTTTTGGCTTTAAGGCTATATCATCCTCATGAATGGCTATATATTCCGCAAAAGTACCGATTTTACCTTTTCTTGGACGTGCATATATTTCATCACCAACTTTAAAGCGGGTCACTTTTGCTCCAACCTTTACGATGACACCGGAAAAGTCATTCCCAAGGATTAGGGGCATTTTATATTTAAGCAACATCTTCACTTTTCCATCGCGTATTTTAAAATCAATTGGGTTAATACTAGCTGCATGAATTTCTGCGAGCACCTCATACTCATTTATTTCAGGAGTGGGCATCTCTGTCATACGCATTGGGACTTTCCCATATTTATCAATTACCATTGCTCTCATTTCCTATACCTCCAAATACCGTATCCTTATTTCAATAAAAGTTTTGCATTAGCTTCTCAATATCTAATACAAGATTTTTTAATAAACCTAATTTTGTACGTATATCAATATAATAAAAGTTTTTTGTACCTTCTTTTCGCATTAAAATAATACCGGCTTCTCGTAAAATTTTAAGGTGATGTGATACTGCTGGTCGAGAAAGGTGTGTTTGTTTAGTGATTTCTCCTACACGTAATCCTGTTTGACATTCCGTTTTCATTAGAACTAACAAAATAGCTTGACGTGTTTCATCACCAATTGCTACTAATACTTTTTGACAATCAATAAAATCTTCTTTAATAATATTTAACTGTTCTTGTTTATTCATTTCAATCACTGTACCTCCAATAATTAGTCGAAAGGTTTAAGATGATGAACCATTACATCGATACGGTAATGCTACATGATTGTTGTATGAGGTGCAATATTGAGAAAGAAAATCGAGACGAATCAATTTTTAGATAATGAAAATCATGAAGCATTTATTATAGGGAATAGAAAAGGATTAGAAGATTTACGTAATACAATGGATGAAGTTTAAAAAATAGAAAATGATCTAACAATGCTTCGTCTATAGATGGTGAAGGTTATGAAGTATTAGTCGCTATGGTATCTATATTTAATGAAGAATCCCCCTAAAATTAAACTTAGGGGGATTCACAAATTTATAATCATAAGATATTTTTTAATGTCTACTTTAGAAGGCTCTTCTTATTTTTCCATTTTATACATACATAATTTTCGAGATTATAGAGGTATAAAATGACAAAAGTAATTTGGGGAGTAATCTATCTATATGGTAATTCAAAATGAAATATAAGTCTATATTTTTGTTGTTTTTTTGATTATATTTATGTCACTGAGCTCAGAAGAATATATGTGGAGGGAAAATATATGAAATCAAAACATGTACCAGTTTTAATTGTTGGAGGGGGATTATCAGGATTAGCGTCTGCGTTATTTCTTGGAAAACAGAACATTGAGTACTTACTTATTGAAAGGCATCCGTCTACTGCAATTCATCCGAAAGCAGGCGGGATTACTTTTCGTACGATGGAGTTATTTCGAGAATTAGGTCTAGAAAAAAGAATTCGATTAGCTGGTAAAGCATTAGAGAATTGTCACGGGAGAATTGCGGTTCAAACAATAGCTGAGGTGAAGAATGAAGAGTTGGAACAAATAAGGGTGGCACAGTATGAAAATAACGAAAAGTTAGTTCGTAAAGTGGAAGAGATTAGCCCATCAAAACAAACTGCTTGTTATCAAATTACTTTAGAAGAGATGATGTTGCAAGAAGCACAGAGATTAGGCGGGAAGCTATCTTTTTATCATGAACTAGTTTCTTATGAGCAAAATGGAAACGGAGTAATAGCAACGATTCGAAATCGTGAAACGAAAGAAGAGAGCATGATTCATTGTGATTATGTAATTGCAGCGGATGGGGCGAAAAGTAACATACGTGAAGAGTTAGGGATTTTAACCGAGGGCCGCGGTACAATCGGTGGTTATTATATGAACATATATTTTGAAGCTGATTTGAGTGAATTTATAAAAGGGGACGCATTTGGTTTTACGATGATACGACATCCAGAAGTGCTTGGTGCACTTATTCCGGTTGATAACGTAAGGAAATGGATTTATCATGTAGCTTATGATCCAATAAAAGGAGAGAGACCAGAGGATTTCTCTATAGAACGCTGTAAACAAATTATTCAAACTGCAATCGGTAGCACAAATATTGAAACGGAAATATTAAGTGTTTTACCGTGGGAAGCGACTGAAAGTACTGCGACAAAATTTCAAGCCAATCGCATCTTTTTAGTTGGTGACTCGGCACATATTATGCCGCCAACAGGAGGATTCGGTTCAAATACAGGAATACAAGATGCACATAATTTAGCTTGGAAATTAGCGGCTGTTTTAAAAGGGAAAGCAAATCCAAAATTGTTAGCAACGTATCATGAAGAGAGATATCCTGTTGCAAAATTAACGACGGACCATGCAAGTAGTATATTATTTCGTGCTGCGGGTAGAGATGAAAGTAATTTGAGTAATATGGATAGTTTAGCTGTTACTGTTGGCTATCAGTATTCTTCAGAAGCAATTATAGAAGAATACAATACTCCGCATAGAATGGATATAGTAGATTTGAACGGACGCCCGGGAACACGCGCACCACATTTTTTGGGGATTTATGAAGGAAAGGAAGTTTCTATACTTGATCTATTCGGTAGCAACTTTGTGTTACTTACTGGGGCAGAGCCTAGTGTTTGGACTGAAGCGGCACATGACGTTTCATCTGAATTAGGAGTAAGTATAAAAGTATATCGGGTTGGTTTAAGTGGAGACTTTGTTGCTCAAGAAAATGTTTTTAGTGAATTATATGGGATAGGGCATGAAGGAGCTATAGTAATTAGACCAGATGGCTTTATTGGATGGCGTACGGAAAAAGCGGTAGTAAATCCAGATGTAGTACTTAAAGAGGTAATTAAAAATTTGTTATGTAATTTTTAAGTAATTAAGGAAGTGTTGTCTTATACAGAAGACAACACTTCCTACTATATAAAAACAAAATGGACGGTTAGTAAAATGACAGAAAAGACATTAACGAGAAATGTTGTTTTGGATGCAGCGGAAAAAGAATTAATACAATACGGATGGAGTAGGACGAAACTTGTTAGTATTGCAAAATTGCTTGATGTTAGTGTTGTTTATATAGAGTGCTACTATTATCGAATCGTGGATATAATTGTATTATGTTAACTCTCCAATGAACAAAATTTCTCCTTCATCATAAAATCCATCTTCATTATTAATTATCTCTTGGAAATGCAATGTTTGGACGTTGTTAGAAATTGATATTCTCCATTCATGCCCAAAGTCGGACGCATTTGAAAGTGGAATCCATTTTTGAAATTCGTTATCTCTATTGAAAAAATTGTGAAAGTATTCATCGTTTTTAAATATGATGATTTGTGAGTGCCATAAGCTTGCTACAGTGATTAAAACAATGACTCGATATGTATTTGTATCGTTCGGTTTTATTGTCATTAATTGATTCGCTTGATTTAATAAGGTTTGAATGCACAATCGCTTTACTTTCTTAGGTGTTTTACTAGAATCGATAAAAGTTTGTGAGACTGGTAAAGGGATGTGCCAGGATTCACAGTTATAGAAAGTAGATGGAAAGGCTTTAGTAGCGTCTTCAATTCTTTTTATAAGAGTTTTTGTTCTTCGCCCCATACCGCGTATTTTCTTTTCACGCATTGTTGATCATCTCCGTAAATTCTTGTAAGGCAGCTGAGTGAAAAATATCTTTTCGAGTAATAAAGGTAGTAGGAACCTTTTTAAAGTTATTTGGTAATGTATTTAAAGATAAACCATGTTCGTAATCTGGAATAATAGATTTCATCATAATAGCCGCGCCCATACCTGATTTTACACATGCAAGTATTGCTTCAATTGTTCCAAACTCTAGTAATCTTTTAGGTGAGATTCCTTCTTCTTGCAACCAGTTTTCTAATAGTCTTCTATAATAGCAACCGTGACTAAAAGCGAGTAAATTCATTTCGCCTAGTTCTTTAAGGGAAGATAAAGGGTTCTTGCTAATGAGAATTAATTCTTCTTCGCGAAATAAAATTGTATGAAGTCCAGTGTGCTGAATATTTCCAGCGATAAGAGCCCCGTCCAGTTTTCGCTCTAAAACGAGCGTAGTTAGTTGGTCTGTCGTATTTGTTTCTAAAATGAATTCGACTTCTGGAAATTTTTCGTAATAAGTCGTTAATATAGAAGGGAGGTGAACGGCCGTTGTAGATTCTGTACACCCGATTTTTAACGTTCCTTTCGGATGGGTTCCATTACTTTGAACAGCTTTAATGGATTGATCCATTAAGTGGATGATTTGTTTTGCATATGTTAATAAAATTTCTCCGTTAGAAGTTAAAGTAACGCCTTTTCCGTTTCGATAAAATAAAGGCACACCTAATTCGTTTTCTAGTTGTTTTATGCGCATCGTTACGCCAGATTGTACATAGTTTAAATTTTTAGCGGCGTGAGATATATTTCCTTCTCTCGCTACTTCGTAAAAAACAGTTAAATCTTTAATGTCCACATATCATCCCTCCGAAAAAGGTATCAATTTTTTTGATGGATTCTATTCTTAATGTTTATTTTACATGATATCAGAACCTCCATACAATGAAAGGGATATGGGGGAGATAACGTTGATAAGTGAAGAAAAAATTGAAAGGTACGGTAGTTCTAATAAATGGATCATGTTAGCTTTGGCAACGGTAGCACAGGCAAGTGCAACACTTATAACATATGGCGTAGGGGTGTTCGCTTTATTTTGGAAACAAAAATATGCACTTTCGAATATGCAAGTTGGTTTGTTAATAAGTGCCGTGAACATTGGTCCACTTTTTTGTATGCTTTTTGTTGGAAGGTTGCTTGATCGATATAACGAAAGAATATTAATTGGAGCGAGTTCTGTGTTACTTGGAGGGGCACTTTTACTTGTTCATACGGCAAGGGGATTTATTGGGCTGTTATTTGTCCTTCTTTTAATAGGGACTTTTTATAGCGTATCCCAGCCAGGGGGAAGTAAAGTAATCTTGAAATGGTTTCCGAAAGAAATACGTGGATTAGCTATGGGAATTAGGCAAGCTGGTATACCTATTGGCGGAGCGTTCGCAGGAGTAATAATCCCTTTGCTTACAATTAAATTTAGTTTAGCTTATACGATAAATGTTATTGCAACTATATGTATAGTAAGCGGGTTATTGTTTTTCATATTTTATAGGGAATCGTACGCCCGGGAACACACTAGCCAAGAAAATGTAAGTCTGTCTTTTTGGACACAGTTAAAAAAGGTGATATATAAAAATGATCTGTATCCAATTTTAATTACGGGTATTTGTATGATTTCTTTGCAAATGATATTAGTCGGACATTTTATGAAATTTTTAGCTGTTGAAAAATCGATAACACCTATTTTAGCAGGGGAAGTATTTTCGGTTATGCTATTTGCAGGAATGATAGGCCGAATTATATTAGCTACAATAAGTGATACATATTACAAAGGGGATCGTCATACACCTTTATTAATAACTGTATGTATTTCTTTTTGTTTAATTTTAGTTACTGTAATGAATATACACACAATGATGATTGAAGCATTATTTGTGGTAAGTGGACTGTTAGGGTTCTTTTCAATCGGTTGGTTTAGTCTTTTTATGGTTGAAGTTGCTGAGTCTGCAAGTGAGGAATTGATAGGCCTAACAGTGAGTTTTGCGCTTACACTTAATCAAATTGCTATTATCCTTGCACCTGCTTTGTTTGGTTATATAGTAGATGGAAAAGGCTACACATATGCATGGATGGGTATAGCTGCATTACTAAGTATCTCAGCGGTAAGTTTATGTAAAAGTAAAAGAATATTAAAAATGTAAATCTTTTATGAAGAAAATCTAAAGAAATGTCGTGGGAGTGACATTTCTTTTTTAATATGTTGTATAATCAAGTTATAAATGAGATTCGTTTTCATTAGCGTTCATTTCCTCTTTTGAAGTTACCTGTAATTTTAGCCATAATAAGTTGTTTTTCTTTTTCATTATTTGCCCGAGTTATTTTGTTTAAAAAATTTTCAACGTCATTTCCTTTTAAAATCATAATCTGTTTTCTGTAATATTCGATTATAACTATGTTATTTTTTGTTACTCGATAATGAAACATCAAATCATCTAAACGATTGCATTTATCAGTATTTTTCAAATTAACACCTCCATTCTTGTTAATGTGTAGCGAATGTTACATAAGAAATTGAAATTCAAGTTGGATGCATCCGATTGTAAGGTGGAAATTTTACAAAAAAGAAATACAATAGAGAGTAGTCAAAATTTGAGTGTGAGAAAAAGGAATCTAGTGTAATATGATGAATGATAGATAGATGATATAATTATAAAATGTTTAGAAATTAATAGATATAGAATAGGAATAGAATGGAAAAGTATAAAGTGAAACTGGATAAAAGAGGGTCCCTATATGTTTAAGAAATGGCTAATTGTTTTCTTTATTTTTGCTATTTTTTGTGGGAGTGTCGCTGCTCTCATACATGCAAATAAAGATAAGAAATATAATTTAAAGTCCTTTTCAGGTTATAAGAATAAATTTGAAAATGATAAACCGAAAGTCGATGCGAATCAACAAAAACGTTATGAGATTGCAGCAGCAAAACTAGATCAATATTTAAAAGATAAAGGATTTAATGGAACGGTTCTCGTAACAGATAAAAATAATGTAGTTTTACGAAAAGGCTACGGGTATGCGAATGTACAAGATAAAGTTTTAACAACGCCAAGTACAAAATATCGTATCGGTTCCATTACAAAAACAGTAGTTGCAATATCTATATTGCAGTTAAGAGAAAAAGGAAAATTAAATATAGAAGATAATGTGAATAAATATATTCCGTCATTTCCAGCAGATAAAAATATTACATTGAGAAATTTGCTAACGCATACTTCGGGGTTACCAGATCAGGGACAAGGTAGTGTTGATGCGGCGTCACGTTTAAAGTTAGTAACATGGATTGGAGCGCAAAAGTTGCAATTCCCTGCAGGGACAGGATGGAAATATACAGATTATAATTATATGGTACTTGCGTATATTGTAGAAAAGTTATCGAATAAACCGCTGGCTGAATATGTGAAAGAAAATATTTTTACTCCTGTTGGCATGCATGAATCTGGGATGGGGGCAACTTTCCCTGGAGATATGTTTTTAGCAGAAGGATATACGAAAAAAGATAATGAGTTAGTAGCTACGCCTCGTTTAAGAATGAATTGGCTATATGGTTGTGGTGAAATGTACACTACAGTTGATGATATGAAAAGGTTAGATGAGGCAATTATGGATGGTAAATTGCTTTCTAAACAAAGTTTATCAGATATGTTTACTGTATCACCTGCTAGAAAGTATGGATTTAGTTTCTATATTTACCCAGATTATTATCATAATCATGGGGTGTTAGCTGGTTGGAACACTTTTAATAATTTTAACTGGGATAAAAGAACATTTGTAATATTATTCTCTAACGTACAAAATGGTATGAATGATACATTTAATCAAGAGTTTAGGAAATTAGCGAATGATTTAATAGAAGGAAAATAATTATTTGAAAATCGGTATTGATATAAAATTATCAATACCGATTTTTTTATTTAGTAATGTTTTATTTAGTGAACAAGCAGGTATGAGAGGGGATTAATATTAGAATAAATTTATGAAGGAAGTTAAATGATATTAGTGTTAAATATAGGAAATGTATTTTGTGAATGTCATCTATTTGTATTGAAATAATGTGATTATCATGCGGAAGAATAATTGGTAATTTTTACATTGATGAAAAAGCTTGAGCTTCACACTATGTTAAACCTTACATTATTGTAGATATGAACAGGAGGTTGAAAAATGAAAAAAATAGTAAAGCTTTGTTTAATAGCTACATTATCTACAACGATTATTAGTGGATGTTCTTTTGAGGGGAATAATGAAAATGTCAAAGGGAAAGAGGATAAAAAAGTAGAGGTACAGAAAAACGCTGGAAAATATACGATGCCGGATGAAAAAGATAAACATGAAGGTACATGGCTACAATGGCCTCATGAATACACATATGGTCAAGAGTATAAACAAGAAGTCGAACCTATTTGGATTAAGATGGCAAGTGCTTTAACTGAGGGTGAAAAAGTCCACATTGTTGCATATGATGAGGAGGAGAAAGAGCGAATCAATAAGCTTTTAATAGATAAAGGGCTGAATATGGATAAAGTTGATTTCTTTATCGCTCCTACTGATGATGTGTGGGCAAGAGATAGTGGACCGATTTTTGTTTATGACAATAATAAAAATCTAAAAATATTAGATCCAGCATTTAATGGTTGGGGAAAGAAAACTCCATATAAAGATGATGCTCGTATACGTGAGAATGTTAGTAAACAATTAGGGATTGAAAGAATTGATTGGGGGAAATTTGTCCTTGAAGGTGGCGCAATTGAATTAGACAGCAATGGGACTGCTTTATTAACTCGAAGCGCAGTAACGAATAAAAATAGAAATCCTGATTTATCAGAAGAGGGAATTGAAAAATATATAAGTGACCTTGGGCTGACAAACTTTATTTGGTTAGATGGAGTGCCTAATTTAGATATTACTGATTTTCATATTGATGGATTCGCTAAATTTCATGGTAAATCTACAATCGTAACGATGGCAGAAGATGACTTGGCTGAATGGGGTTTGTCAAACAAAGATATGGATACATTGTTAGATGCAAAAAATGCTTCAGGAAAGAAATATAAGTATGAATACTTACCGCTTAGTAAAGATAAAGTTACTTTAGAAGGTGGAAAAACTCTTGATTATAAAGGATCGTATATCAATTATTATATTGGGAATAAAGTGGTATTGGTTCCTAATTATAATGATCCAAATGATAAAATCGCAAACGATACGATTCAGAAGTTATACCCAGATCGCAAAGTAGTGGGAATTGACGTGAGAGAACTTTATAAAAATGGCGGAATGATTCATTGTGTTACACAGCAACAACCGATTCAATTGAAGTAATCGATTATAGTTTCGTTATGTTGCTTTATAGACAAAATAGGTGAAATGCTATCTTTACTTATTTTGTCTTGTTTTAACATCTGTAATAAGAATGAAATGTATAATTTTAATGTAATGATAATTAAATAAAGTATATTGTCATTATTGTTTTATATGGAAAAGGAGAAAAATGTTTGTGTTAAAGAATTTTAAAAAAGTTTTTTCGTTGTTCCCTATCGTTCTACAGTACATTTTAAATGTTGCTTTGATCTGTTTGGGAATTGTTTTAAGTGTGTTTCTGATGAAAGAAGTTATTCAATTTATACAAGAACTGAAATTAAATAGTGAGGAATCTAGTTATCATTTGATTGATAGTATCGTCGTATTCTTTTTATATTTTGAATTCATCGTAATGATTATAAAGTATTTTTAAATGAACTTTCATTTTCCATTACGTTATTTTATATATATAGGTATTACGGCTATTGTTCGTCTAATTATTATAGACCATGATAGTCCAATGGATTCATTGTTATATGCTTGCGCGATTCTTGTATTAATTAGTGCTTTATTCATTGCAAATTCTAAAATAATACGTCGTGATTTAGAAGAGTGAACATTTGTTGTTTAAATCAAAAAAGATGTTTTATCTTTTGGTAAAAAGGAGTAACGGTATTGAAAGAAATAATCTTAACTAGTTTCATAATAATAGGGTTTATGATTCTACTATTTAATTGTATACTTTCATAATTTTTAAGATGAAAGAAAGCGTAAAATAGTAGTCAAGAAAGAGGTTTTGGTAAATATGGTTCATTACAATAATCAAAATAGTTTACATCAAATATTTACATTAAAGGGAACAGTTATAAGAGATATTTTCCCGCAGATTTTATTATATATATGCGTTTCAACGGTAGTAACTGTAATTAATTATTATTATGTAGCAATAAAAATGAATCAAACCCCTTGGGTAATTGTTGGAGGAGCTTTAGGTCTACTGTTAGTTTTTCGTACTAACACTGCCTATGATAGGTACTGGGAAGGTAGAAAGTTATTTGGCACGATTGGTGCTTGTACTAGAAATTTAGCAGTTAGTTTTTTATGTTATTGGGAGTCCGAAGGGAAAAAGACGGATCAGAAAAAACTAAAATTTTTACATCTATTAATTGCTTTTCCAAAGATAGCGAAAGGACATTTGAGAGATGAAAAAGATTTATCCGAAATAAAAGCATTGTTTGATATTTGTTCTGAGAAGGAAAGAGAAATGTTGACTGAGTCTATTCATTTACCGATTAGTATAGTTTTTATGTTAAAAACTATACTATCAAAAGGTTTGAAAACGGGTCAAATTCACCCAAATGCAATAATTAATATGGAAGCTGATTTGAATACTCTGCTTACGGCTGTGGGTGGATGTGATCGGATCAAAACAACGCCTATTCCTTTTGCGTATTTTGCTCATATTAAAATTTTACTGCTCATATTTTGCGGGACTTTATCGATTGGTCTTGTTGATAGTCTTGGATGGTTTACAGTACTTGCAACTACGTTTATAAGTTTTGCATTTATAGGGATTGAAGCAATAGGGGTTGAAATTGAGGATCCATTTGGTCAGGATCCAAACGATCTTCCACTAGAAGGAATTTGTATAGGGGTAGAAATGCATTTAGTGAATTTATATAATCAAAACGCTCTATCAGAAGTAATGGATTTGAATCTTGATAAAAAAATCATCTAATCCTTCATTGTGTACGACGATTGAAATTTTAAAATCTTGTCAAGAGTCAGTTTACGGCTTAACGACGGCTTTATATTTTTTATATAAATATATAATATTTCTCCGTGCTATAATCCATTCATGAAATGTGCACGTTTCAAAAATTGTAATGAAAAGAGAAATGAATTGGGGAATAGTTGGCTTATTGAAAACAGTTATTCAATCATTATTAAAAAGCGAGGTAAATAATATGGAACAAAAACATAATGGAATTATTTTTACTGCAATACCAGATAAATCGAATGAATATTATCGACCATTTTATGAAGACATTATTTATTTTAATGAATACTTAAATGAAAATAAAGCATTTACCGATCAACTTATATCTTTATCTGTTGAAGAGCAAGACTTTCATACAAACTTTTTTGAGTATGATGATATTTGGCTAAGAGATGTTGCACCAGTTGTAACAAATCATCTAGTTAAATTCAAATATCAACCAAATTACTTACCGAAAGATCAAGGACGATATTTAGATCAACAATTTAATAAATGGTTGAAAAAGAACGACTTTGAATATGTGACATCTCCATTGATATTAGACGGTGGAAATCTTATTTGGAATAAAAAAGATACCGTTATATTAACGGAACGCATATTTGATGATAATTATGATTGGACGGAAGAAGAAATTATAGAGCAACTGGAATGGGATTTAGATGTGAGTCGGGTTATTATTATTCCTGCTGAAGAGGGAGATGTACTTGCACACGCAGACGGAATGGTTAAATTTATTGATGAACATATAATGTTTATTAGTGATTTTTTAGGGGATCATGAATTTAGATATAATGTTCAAGAGATTATTCAAGAGATTATTCAAGAGCAAATGCCAGAGGCTGAATTTATAGTTGTTCCTTCGTCATATACAGAGAAGGGGCAATACGATGAAGAGATAGCGTCAGCAAAAGGTTTATATATAAATATGTTAGAAACATGTGATACGCTTTACGTTCCTAAGTTTGGATTAGCTAAAGATGAGGAAGTTTTACGATATATTCAACAGCATACTGAGAAACAAGCTATTCAAATTCATGTAGGAGAAATATCGACAATGGGAGGCGCGATGAATTGTTTAACGTGGTATTGTCCTCTTCATTTGTTACCTTCAAATATGAAGAGATTGAAAAATCAGAATAAAGATTTTTCAATTAGGAAGATTTTTGATTGGTTTTAATTAATAAGTTTAAAAAAGAAAATGTATTCAAGGAGTATTTATATGTATACCATCACTGAGTTTTCTCGTATTTGTAAGATGAGTAAGCGGATGTTAAGGCATTATGACAAAGAGGAGATATTAAAACCAGCATATGTGAATCCGGTAAATGGATATAGATATTATGAGCAAGGACAGCTAGAAATAGCATTGAAAATTAAAAAGCTGAGGGAGTACAAGTTTCCTTTACCGAAAATTAAAGTAATTCTCCAGTCGGCAGATCAAAATTCATTTATTAAACATATGCAAGCGCAAATTATAGAGTTGTCTCATGAGGTGAAACAAAATTTACAGGTTATTTCTGAAATGAATGAAATGGTAAGTATGAATAATGGTTTAAATATTGTTCGTCATAGAAGTTACGATATATTAATTGGAATGAGAAATGAAATAACGGTAATTGCTCAAAGATTACAAATAGATATAGATGATATGGATGATTATTTTTATGACTTATATGAAAAAGTACAAAAAAATAGCTTTCAAATAGTCGGTTCTCCATCCGTAGTTTTTTATGATAAAGAGTATATTCCAAATCACAGTGATATTGAATTAAGAATTCCGGTTATGAATGAAGACAATAGAGGCGTATTACAAGAGTGCGAAATAAAAAAGCTAAATCAGCATCAAATCGTTACTACTATGCATTATGGCAGCTATGACTATATAGGTTATGCTTATATGGCATTAGAAGAGTGGGTGGAAAGGAATGGCTATATAATAGATAGTTACCCATATGAAGTCTATATAAAGGGACCTGAATGTGATTGTTTAGTAGAGGAGTATGTTACACAAATTTGTTTTTTAGTTACGAAAATAGAATGAGAATAAGGATTGACATTAACATTATGTCAATCCTTATTCTATATACGTAAGCAATTTATCCCGCTATTTGCGGCAGTAAGACTCCCGCCTCAAAATTCGGCGAATGCGAGAGAGTTAGGTGGGAGTCGGGCTGCAAGTTAATGCGGGATAAAGTGATTCAAATGAAAAAAGCATGCAGAGCATATACTCTGCATGCTTTTTTCTACAATGCTGAAAACTCTTCAACAAGTGCATTAAAACGATTTAGTGCACTTTCAATCGGTTCTGGCGTAGTTAAATCAACGCCAGCTTTTTTCAGTAGGTTTAATGGATAGTCAGAACTTCCGCCTTTAAGGAATTCAATATAGTTTTTCTGTGCATTTGGATCACCGCTTAATAATTTATCGGCGATTTGAATGGCAGAGGCGAATCCAGTTGCGTATTTGTACACGTAAAATGGACGATAGAAATGAGGGATTCTAGACCATCCATATTTTACTTCTTCATCAAATACAAGTGAATCACCGTTATATTCTCTAAATAGCTTTTCATAAATTTCGCTAAAGACTTGGGCATTTAATGGTTTACCTTGCTCGGCCATTTCATGTGTGATTTTTTCAAATTCTGCGAACATGATTTGTGTAAAGAAGGTACCTTTAAATTTCTCGATGAAATGATTTACTAAATGATTACGTACATCAGTCTCTTTTGCTTCTTTTAATAAATGATGAATTAATAACACTTCATTTACTGTAGAAGCGACTTCTGCGACAAAAATGGAATAATGTGCAGAAATTCTTGGCTGGTATCCGTGTGAGTAATGCGTATGCATACCGTGACCACATTCATGAGTAAGGGTGAAAAGGCTATTTAAATCATCATGATGATTTAAAAGAATGAAAGGATGAACACCGTATACACCAAAGTTATAAGCGCCAGAACGTTTTCCTGGTGTTTCTCTCACGTCTATATAGCGTTTATCTTTAAAGCTTTTTAATGTTTCGATATATTCTTCACCTAAAGGAGCTAGTGACGCGATCATTATGTCAAACGCTTCGTCGTATGGAATGTCTTGTTTTACACCTTTTACTAAATCAACACTCAAGTCGTATTGTCGTAGTTCATCTACATTTAATTTTTCTTTTCTAAGTTCATTATATGTATGTAATGATTGAATATTTTTTTTCGTCGTATCGATTAAATTTTCATATACTTCTTTCGGAACCATGTCGCCAAATAATGATTTTTCTAAAGCTGATGGATATTTTCGTAGCTTTGAAACAGTAACATTATTTTTAATAGCTGCGGACAAAGTAGAAGCGATAGAGTTTTTTAACTGAACATATGGCTTGTAATAAGCTTTATAGGCTTCTTTACGTTTCTCACGATTCTCATCTTCTATTAACTTTGCATACATTCCGCGTGTTAAATTAACTTTTTCTCCATCATCATTAGTCACTTCACCAAATAGTATATCTGCATTATTTAACATGCCAAATGTATGCTGCGGGGAGGAGAGTGCTTCACCCATTTGTGATAAAATCTCTTCTTGGTCTTTATTCAAAACGTGTTTTTTATAACGGTATAACTCAAATAAGTCTTCTTTATAATAGTGTAAGCCTTCTGTTTCTTCTATGTAAGAATGCAATGTGTTTTCATCTACACTAAGCAAGAATGGAGAAAAGAAAGATTTAGCCGCACTTACTTTTACATGTAATTGTGATACTTTATCGACAAGAGCTTGGTTTGAAGTATCACGTGTATCAAGGTCAGATTGTAGTCTTGCATAAGCGAACATTATTGATAATATGCTAGATATTTCTTCACTTTTTGTTAAGTAAGCTAGCAGACTCTTCCCATCATGAATATTTCCATTAAACTCGTTCAATTCATTCGTTAATACTTCAATTTTATTAAAATCGTTTTCCCAATCTTCAATTGTATGGTAAATGTCCGTTAAATCCCATTTTTCTTTATCAGCAACTTGTAGTCGATCTTTAAGTTCTGTCATAATCATTTCCTTTCTAAATATGTAGTTATATTCCTATATAACTATGAAATACAACAAATTGCAAAAAATCCCTGCTGGAAAATAAAAAGCTTTGCCGGAAATGGCAAGGCTTTAAAAGTTATAATGTAATACCAAACGTTGAATGTAAAAGATTTTTATATTGCTCGTCTGTAACTGTTTCTTTCGTTTTTTTACCGTTTTTCGCTATTGTAAGGCTATCTTTTGTTAAAGAGGCATGCCCATCTTCAGTTAGTTTTACAATAAGAGGTACTTTATTAAAAGGGGAACCCTCATGTTCAACGATAATTTTTTGTGCTGCATTTGCTTTTTCCACATTTACTTCTTCCAAGTAAAATGCATAACCTACTGTCCAATCATCAGTAGAAGATTGATCTAGAAACTCATTATTTTTACGCATTTCTAAAATATAATTACCTTTTTCAGTCGTTTCTTTGCGAATACGATAATCTCCTGTTATGGAGTGAACGACTTCACCTGAGAAAGGGACAGGTGCAAGAGGTAAGTATGATCCGAATCCAACTTCAATTAAATAAAGTTCATGATGATGTTGTAAAACGGTTGCGACATGTCCGGAATCAACAGCCCATATAGAATTAGCAGCGTTATAAACTGTCCCTGAAACTAAATGAACATCGAATCCAGAGTCTTTAAGAAAGTAATACATAGTAGGATTTAATTCATAACAAAGACCGCCACGGTTGTTTACTAAAATTTTTTCTTTTAGATTTTCTTTTGATATTTCTTTAAAGTTATTTTCGAGAACGTTTAAGTTTTCAAATGGAACAGTTTGTGCCATTGCATACATAATGTGAGATAAATCTTCAAATGAAACTGTTTCTTTTTCTTCTATATTTAATCGTGTGAAATATTGTTTTTGAAAGTCTGTCATGAAAATCCCTCCGTTATGATTTTATAGGTAAATTGTAAACAATTTTGAATACGATGTGAATTTTAAACTATGTGGGGGTATTTATGGAATATTTGAAGTTACACCCAAGAAATAATGTGAGAGATTAAAAGATTACTACTTTACTAACGGTAGAACGAATATTATAATAATTTTAATGAATTATGCAAACGCTTTCTTGAAGGGGATGGTGTAAATATGTTGAAAAGGATTATGGTAGTCTGTTTATTGTTTGTTTTTCTTTTCCCTAATAAATATGAGGATAATAAGGTAGAGGCAGCAACGATAAACAATGGAACATTAATGCAGTATTTTGAGTGGTACGCTCCGAATGATGGAGATCATTGGAATCGTTTGCGTACTGATGCTGAAAATTTAGCTCATAAAGGAATCACATCTGTATGGATACCACCTGCATATAAAGGGACTTCACAAAATGATGTAGGGTATGGAGCTTATGACTTATATGATTTGGGGGAATTCAATCAAAAGGGAACGGTGCGGACGAAATATGGGACAAAAGCACAGTTGAAATCTGCAATTGAAGCTTTACATAAGCAAAGCATCGATGTGTACGGTGATGTAGTTATGAACCATAAAGGTGGGGCTGATTATACTGAAACCGTAACAGCTGTTGAGGTAGACCGTAACAATCGAAATATTGAAGTATCAGGTGATTATCAAATTAATGCGTGGACGGGGTTTAACTTTCCAGGGCGTGGAGATATTTATTCTAATTTCAAATGGAAATGGTATCATTTTGACGGAACGGATTGGGATGAAGGAAGGAAATTAAATCGAATTTATAAATTTAGGGGTATAGGTAAAGCGTGGGACTGGGAAGTGTCTAGCGAGAATGGGAATTATGATTATTTGATGTATGCAGATCTTGATTTTGATCATCCTGATGTTGCGAATGAGATGAAAAATTGGGGAACGTGGTATGCGAGTGAATTAAATTTAGATGGCTTTCGTTTAGATGCTGTTAAACATATCGATCATGAATATTTACGCGATTGGGTAAATCATGTCAGACAGCAAACGGGGAAAGAAATGTTTACAGTAGCTGAATATTGGCAAAATGATATCCAAGCTTTAAATAATTATTTGGCGAAAGTCAATTATAATCAATCTGTGTTCGATGCACCGCTTCATTACAATTTTCATTATGCTTCAAAAGGAAATGGGAATTATGATATGAGAAATATTTTAAATGGAACAGTAATGCAAGATCACCCTGCACTCGCAGTTACTCTCGTTGAGAATCATGATTCACAGCCTGGGCAGTCATTAGAATCTGTAGTAAATCCGTGGTTTAAACCGTTGGCATATGCATTTATTTTAACACGTGCAGAGGGCTATCCTTCAGTTTTCTATGGTGATTACTATGGGACAAGCGGAAATAGTAGTTATGAAATTCCAGCGTTAAAAGATAAAATTGATCCAATTTTGACGGCACGAAAAAACTTTGCATATGGTACGCAGCGTGATTATTTAGACCATCCAGATGTGATTGGCTGGACAAGAGAAGGTGATGGTGTACATGCTAATTCTGGTTTAGCGACATTAATCTCTGATGGACCAGGAGGATCAAAGTGGATGGATGTTGGAAAGAATAACGCAGGGGAAGTATGGTACGATATTACGGATAATCAAATAAATACTGTAACAATTAATAAGGATGGATGGGGGCAGTTCCACGTAAGTGGAGGCTCAGTTTCAATATATGTTCAGCAGTAAATCTGCTATGAAAAGAAGAGGCAGACTGGAAGATAAGTTTTCCTCTTCTTTTTTACATGCCGTATAGTTATTAAAGTATGACACCTTTACTTCTTATAAAACATATAGTATGATGATTTCAATAAATTAGATTTCAATGACTATAATATAAATTAATGAGAGGTGCTTTTTGTGAGTGCGGTAGGTTCTAAATAGGAAAAATTTAATGAAATAAATCGGATAAGAACAGGGGATTTTTATGTGCATCATACCCCTAATTTTGTCATGGATTTATTTCGAAACCTATGAAGATACCTACACTACTTTATAAAGCGTGTAATATGAGGAGTGCCATATACTTTTTAGATGGCTTATTTCCTTATACGTTATTACACTTGCCTTGTAAATGTAAAAGCTGCGGTATCCCCGCAGCTTTTTTGTATATGTTTTTAATGTATAAAAATGGTAATTGAATAATGTAGAACTCATTGGAATCTAATGAATAGGTATCTTCATTGATGATAGAAATCAATCATAGTGAGGAGAAACAAAATGAATACGATGACTTTTGAAAAGTTACAATATAACGAATTAATGGAAATAGTGAAATCATATTGTGTAAGTGGATTAGGAAAAGAATTATTAAATAAATTAGTGCCGAGTACGAGTATAAAAGTAGTGAGAAATCGTTTAAATGAAACGACAGAAGCACGAGCTATACTAGATGCAGAAGGGCATGTTCCTTTCTTCGGAATTTCTAATATTGCTAGTACAATTCAAAAATTAGAAAAAGGGATGATTTTAGACCCAGCAGAGTTAGTGAGCGTTTCAGACTTTTTACGTGGGTGTAGAAAGATTAAAAAGTTTATGATGGATAAAGAATTTTTTGCGCCAGTATTAGCTTCTTATGCAAATTCAATGACTGAATTTAAAAGTATCGAAGAAGAAATTAATTTTTCGATTAAGGGAAATAGCATTGATGCAGCGGCTAGTAAAGAGTTGAAACGAATTCGAAATAACATTGATTCTGTTGATGGAAAAATAAAAGAACGTTTAACGAAGTTATTAAATAGTAGTGCAAATAAGAAATATATTCAGGAATTCTTTATTAGTAAGAAGGATGATCGCTATACGATTCCGATCAAATCTACCTATAAAAATCAAGTTGCGGGAAGTATTGTTGAAGCATCTGCAAAAGGTTCTACTGTATTTATAGAACCACATACGGTTACAAAGTTAAATGCGGAACTAGCAAGTTGGAAAGCAGAAGAAGCGATGGAAGAGTATCAAATTTTAGCAACTTTATCAGGAATGGTATTAGAAAATATTTATCATATAAAAATTAATATGGAATTGATTAGCCAATATGATATGGTATTTGCGAAAGCGAAGTTTAGTAAATCGATCGATGGAATAGAGCCGAAATTAAACGATCATGGCTACATTCATTTAGTGAATTGTAAGCATCCGCTTTTAAGTGAGAAAGTAGTACCATTAAACTTTGAAATCGGTCAAGAATACCGTAGTTTAATTATTACTGGGCCGAATGCAGGCGGGAAAACAATCGTGCTAAAAACAATTGGATTGTTAACATTAGCGACGATGTCTGGTTTGCACATTGCTGGAGATAAAGAAACAGAAATTGCTATTTTTGAAAATGTGTTTGTAGATATTGGTGATAATCAAAGTATTGAAAACGCACTAAGCACATTTTCATCTCATATGAAAAATCTTTCCGAGATTATGAGGATGTCAAATAATAATACGTTGCTATTATTTGATGAAATAGGAAGCGGCACAGAACCGAATGAAGGTGCTGCGCTTGCGATATCAATTTTAGAAGAATTTTACCTTGCAGGATGTATTACAATTGCGAGTACGCATTACGGTGAAATTAAACGATTTTCAGAAATGCATGGTGATTTTATGAACGCGGCAATGCAATTTAATAGTGAGACATTGGAGCCGCTTTATAAATTAATGATCGGTAAATCTGGTGAAAGTAATGCACTTTGGATTGCAAATAAAATGAACGTAAAAGAACATGTACTGCAAAGAGCGAAAGAGTATATGGGGAATAAAGAATATCGTTTAGAAAAAGTGAATGAAAGTAAAATTAGAAAACCGAAATTCGTGCAAGAAAAAAGAGAAAATGACTATGAATATAAAATCGGCGACCGTGTGAATTTATTGGATCATGATGATTTTGGTATCATCTATAAGGAAAAAGATAATTTCTATAATGTCGTTGTATATTATAATGCTGAATTCGTTGAAGTGAATGTAAAACGTATTACTTTAGAGGTAGCGGCGAAAGAATTATACCCAGAAGGATATGATTTAAATACACTATTTGTCGATTATAAAGAAAGAAAAATGCAACACGATATTGAGCGCGGATCGAAAAAGGCGCTTCGTAAAATTGAAAAAGAAATGAGAAAGAATAGAGGATAATATAGAATGGTAACGATGAGACAAGAACAACAAAATGATTATAGTAAGACTGAAGAAGTTGTAAAAGCAGCGTTTTCAAAAGAAGAATTCAGTGATAAAACAGAACACGAACTTGTGAGTCGTATTAGAAAATGTGATGCATTTATTCCAGAATTATCATTAGTTGCGGTAGATGAAGAAATAGTTGGGCACATTCTGTTATCAAAAATTAAAATAGAACAGGATGGAACTTCTGTAGAATCATTGGCACTTGCACCAGTATCGGTTGCTCCAAGTCATCAGAAAAAAGGAATTGGTGGCAAACTTATATTAGTGACGCTAGAAAAAGCGAAAGAACTTGAATATGGATCAGTTGTAGTATTAGGGCATCCGGAGTATTATCCGAAATTTGGTTTTGAACGCGCGAGTAAGTGGAATATAAGAGCGCCATTTGAAGTGCCGGATGAAGTGTTTATGGTTATGGAACTAAGATTGAATGCTCTTCAAGGTGTTGAAGGGGTTGTTCAGTATTCGAGTGCTTTTTCTGAATAAAAGTACCGATTAAGAAATGTAATCATAAAAAACGCTATCTTTTTGTAGGGATGTACAGAAAGATAGCGTTTTTTTATTAAGCAGATCCACTTACGTATATGTATATTTTGCTCAATGAATAATTGAGATG
This sequence comes from Bacillus cereus group sp. BfR-BA-01316, assembly GCF_022664195.1. NCBI lineage: Bacteria > Bacillati > Bacillota > Bacilli > Caryophanales > Bacillaceae > Bacillus > Bacillus cereus group sp. BfR-BA-01316. The sequence continues at coordinate 168,867 of NZ_JAKUGX010000005.1, forward strand.
GTAAAATTGATATAGAAATGTAAAGGGAGAGAATATGATGAAGAAGCGAGAAGCTAATAGTAAAGGTAATCTAGTCACGCTATATGTTACAAGACACGGTAAAACAATGTTAAATGCTAGTCATCGCGTGCAAGGTTGGGCGGATTCTCCACTAGTAGAAAAAGGTGTTGAAATTGCCGCAAATTTAGGAACTGGATTAAAAGATATAAATTTTGCTAGCGTTTATAGTAGTGATAGCGGTCGAGCGATTGAAACTGCTAATTTAGTATTAAAATATAGTGAGCAATCAAAGTTTAAACTTGAGAAAAGAAAAGATTTACGTGAATTGAATTTTGGCACTTTTGAAGGTGAAAAGGTTGAAAATATGTGGGACGCTATTGGAAAAGCGGCGGGTGTTAAATCACCAGATGAACTAATGAAATTTTCTATTGAAGAAATTATTAATCTAATTAGGGCAGCAGATCCTACGAAACAAGCTGAAGATTGGGAAGTATTTTCTACTCGTATAAAAACAGAGATTGATAAAATTAGTGAAGAAGCTGCTGAAAATGGTGGAGGTAACGTTTTAGTTGTAGTCCATGGACTTATGATTACTGCATTAATAGAAATGCTAGATCGCAGTAAAACAAAACTTGGAGTGAAAAATGCAAGTGTGACGAAGATTTTATATCGAGATGGAACATACACCGTCGAATCGGTTGGGGATATGAGTTATGTTGAAAAAGGAAAAGAAAGTGTGGAAATATAATAATATCTCAAATAGAAATAAGAAAAGGAAGTTAGAAAAATCTAGCTTCCTTTTCAGTTTGTGAATTATGGGATTAATAAAATCTTCCCAGTACTTTTTCTGCTTTCTAATAATTCATGAGCGCAGGCACCGTCTTGTAAAGAGAATGTAGTAGGACTCGCGATTGTTACTTTTCCGGTCGCAATCCATTCGAATAATTGAGAGGATCGTTTTTTCCGTTCTTCATAAGTCGTAAGAACATTCCAAAGGTCTCCGCCAGTTAAAGTTTTTGAAGTATCCATAAGCATACGCGGATCAACGGGCGCAGGATTACCACCAGCCATTCCGTAAAATACGACAGTACCACCAGTTTTAGTAGCATTAAAACTTTCCTCTAATGTAGAGCCTACTGATTCATATACAACATTTACTCCAGTACCATTTGTTATTTCAAGTACTTTCGTATGCCATGATTCAGTATATAAAAATACGTGATCGGCACCAGCGAATGCGGCTACTTTTGTTTTTTCATTTGATGACGTTAGGCCGATTACTTTTCCGCTTTGTAGTTTAATCATTTGAATAAGAAGTTGACCAACACCACCAGCTGCGGCATGAACTAAAGCTATATCACCCTGTTTTATTTGATAGCTATCTTTCGTTAAATAATGTGCTGTTAATCCTTGTAATAAGACAGAAGCGGCTGTTTCAAAAGAAATAGAATCTGGAAGTGGGATTGCTTTTTCTGATGGAACGGCAACTAATTCTGCATTTGCAAATGGAACGTCAGCAAATGCAATGCGGTCTCCAGGATTGATTGTAGTAACGTCAGCTCCTACTTTTTCAACAATACCAGCCCCTTCATAACCTAATATATAAGGCGGGTTGCCAGCGAGATGATAATCACCACGGCGTCTATAAATATCAGCGAAATTTAAACCGATTGCTTTCGTACGGACAAGAATTTCATTTGGATTTATGATTGGATTAGGTATTTCGTTATATTGTAGTACATCCGGATTTCCGAACTGTTCGAAACAAAGTGCTTTCATATGGAATACCTCCATTTATATTGTTTGTAGATGTTCTTTATCATACAATACAACTATCAATAGAAAAAGAAGATTATTTCGATGAAATCAATCGAAAATACCGATTGAGAAGAGGGATGATAAATGGAGATAAAACAATTAATTACATTTAAAGTAGCAGCAGAAAGTTTGAATTTCACACAAACTGCGAAGAAATTAAACTTTGCTCAGTCGAGCGTGACAGCGCAAATTAAAACGTTAGAGGCTGAGCTCGGTACGCCGTTATTTGAGAGATTAGGAAAACGCCTTTTCTTAACTGAAGCAGGAAAGAAGTTTCAACTATATGCCGATAAGATGATTGCGCTTAGTAATGAAGCGAAAATGGCTGTGAAAGATGATGAGGAAATAGCAGGTACGTTAATAATAGGTGCGCAAGAAAGTCAATGTACATACAGGCTTCCTTTCATATTAAAGAGGTTTAAAGCACAATTTCCACAAATAAAGCTTATATTTAAACCTGCGCATTCCAATAAAGATGCGAAGGAACAATTGATGGAGGGGAAAGTAGACCTTGCGTTTATTTTAGACGAATGTAAAACAGAAGATGTTTTACATGTGGAGCCACTTTTGAAAGAAGAATTAAAAGTAGTAGTTGCTCCGGGGCATCGTTTACTTGAACAACCGTCCGTTTCTACAAAAGATTTAGAGAGTGAAACACTTTTACTAACAGAACTCGGTTGCTCCTATCGAACTTTATTTGAAGAGTTATTTCGTGCAGATGACGTATATCCAGCAAATAAGATTGAGTTTGTTAGTGTAGAAGCAATTAAACAATGCGTCATTGCAGATTTAGGTATAGCGGTTTTACCGGCGATAGTAGTAGAAAAAGATATACGAGAAGGAACGATAAAAGAGTTACATCTAGAAAATACAATCTCTCCAATTTTTACGCAAATTGCTTGGCATAAAGATAAATGGATGACAGCGCCGTTACAACAATTTATTGATGTAACGAGGGAGTCTTTTAATTAACAGGTGTTGCAGTTGGACGAGTAACATAATAAATGATTAAGCTTATTTATGGAAAGAAAGAGCGTGCTTTGAAAAAGATTGATCAAAACGTGCTCTTTCTTTTTGTGATTATTTAGTTCAGTTGTATTAGTATAAATAAATTTTAACGTTATTGGCGGTTATTATAAGTCGATCTTTAGAACAATTGAATTAACTAAGGTCTGTATCAGGAGGAGTGTATCCGAGGTGACGAGCCATTGATACAATTTGTCCTTTATGATGAAATTCATGTGTTTCCGTATGAGTTAAAAGCCATAGCGGAGTTGTGCTCCAAGGTTCTTTTTGCCATTTCACTTCATTTGCTATATTTTCGAGCCACCGGTCATTGTATTCATCTAAAAAATGTTGTACAGTTTCATCTACTAACTTAAACCTGGCACGGACTTTCGCGACATCTGCATGTTCAATTTCATAATCGCTAGCAAATGAAAAATCTGCTCGTTTTTGGTTAAATGCGAATGATCCGAGCCAGTATCGATAGCAATCTGCTACATGAATATGGGTTTTTATAATGCTGCCATTTCCGAAGTTAGGAACCGTGCTGTGCAATTTTTCTAGTGAAATTTCTTCTAAAAACGTAAATAAAGCTTCTCGAGTGGAGCTAATAAGATTATATTGTTGTTTTAAAACATCTAACATGTAATTACACTCCTCTTTTGTTTACTGAAATATTTGTGCAGTAAGTAATTCTATATTTACGAGGAGTGGACCTTTTTTTATTGTTTTCAGTAAGCATATTAGGTGTATTTCTTGATTGTTTCTGATAGATTAAACAAAGTGAAACTTTAGTCAGTGGGATATTCTCCGCTGATAATAAACTGTATATAAGAAAGGAAATGATAGAGTGAATAGAATAGTTGGTTTAAAACAATTTGAAATAACGCGTGGAGCATTACTTAAATTTATGGAAACTTTAGATGACAAAACTGCGGATACGCAGCCGGATGGCTTTAATAACACAATCCGTTGGCATATCGGTCACGTGTTAAGTGCAGCAGAAACTTTCATGTTTGGAAGAGAGTTTAAACACTTACCAACTGAATATCCAGGTATGTTTGGATATGGATCGAGACCATCTAAATGGGGAAAAGAAGGACCATCATTAGAAGTGTTAACAGCTCAATTAAAAGAACAAGCAAAGCGCATTCATGAAATTCCAGCAGAAGCATTTGAAAATAAACTTCCAGAGCCATTCCTAGGATTGGAAACAGTAGGGGAGCTTTACGGTATGATGCTTTACCATGAAGCGGATCATATTGGTCAAATGAAGGCGATGGAACGAATTATTAAAGCTCTTTAGTAAAAAAACGAAATCCTAGATGGATTTCGTTTTTTTATTGAGCAAGCAAAGAAGATTAGTTGTTTCTAATATGTATTTACATAATCATCATTATCTTTTCGATTGCTTCAAATGTTTTAATTGTGTAACAATCATAATGCTAATGACAACGAGTAAAAACCATGAGCTAATTTTGCTAAGGTGAACGAGGTTCCATGTTTCCCGTTGATTTGGGTATTGCCATGCTCCGAAGAAAGTAGCGATGTTTTCTGCAATCCAAATAAAGAATCCAATAAGGAAAAAGGAGAGAACGAGCGGCATTTTATATGTAACACCTTGTAATGAAAATTCCACAAATGTTCGAAAGAAAACAATAAATAAAAGTAAAGTTAATACCCATCTAAAGTCATATAGAAAATGGTGTGTGAAAAAATTGAAGTAAATCATTGCTCCTAACGGCACGGCAAAAATGGCTTTCGGCCAATTATACATTTGTAAATGCAATCTTCTCCACGCTTGACATATGTAACTTGCGACGCTTGCATACATAAAACCGCTATAAAGTGGAACTCCAAAAACCTTCGAATACGCTTCTTCAGGATAACCCCATGAACCGAAATGTACTTTATATATTTCTAGTAGAAGGCCAATGAGGTGAAAAACAGTAATTACTTTTAATTCGTCTTTCGTCTCAAGTCCAGTCTTGTACATAATCCATTGCATAAGAAGACATACAATGAGTATGAAATCATAGCGATATAATCCTGGGATAGAAATGATTTTTGAAAGGGCTAGTGTTAAAAAAATAACGACTGGGAACAAGCAGGATAATGCTTGCTCGTAAGTGAAATGTAGTAGTTGTTTTATATAGAACATTGTGTCACCTTTGGTGTATTTATTAGAAAACTCAAAATAATGACTAAGTATACTACAATTTTAAAAATAAAACAGTAGTCTATTTTGCATGTATTTGTAAGTTTTAGAAGGGAATTGTAATAAGTGTTTTAATATTTTAACAAAGTAAAAAAATAGTTTGCTATTTAAAAAAAGTGGGGATATAATATCTAAATGAAAATGATAATTATTATCAATAATGATTATAAATAAAAAATAATTATAAAAAACAACTGAATATAAAGGATGAAATGAAACATGTTACATAAGTCTACTGTACATGCTGGTAATAATCGCTGGATACATATTAAGTTCGTATGTTTCATGAGCTTAACAATTGTATGTTTAATTGGATCTATATTTTTAGCCGTTGCATTCGGTGCAAAGGATATTCATTTGCAAACGGTATGGGCAGCGGTTTTTGATTACAATCCGAAATTAACGCAGCATCAAATTATTTATGAATTAAGGCTCCCAAGGGTAATTGGAGCGGCAGTTGTAGGAGCTGCTTTTGCAGTTGCTGGTGCTGTTATGCAAGGAGTAACACGAAATCCTTTAGCTGATGCAGGTGTGCTCGGAATAAATGCAGGTGCGATGTTTGTAGTAGCACTTAGTTTTGCCTTTTTCCCGCATATGCCGTATTCCTACTTAATGATTGTTTCCTTTATTGGAGCAGTTTTAAGTACCATACTCATTTTTATTATCGGATCGGCAACATCAGGAGGGTTAACACCGATGAGGTTAACGATTGCTGGGGCAGTTATGGCAGCGCTTTTACACTCATTAAGTTCAGGTATTGCAATTTATTATGATTTAAGCCAAGATTTAGCGTTTTGGTTTGCTGGTGGTGTTGCGGGGGTTAAGTGGGAACACTTGAAATTTTTAGTGCCTATTATTCTCATAACGATTGTTTTTGCAACAGTGCTAGGGCGATCTATTTCACTCATATCAATGGGGGATGATGTTGCTACGAATTTAGGTGTGAAAACGAACCGAACGAGAATACTTGGGATGATTATAGTAGTCATTCTTGCAGGTGTGTCTGTTTCAGCTGTTGGTTCCATTGGATTTGTAGGACTTGTTATTCCGCACATCGCTAGAAAATTAGTAGGTGTTAATTATCGGCTTATTATTCCTATGTCAGCATTATTAGGAGCTATGTTATTGGTGTTAGCTGATTTAGGGGCAAGAACAGTAAATCCTCCTAAAGAACTTGCGATAGGAATTATGGTAGCTCTTGTTGGAGTTCCGTTCTTCCTTTATATAGCACGTAAAGTTGGGAGGGAGTTATAAGTGAAGGATCTTTTTAACACGGATAAAAAGAGAGCTATTACTGTAACTACAATTTTCGGATGTATAAGTATCGCTGTAATTTTAATTAGTTTAAATACAGGTACGCTGAGCATCGCACCGCTCAAAGTAATTCAAATGCTTTTTGGCTATGGTGATTTTGAGAGTGCAACCGTGCTATACGATTATCGTATGCCAAGAATAATCATCACAATGTTAGCAGGTATTGGCCTTGGAGTTTCTGGTGCGATTTTGCAAGGGCTATCTCGTAATGCACTCGCAGATCCAGGTATTCTCGGATTACATTCGGGTGCATCTTTCGGGCTAATTGTATTCGTTACTCTCTTTCAGTCTATTAACGAGAGTGCATCGATTTTAATACCGTTATTTACGTTTGGCGGGGGAGTGTTAGCTGCATTTCTTATTATTTTACTTGCGAGTGACCGGTCAAAAGGTTTACTTCCTATAAGACTTATTCTCGTTGGGATTGCAGTTTCAGCTGGTTTTAGTGCACTTTCGTTATTTTTCTCTCTCAAGTTAAATGATGAGACGTATACATTCGCTTCTAGATGGCTAGTTGGTAACGTGTGGGGAAAAGATTGGATTCATGTTCTTGCATTAGTACCGTGGATTTTTATATTAACTCCGTACGCATGGTTAAAATCTAAAACGTTAAATGCACTGTCACTAGGTGATAGTGTAGCAGCAGGACTTGGTGTATCTGTTCAAAAAGAACGGTTACTGCTTTTAGCTACAGCGGTAGGATTGTCTTGTGCAAGTGTATCAATGGCAGGGGGAATTGGCTTTATCGGCTTAGTTTCTCCGCATATTGCAAGGAAGTTAGTAGGTACTACCTATCAACACTTCCTTCCGTTAGCTGGCATTATTGGAATGATTATTTTAGTACTCGCAGATACGATAGGTCGTTCTGTATTCGAGCCAAACTCTATTCCAGCTGGTGTAGTAGTAGCGGCTTTAGGAGCGCCGTATTTTCTTTATTTACTTACAAAAACAAAATAAATACTTCAAAGAGGAGAACATATGAAAAAGAAACTTTCCATTTTATTTAGCATTATGTGTATTTTAGTTTTATCAGCATGTGGTCAAACGAAATCTAGTGAAGAGGCAACTAAAAAAACAGGAAAAAGTAATGATCCAAAAATTGCTTCGATGTCTATTCACTTAACGAATAATTTACTTGCATTAGGAATTACACCAGTAGGTTCTGTTATTGGTGGAGATTTAAAAGATTTCTTACCGCACGCAAAAGAACGGCTGAAAGATACGAAGAAACTTGGTGTTGTAACAGATCCAAATATGGAAGCATTACTACAATTAAAACCATCTGAAATTTATGTTGATGAAAAATATGCTGGCAAAGATTTAGCGAAATACGAAAAAATTGCAAAAACACATTCTTTCAATTTAGATGAAGGCACGTGGAGAGATCATTTAAAAGAAGTTGGTAAGCTTGTAAACCGTGAGAAAGAAGCAGATAAATATATTCAAGACTATGAAGAACAATCAAAACGAGTAAAAAGTTTAATAGATAAAGAACTAGGTAATAACGAAAAAGTAATGGCAATTCGCGTTACTGCAAAAGAATTACGTGTATTTAGTACGAAAAGACCGATGGGACCAATCTTATTCCAAGACTTAGGATTACAACCTGCAAATGGTGTAGAGAAAATTGATGGAAACCGTCCTTTCGAAGTAATTTCACAAGAAGTATTACCTGACTTTGATGCGGATGCTATTTTCGTTGTCGTAAATAGAGACGATAAAGCAAAAGCAGCATTTAAACAACTTCAAGAAACACCGATTTGGAAAGATTTAAAAGCTGTTAAAGGTAAGCACGTATACATTATTAATGACCAACCATGGCTTGACTATTCTGCCTTAGGTAACAAAATAGCAATGGATGAAGCGGAGAAAATGTTTACGAAGTAATATCGTTTGGTTGTTAGGAAGGCCCTCTAAATTTGGAGGGTCTTTTTATCGTTGTTATTGTTAGAATAAATGAAAAATTATACAATGAAGTTAATTCAATGTAGAGGAGATGTGCCAATGTCGGCGCTTATTGTAAGTATCCTATTAAAAAAAACAGTTTATGGAACAAGGGGATAAATAGGCTAGAATTACTGTCCCCGCTATTTTAAAAAAGGGGAGTTTCAGATGACAATTAATCTTTTTCGAGATAAAACAATTAAATTATCAGCTATTAGAGCAACGGATGCTGAAGTAATGGCTGTGTGGCAAGAGGATAGTGAGTATTTAAGAAATGTAGATACAGATTTAGCATTCCCGCAATCTTTACATGAAATATCAAATGATGAACTACTAAAGGGACGGAGATCAAATAGTATTTCTTTCATGTTAAGAACAGTTCAAGATGATCGCTTAATTGGTTTTGTTGCAATTCATGGCATAGAGTGGAATAACAGAACAGGTTTATTAGCCATTGGAATAGGGGATGCAAATGATAGGGGAAAAGGATATGGGAGAGAAGCAATACATCTTATTTTAAAGTATGCTTTCTATGAAATAAATTTACACCGGGTTGGTCTCGATGTTATTTCCTATAATAAAGCTGCCGTTGCACTGTATAAAAAGATGGGTTTTCAGATGGAAGGATGTATGAGAGAAGCAGTTCAAAGAGATGGAAAGTGTTTTGATCGTATGATTATGGGGATATTGCGGGATGAATGGATAGTGCTGCAAGATTAAAAGTACATTCCATATTATATATGTAGTATGCAGGAGATATAACGGTAATTGGCGAAAATTTACAGTGCACTGATTGAATTTATAAGGAGTTATGCGAGATGAACTTAGAAAAAAGTAAGCCAGTAAACGAAGAGGTCGCTGAATTAAAAGAACTAATTAAAGAACTACACGGAAGTGTACATCAACTTCAAAGTGAAGTCCAACAACTAAGACACGAAAGACCGGTTGTTGAAGTGAGAAAAGGTGTTCAATTATCACCGGCAATCATCGGACAAATTGGTGGTATGATTTTAGGTGGATTAGCAATTATAGGTATATTCTGGTGATGAAAAAGGTTTGCAGCACTATGCTGCAAACCTTTTGTATTTGACGATATAATTTCATGCAATACAACCTTTACATTAAATAACGCAAATAAATGTAAGCATGTGATAACAATAGCGCAATGATTGTTAATGGGAAACCGATTTTTAAGAAGTCCATATAAGAGAATCCATGTCCTTCACGTTTTGCAATACCAGCAACGACTACGTTTGCTGATGCTCCGATTAACGTTCCGTTTCCTCCTAAGCAAGCTCCGAGAGATAACGCCCACCATAGTACTTCGATTTGCGGAGAGTCGACAGATAGTCCGAGTCCTGTAGCTAAATCTTGAATAAGCGGGATCATTGTTGCGACAAATGGGATATTGTCGATCGTCGCAGATGCGATGCCAGATACCCATAAGATAAGTATCGCAGCGAAACCGATGTCACCGTTTGTTACGTCGATTACTTCTTTTGCGAGTGAAGAAATAAGTCCGATATCAATTAACCCGCCAACGAGAACGAATAGTCCGGCGAAGAAGAAAATGGTTACCCATTCAACGTGGGCGAATATATCTTCAATATCATGTTCTTTCACGCCGATTAACATAAGGAGTGTAGCACCTGTCATCGCAATAACGGCAGCGTCTACATGAATAATAGAATGAAGTACAAAGCCTAAAATAGTTAGTCCTAAAATCGTAATGGATTTTAAAAGGAGGCTTTGATCTTTAATATAATCTTTTTCATTTAATGCCATTAGTTTATCGATTTGCTCAGTTGTTGTTTTTAGTTTGTTACGATACATGAAGTAAATAATACCGAGTGTAACGATAGAAATAATGATTACGATTGGAGCTAAGTTTAATAAGAAGGCATTAAAGTCTAAATGCTTATTAGCTGATCCAATCATAATGTTAGGCGGATCACCGATTAATGTTGCTGTTCCGCCTATATTTGAAAATAGTACTTCTGAAATTAAATAAGGAACAGGGTTTACTTTTAAAATACGTGTAATGGATAGTGTAACAGGTACGATTAATAATACGGTTGTTACGTTGTCCAAAAATGCAGAACCAACAGCGGTTAATAGGGATAGTAATAATAAAATGCGGATTGGTTTTCCGCCAGCTGCTTTTGCTGCTTTAATGGCTACAAATTCAAATACGCCTGATTGACTCGTAATATGTACGAGAATCATCATCCCAATTAAAAGGGTGATCGTTTCCCATTGAATATGTGATGTGAAAGCAGTATGTAAATCTACAATTCCAAAAATAATCATAATAACAGCACCGAATAGTGCGATTACAGCACGATTCAATTTCTCAGAAATAATAAAACCGTACGTGACTAAAAATACGGCAATTGCAAAATAATATTGCCAATTTGCTACTTCACGTGCTGATTGTTCCAAGCATGTCACCTTCTTTAAAGTATGTATTCAATTGTCGAAATGTATCTCACTGCATTAACATGGGATAAAATATATTGTAGCAAATTCAAAAAAGAAAGAAAACTATTTAACAAAGTGAAGGAAAAAATGAGATTTTTACATATCATATAAAAAATATAAAAAACACAGTGCAAATTATTAGGAAAAGTGAGCGTTGTCCTCTAATATAGAGATAGCAATTTACATTATTTTTGCGTAAAATGGTTTAAAGAGGTGAATTCCGATGGAAATAGTAAAAGATAGTTCTCTTATTCAAAATGAAATTGAACGTTTTGTAAATAAAGATGTATATATTCATTTAGAAACGACGAATGGAGCGTATGCGTCACACTTTAATGAAAAGATGATGACAGTTGGAGCATTCATTCGAAATGCAATTATTCGCTTTGAGCGCGGGAAAATAACTGGAACAAACCCATACCGAGTTGGTTTGAAAATGGATCATGGCTGGGTATATGCAGAAGGCATTACGCACTGGGAAATAGACGATAAAGAGCGTTTATTACTAGCAGGGCATGATAACCAAGGTCGCTTAGCGGTAGCGCTTGAGTTAAGCTTAACACCATTTAAGTAAGAAGGAGGGAAACTTATGGAGAGACATGTACTTGTTGTATTTCCGCATCCAGATGATGAAGCATTTGCTGCGGGAGGAACAATTCGCTTATTAACAGACCAAGGAGTACCTGTAACGTATGCATGTGGTACTCTTGGACAAATGGGACGTAACATGGGGAAAAATGTATTCGCTAACCGTGAAACGATTCCAAATATCCGTGAAAAAGAATTAAAAGATGCATGTGAAGCGATGGGGATTCAAGATTTAAGAATGCTTGGTTTCCATGATAAAACGTTAGAATTTGAAGATGTTGATTTTGTTGCAGATAAAATCGAAGCGATTATTCAAGAAGTAAATCCATCTCGAATTATTACATTTTATCCAGAACACGGAGTACATCCAGATCATGATGCATTTGGCCACGCTGTAGTTCGCGCTGTATCGCGTATGCCAAAAGAAGAGCGTCCAGTCATTCATGCGGTTGCGATTACGAGAAATCGCGAAGCTGTTTTAGGTGAGCCGGATGTTGTAAATAATATTAGTGAAGTATTTGAATATAAATTAGCTGCACTAGGCGCGCATCGTTCACAAACAGAAGCAATGCTTGAAGAAACACATGCAAAAATAAAAAACAAAGATGCAGCAACATTAAAATGGCTGCAACTTGAACAATTTTGGACTTATAAATGGGAGTAGGCTAGAAGGATCTCTTCTAGTATCTCTTACATATAAAAAGCGCCGTCACTTGTGATGGCGCTTTTTTGTGCTATTTTTTCGTACTAGCCAAATACATGAGCATGTGGAATTTTTCGTCTATTACATGATAATCAAAATAAGGTCCTGGATCTGTACAGTAACCGATATTTTCACTTTGCGTGATTTGAAATTTGTGGCCTGATAAATTTTCTTCTAAGTATTTTGGATATAAAATATGTTCGTGAGAATTTGGATATAAGGCTGAAATATTTTTCAAGGATTTGGCCGGGCTATCATAATACGAGTATCCGCCGACAATTGTTGAACTGCTATGTAAATAGTTTTTTAGAACGTGAATTGGGAACTGCGGATTGAGTAGTGAAAAATCAGTTACTGAAAAACTATCCACAAAAACATCGATGCTAAGCGGTTTCAATGGCAGATTTAAATCGGAATTTAAAATATAAAGGACGCGTGGCTTCGGATTCATACGCTCAATTCTGTTTCTAACCTTCTTGAGCATCGCAAGCGAGTAGCCACTGAATACATAGGATGCGCTTGGTTCAAGAACATCGATATATTTGGGTAGTGACACAAAAGCGTCAACGTTTGTTTCCACAATTAATTTGTTTGTCAAATCTATATTTTGTAGAACTTTTTGAAACTGAAAATTAATTTTTTCAAATAAGTTAATCATTTTGGGATTGATCTCTTTAATCGTTTCTTTATCGTAAAAATAAGATGGATAAGGAGACGTCTCGTACAAGTTCGCAGTAATGATAATACCCTCCTCGATAGCTGCTTCGTACCCACAGTTACAAGTTAAACTCCCCGTGTGAATGTAGACTTTTTTAATCGTTACATCTTTTATTTCAAGTGGAATGCGGCATTTCGGACAATAGAGCAGATTTACAAAGTCAAGCGGGATTCCTGTAATATTCTCTTCTTTGGATGAAGGCGAGCTAGTTTGAACCGCTTTTTCAATCAATTGGATAGCTTTTGATATGTCTTCTTTTTTTTGGGTCAGCTGTTCCTTTTTATCAATGAGCAAGTTGTTGTAGTAGTCGATATCCTCATGGTCCGAGAAGTTTGTGACACGCCGATATGATAAAATTCGTTGGATTTCTATCAATGAAAAATGAAGTTTTTTCAGCTCAGTAATAAAAGCCATGTCGTCGAAACACAATTGGTTCATTTGATACTGGGTGTTTTTTTTGTCTGGTATTAATAATCCTAGTTCAATGTAATAACGAACGGTATCAGTCGTAACATGAAAAAACTTCGCAAATGTACCAATTTTCATAGATGTCCCCCCAATGAAAAAAGTGGAGTTACTCCATTTTTTTCGCAAAATGAATTCAAAAAACTCTCAAATAGCTATTGACTTGGAGGAAGCTCCAAGTCATATGATTAACTTAATAAGTTTGAATATTGAGAATATTTTTGACTGTATTGTAACATACATGTCACGAAAGGAGAAGGATTAGCTATGGATAAGATGGATCATATGGATACTCTCTCACTATGGACAGCGACTGCAAACAGCTATGACAAAGGAAAACCTCTTGAAGGAAATGAAGAGGCGGATGTTGTCATTATTGGCGCAGGTTTCACAGGTCTTTCTTCTGCATATCATTTGCAAAAGTTAGGGAAGAGTGTCATTGTCCTTGAGCAGGAAACAATCGGATATGGCGCAAGCGGTCGCAACGGCGGGATGGTATTGCCGGGCTATAAGTCAACGATACAGGAGCTTGCCAAGAAGTATGGTGCCGAAGAGGCGAGACAGCTTAACGATCTTTCTCTGCTTAGTGTTGAATTAGTTAAAAACATTATCGACGAGCATCAAATCAACTGTAACTTCAGAAAGACAGGTCACATTGTGGCGGCTTACAAAGCCAAGCATTTTGAAGGATTGAAACATGAAAGTGAATACTTAAACAAAAATTTTGGATACGAATCAAGCGTGCTTAATCGAAGTCAGTTGCACCAAGAGATCGATTCCCCGCATTATTATGGCTGTTTAGTCGACAACTCGAGTTACTCGTTCCAACCACTGAACTATGCAATTGGTTTGGGAGAAGCAGCTAAATCGATCGGTGCAAAAATCTTTGAGCATTCGAAAGCACTATCTATTGAGTACGGCCGAAATAGTGTGAAAGTTGTAACAGAAAAAGGTGCTGTTACTGCGAAAGACATTATTGTGGCTACAGATGGTTACTCTGGAAAAATCATGACTGAACTGAATAAAGGCGTACTGCCAATTTCGGCACGTATTATTGCTACTGAACAGCTTCCAGAATCACTGGTGAATACCGTCATTCCTAAAGATCGCATGGTTTTTGATACAAGCAGTTTCCTTTACTATTTCAGGCGCACACCAGATAATCGGATCATATTTGGCGGTGGCGATATTCGTCCAAACTTAGGCGATGCTGTTTATCAAAATGTTTACGATGCCATGGTTAAAATAATGCCAAAACTAGAAGGAAGCAAGATTAATTTCCGGTGGGGTGGATTTATCGGGGTTACAATTGATACGTTCCCGGTTATCGGTAGATCCAAAGAAGGCGCATATTTCGCAACGGGTTATACGGGCCATGGCGCGTCTCTCTCGACATTGTTTGGTAAGTTATTGGCACAATGGATTGTTACGGGGAGTGCAGGTGGATACCGATTTGAAAAGGAACGCCTCAAATCATTCCCATTCTATAATCAGAAAACGATGCTGGTCAATATAGCACATATTGGTTTCAAACTGGTAGATATTATCGCGTAAAGGAGAGGTGTTTATGGAAATTAACATGTTCATTGACGGGAAATGGGTAGAAGCATTATCCGGTGCTAGACGAAACATTATCAATCCTGCAACGGGAGAGGTTATCGCAACGTCTGCTCATGGATCAGCAGATGATGCGAAGATAGCAATTAAGGTGGCTCGTAAAGCGTTTGACAGCGGAATCTGGTCGGATTTATCGGTTGATGAAAGAGCTGACTATCTATATAAGATTGCAGACCGTCTTGAAGAGAAGACAGCTGAAATTGCCCGTTTGGAAACTACAAATAACGGTAAGGTTATCCGTGCAACAACCCATGTAGATATTCCGGTATCGATTCAATGCTTCCGCTATTATGCCGACTTGATCAAAGGTATGAAAAAGGAATCTTACACTCGTGCTGATTCTTCGGAAACAATTATTATTCATGAACCGATTGGTGTTTGTGGACTTATTGTACCTTGGAACTTTCCGCTTATGTTAGCTGTTTGGCAAATTGCTCCTGCACTTGCCGCAGGGAATACAATTGTAATTAAACCTGCTGACGTCACTCCTGTAAGCGTATTCAAATTATTTGAAATTATCGAAGAGGTTGGACTTCCGGACGGAGTGGCAAACTTGGTATTGGGACCTGGGTCAAAGGTTGGAAATGAGCTTGCAGAGAGCCATGATGTTGACAAAATTGCCTTTACCGGTGGAACAAAAACAGGTCAAAGTATTATGCACGCAGCTGCGGGTAATATGAAAAAAATAACACTTGAACTGGGTGGTAAATCTCCACTTATTGTGTTCGACGATGTGGATTTTGAAACCGCAGTCGATAATGCGATGTTTGGTATTTTCCACAATGCTGGGCAAGTTTGTTCAGCTGCATCCCGTTTGCTTGTACAAGAGACCATTTACGATAAGTTTGTTGAAAGATTGGCCGAGCGTGCGAGCAAAATTGTAGTTGGCAACGGGGAAAGTGAGAACATTGAAATGGGAGCCCTCACAAACGAGTCTCATATGAATGAAGTTTTACATTATATAAAGAGAGGAATCGAAGAAGGTGCAAAATTAGTTTGTGGTGGTAAGCGCTTAACAGAAAATGGGCTTGATCGAGGGTTTTTCATTGCACCAACAATCTTTGCTGATGTAAATGCGAATATGTGTATTGTGCAGGAAGAGATTTTTGGTCCAGTCCTTGTTGTACAGAAATTTAAGGATGAGGAAGATGCCATCCAAAAAGCGAATGATTCCATTTATGGATTAGCCGGTGCTGTATTTACTGAAGATATGGACCGAGCAAAACGTGTTATTAGTAAATTGCGTGCGGGAATTACTTGGATTAATAGTTATCATCTCGCTTATGTGGAAGGCCCTTGGGGCGGATATAAGCAAAGTGGAATCGGCAGGGCGTTAGGTACTGTTGGGCTGGAGCACTTTATGGAAACGAAGCAAATCAATATCCACCAGCATGCTAAGCCTGTAGGTTGGTATGCGAATTAATTGAGCTTAACTTGCTATATAAATTATTTATAAGGGGATATGCTCATGAAAATAGTGGACAACCGTCCGTCATCAAAAATAGAGCAACCAGAAGTAATGAATAAGCCGGTGGATGATTCAGTGCTGGGAACCAAAAGTATTCCGTTACTATATTTACGGTTTGCTTTGGCAGGAATTATGGCTAACGTAATTCTAGGAGTTGTATCGGTTGTTGATGGTTATTTCGTCAGTGGCTTTCAAGAGCTGGAAATAGAAGGAATCGGAATTGGATTTACGGTCATGGTTATTACCCGTATGATTGGTGTTCTTTTGGGTGTGGGAGCCGGAGCGGTCATTTCACTTCGACTTGGAAAAGGGAAGATCGAAGAAGCTAGAAGTATTATGGGGCAAACTTTATGGTTTACTCTTTTCCTTTCCACTTTGTTAGCTATACTTGGATTGGTCTTTGAAAATGATATTATGATTTTATTCGGAGCAAGTGATGAAGCACTTCCATATGCAGTGCAATATAGCCGACTGCTATGGATTTCGTTGCCATTAACGATATTGGCCGTTGTATTAAGTATTTTAGCTAATATCGATGAAAAACCTATATTATCAATGAACAGTTGGCTAGTCGCAGCAGCTGTTGCTGGGATTGCAGAATGGATTATGGTAACGAAGTATGATATGGGGATGATGGGTTCTTCATGGGCCAATACGATTTCGCAATCAATTCCTGTTCTCCTAATCTTTTATTTCTGGTTTGGTAAAACAAAACTTAAGCCAAAAATGAAAGATATGATGATTAATCTCAAGAAGATTGGTGAAGTGGTTTGGACAGGCTTTGCATCTTTCTCGAGTCAGTTCATGATGTTTATTGCAATTATTTTCACCAACAACTTACTGCAAAGCTACGGTGGTGGTCTGCACGTTGCAGCTTTCACGATTCAAAACGGTTACATTACAAATCTCCTCGCCTTAGCAGCGCTCGGTGGGATGACAGGACTTCAACCAATTATTAGTTATAATTACGGTGCGGGCAACCTTGATCGTGTGAAACAAGCAATTAAGATGGGACTCATTTTTACAGTTTCCTTCTTTGTGATTGTGACAGCCATACTAATCATTTTTGCAGACCCAATTGTGTCATTTTTTTCTGGTGGTAATGCTGAATTGCAGAAACTGGGCATTTGGACGACAGTTATATTCAATTGTTTGTTTACGCTTAGTGCAGTTAGCTTGCTTATCTCTGGTTATTTCGAATCACAAGAGAGAAACTGGTCCGCAACGTTTATTAGTGTAAGCAAAATATTGTTGTTCATGTTACCGTTTCTATTTATTTTCCCGAAATTCTGGGGTGTAGAAGGTGTATGGTACGCTGCTCCTGCTGCAGAAATTCCAGGTGTTCTCATTGCCATATACTTTATGAAAAAAGAGTTTAAACGTTTAAAAAATACAAATGTTAAGACAGTAGATTTATAGACTTATTCCTTCAAAATTACCAATAAGAAAGAGAGAGGATCATTATGTTTTTTGCGAAAAAACTTACAGCAGAAGAAGCAGAGCAACTAGGTGCCTACACATGGGAACCATGGGTAGGCGAACCGAATAAAGGAACGTGGCATGTAGAAGAGCAGGAAGTTTTCTACGTGACAGATGGTGAAGTGTTTATTACTGTTGATGGGAAAAAATATCATATTACAAAGGACTGGATCGTTTCCTTGGCTAAGGACCTTGTTTGTGAATGGGATTGCCCAGTATTTCTGAAAAAGAATTATAAGATGAACCATGAGATTAATCTAAAATAATGTGAACTGGGGAGTGGACAAATGCTGAGAAGATGACTGCTCCTGCGTATGCAATGGATAAAATTAAGATTAGTAATGTTGAAGAAATGTATTGTAAATAAGTTTGCATACCGTCAAATGAATGCGCTTTCTTTTGTGGGTGCAATAAATACATAGGACGGTTATTTTAAAATAGGAGGCTTCACCATGGTAGTAATGAAAAATGTACAAACGTTGAAAAATTATATTGGTGGACAATGGATAGAATCCACAAGTAAACAAGTTGAAGATGTACCAAATCCAGCAACAGGAGAGATTATTGCTCGTGTGCCGCTTTCGACTAAAGAAGATGTAGATAGAGCTGTAGCAACTGCTAAAGAAGCATTCAAAACATGGAGAAGGATCGCAGTGCCTCGGCGTGCTCGGATTCTATTTCGCTATCAACAGCTATTAATTGAAAACTGGGAAGAGTTAGCTAAACTCGTAACCTTGGAAAACGGAAAAAGTTATAAAGAAGCATATGGTGAAGTACAGCGGGGGATTGAATGTGTTGAATTTGCCGCAGGTGCACCCACTTTAATGATGGGAGAGCAACTTCCTGATATTGCTACTGGTGTTGAATCAGGGATGTATCGTTACCCAATCGGAGTAATCGCAGGAATAACGCCATTTAACTTTCCGATGATGGTTCCATGCTGGATGTTTCCACTCGCGATTGCATGCGGAAATACGTTTGTATTAAAACCATCTGAAAGAACACCGTTGCTGGCTAATCGCATAGCTGAACTGTTTAAAGAAGCAGGTCTTCCAGATGGAGTACTAAATGTTGTGCATGGTGCACATGACGTCGTTAACGGCATTCTTGACAATGAGGATGTGAAGGCTGTATCTTTCGTGGGTTCTCAACCTGTGGCTGAGTATATATATAAAACAGCAGCAGCTAACGGCAAACGTGTACAAGCTCTTGCAGGGGCAAAAAATCATTCGATCGTATTAAAAGATGCGGACATTAGTTCTACAGTGAAAGAAATTACAAGTGCTGCTTTCGGTTCAGCTGGTGAACGATGCATGGCTGCGTCTGTTGTTGTCGTGGAAGAAGACGTTGCAGATGAGCTCGTTAATAGACTGCTTCAAGAGGCTAATGCTATTACTATTGGTAATGGCTTGGAAGAAGGTGTTTTCCTTGGTCCCGTTATTCGTGAAGGACATAAAGAGCGGACACTCGGATACATTCAATCCGGTGTAGAGCAGGGAGCGACACTTATTCGTGACGGACGTGAAGACGATGCAGTAAACAGCCAAGGTTATTTTGTTGGCCCAACGATTTTTGACAATGTGACACAGGAAATGAAAATTTGGCAAGATGAAATCTTCGCACCGGTTCTTTCTGTTGTACGCGTAAAAGACTTGATGGAAGCGATTCATGTTGCTAATGCATCGCCATTCGCAAATGGTGCATGCCTGTACACCGATAGCGCTAAAGCCATTCGTGAATTCCGTGAAGGAATTGATGCAGGTATGCTTGGGGTCAATCTTGGAGTTCCCGCTCCAATGGCATTTTTCCCATTCTCAGGTTATAAGAAATCCTTCTATGGTGATCTCCATGCAAATGGAAAAGATGGCGTAGAATTCTATACTCGTAAGAAAATGCTTACGGCTCGTTATTGAAAGAGTGATGTAAAATCATAAAAAGATAGAATGGAGTTGGTGATTGTGCAAGCGACAGAACAAACACAAAGTTTGAAAATAGCAGATGAAAAGTACCTTTGGCATGCAATGAGAGGAGCAGCCCCTAGTCCAACGAATTTAATTATCACAAAAGCAGAAGGGGCATGGGTGACGGATATTGATGGAAACCGTTATTTAGACGGTATGTCTGGTCTTTGGTGCGTGAATGTTGGGTATGGTCGAAAAGAGCTTGCAAGAGCGGCTTTTGAACAGCTTGAAGAAATGCCATACTTCCCTCTGACACAAAGTCATGTTCCTGCCATTAAATTAGCAGAAAAATTGAATGAATGGCTTGGTGACGAATACGTCATTTTCTTTTCTAACAGTGGATCGGAAGCGAATGAAACAGCGTTTAAAATTGCTCGTCAATATCATCAACAAAAAGGTGATCACGGACGCTATAAGTTTATTTCACGCTATCGTGCTTACCACGGTAACACAATGGGGGCTCTTGCAGCAACAGGTCAAGCACAACGAAAGTATAAATATGAACCATTGGGGCAAGGATTCCTGCATGTAGCACCGCCTGATACGTATCGCAATCCAGAGGATGTTCATACACTGGCAAGTGCTGATGAAATCGATCGTGTCATGACATGGGAGTTAAGCCAAACAGTAGCCGGTGTGATTATGGAGCCAATTATTACCGGAGGCGGAATTTTAATGCCTCCTGATGGATATATGGAAAAAGTAAAAGAAATTTGCGAGAAGCACGGTGCGTTGCTCATTTGTGATGAAGTTATATGTGGATTTGGCCGAACAGGGAAGCCGTTTGGATTTATGAATTATGGAGTCAAACCAGATATCATTACAATGGCAAAAGGCATTACAAGTGCGTATCTTCCTTTGTCAGCAACAGCAGTCAGACGAGAGGTTTATGAGGCATTCGTAGGTAGTGAAGATTATGATCGCTTCCGCCATGTGAATACGTTTGGAGGAAATCCTGCTGCTTGTGCCTTAGCTTTGAAGAATTTAGAAATTATGGAGAATGAGAAACTCATTGAACGTTCCAAAGAATTGGGTGAACGACTGCTAGATGAACTAGTGGATGTAAAAGAGCATCCAAACGTAGGAGATGTTCGCGGAAAAGGCCTTCTTTTAGGTATTGAACTAGTGGAAGATAAGCAAACAAAAGAACCGGCTTCCATTGAAAAGGTGAACAAAGTCATCAATGCTTGTAAAGAAAAAGGTCTAATTATTGGTAAAAATGGTGACACTGTTGCAGGTTACAATAATATTTTGCAGCTTGCGCCTCCATTAAGCATCACAGAGGAAGACTTTACTTTTATCGTTAAAACAATGAAAGAATGTTTAGCTCAACTTTAATTAATTATTGATAAATCTTGTTGAAAAGCGGAAGAGCCTATTGAGAGATATAACTTTAAATTCAGAAAGGGTTGAGTTTATGAAAGCTGATGTTGTATTGATAAATGGAGAAGTTATTACAGTAGACAAAAAGAATACAGTAGTCGAAGCTGTAGCAATAAAAGATAATCGTATCGTAGTCGTTGGCTCAAATCAGGAGGTTAAGAGTTTTATAGGAGAAAAAACGGTTGTAATTGACCTGCAAGGAAAAACGCTTCTTCCTGGATTCATTGATTCCCATATTCACCTCATTTCTCATGGATTGAATCAATTGGCGGTCAGTTGTAAAGCTGAACATATTGATTCTATCGAGGCTTTGTTAGATGATCTGAAAAAGAAGGCCTTAGAAACTCCAAAAGGTGAATGGATACGTGCTTGGGGCTTTAATGAAACCGCTGTGAAGGAAAAGCGTTATCCAACAATTACTGAGCTGGATGAAATTTCAGTTGAACACCCTATTATTGTATCCCGTACTTGCCACCACATAAGCGTGGTGAACAGTAAAGCACTAGGAATTGCGCAGATTAACGAGAACACACCGGATCCGAGTGGGGGGATTATTGAAAAGAATCAGGCAGGAAGGCTTACAGGAAAGTTAATTGAAGCAGCAAATATGAGGATGAGCGAAGTTGCAAGTTATACAGAAAGTGAAATGATGAAGGCTGTGAAAATTGCATCAGATCATTTCGTTGCAGCGGGCATAACAAGTATACATGACGCAGGTGGAGATGGACCTGAGAGTTACCGTTTACTACAACAAGCTGTGAAGAGTAAGGATATTCGTGTCCGAATATATGCAATGATATGTCAGATAAATAACTCCCATGAATTTGTTAATAAAATGGTCGAAGCTGGTGTGGTAACTGGTACCGGAGATGAGAGATTCAAAGTTGGACCAGCTAAATTGTTTACAGATGGAAGTAGCACCGGGCCTACAATTGCAACCCGTGAGTCGTACTCCAGTGATCCTAACAATTATGGCATTCTTTATTATAGTGAGGAAGAAATCTATCGGGTTTTAGGTGAAGCGCATAAAAAAGGTTATCAAATCACTGTACATGCACAAGGTGATAAAGCAATTGAAATGTATTTAAATTGTGTAGAAAAGGCATTGGAGGAATCACCAAGAAAAAACCACCGTCATCGGATCGAGCATGCGGGAATTTCTTCACCAGATTTACAAGAGAGAATGAAAAAACTCGAAGTGATTCCTATTCCAAATCCTCCATTCCCATATGAATTCGGAGAGATATATGCCCGGCACTATGGTGATCGTGTTAATCACATGTACGCTGCTCGGGATTTTATTGATCGTGGCATCATTGCAGCAGGTGGATCGGACGCGCCAGTTACTGACTATAATCCTTTATTAGGAATTCATGTTGCTGTAAATAGAAAAACCAAGTCTGGAATGGAGGTTGGTGCTAATCAATCTATAAGCGTAATGGAAGCTGTTAAATTATACACATGGAATGGCGCTTATGCGAGTTTTGAAGAAGAGATAAAAGGAAGCATAGAGATCGGAAAGTTGGCGGATTTAGTTATATTAGATGACAGCATTTTAAGTGTCAATCCAAACAAAATTAAAGATTTAAAAGTAGAAACAACTATTATTGATGGTGAAATTATCCATCAAGAAGAACAATCAGTGAAAATTTAGCCATAAAAAACTCCCCCTCCAATTGTTAGACTATGTATAACAATTGGAGGGGGAGTTCAGTTGTTTAGTTGAGCTTTTTAAATCCTGTCTAATTGACAAGGGTCACTGCATTATGTTTTTGATTGGTCAATTCATAATCGTGAAGGTACGAATGCGAGAATTATTTCATAATAAGGTAATTGTATTAAGTTATTAACTTTTTTGAAACGAATCGATTTTCCGAGAGAATAAAAAGGACATTCGTCTACTAACAAATATTCAGATTATGAACACTAGAAAACAAATACAACCTATCATATAATTGAAAGACTATATTGTAAAATCAATGTTAATATTACCCTCCTATAAGTATTAACATACGTGATTGAGGTGTTTTCTTTGTTGTTTTATGATCGAATTTCTATAATGGCCCCTCCTGTTCCATAGCTAAGGAAAGTCTATTCATTTCTGAGATTTTCAAAGTTATAGGAGGGTATTAAAAATGAAAAAAGTCTCAGTACCATCGCTTTGGTTAATGATAATTCTTGTGGCATTTCCGCAAATTAGTGAAACGATTTACACACCGTCTTTACCTGACATTTCAAAGGCGTTGCACGTAAGTAATAATGAGGTACAGTTAACACTTAGTGTTTATTTTGCTGGATTTGCTTTAGGTGTATTTTTTATTGGATGGTTATCCGATATAATTGGTCGTCGCCGGGCAATGTTACTTGGAATTGTCGTATATGGCGCTGGAAGTTTCTTATGCTTTATTGCAAGTTCCATTGAAGTTTTATTGTTAAGTCGTTTTATTCAAGCGTTTGGAGCAAGTGCTGGTTCAGTTGTGACACAAACGATTCTTCGTGAAAGTGTAGAAGGGCATAAGCGTCATGTTATGTTTGCTCAAATTTCAGCAATCATTGCTTTTACACCAGCGATAGGTCCTTTAATTGGGGGCTTTCTTGATCAAATGTTTGGATTTAAAATGGTGTTTTTAAGTTTAGTAGTTATGAGTGTTGGAATTTTGCTGTATACTTTTGTTTCTCTTCCGGAAACAAAAACGGACACAGTAACGGACAAAATAAATGTGTTTTCAGTGTTAAAAAGATTAATTACAAATCCGAAAGTAGTAACATACGGTCTATTGATTGGAGGAGCGAATGGTGTTTTATTTAGCTACTACGCAGAAGCGCCGTTTATCTTTATTGAATACTTTCAGTTATCACCTAGTATGTACGGATTTCTAGGAATTGTAGTTGCGTCTGCTTCTATTATTGGAGCGAAAGTTTCAAAACGGTTACTGCCTATTTATAAACCGGAGAAAATCATATATATAGGTTGTATTGTAATGACAGGGGGAGCAGTCATTTTATCTGTTATTACTTATGTTGGATCAAATCCCAACATAATATATATGATTGGATTTTTAGTAGCGATGTTTATATTGCTATTAGGAATTGGGGTAGCGTTACCGAATTGTCTTAGCTTAGCGTTAGTAGATTTTCAGGACGTCATTGGTACAGCAGGAGCATTGTTTAGCTTAGGGTACTATATAATAGTGACAGTGACAATTTGGGGTATGAGCCAGCTGCATACAGGTTCCTTAGTAGTCATGCCCCTATATTTTTTAGTTATTGTAGTAATTATGGTAGTTTTCACTCGAGTATTTATTTTGAATGATAGAGCTGAAAATTCTGTTTAAATATATAAAAAAGAGAGTCTCATTGAAAAATGAGACTCTCTTTTTTATAAAAATTATCATTCGAGCTGATAATTTTAGTACTACAGTTTTACAAATTTTATTTATTAAACAAGAGATTTTTTTAGCAACTGTTTTTTATCATCTACAATAAATTGTGAATATAGTTGCCATGTGGGGGGATATAAGATTTTATCTAAAACCTGGTATTGGCCTGTGTTTGTTCTACGTTTGGTTTATATTTGGTTTATGCTTGGTTTATATTTGGTTTATGTTTCGTTTTCGTTTGGTTTATGTTTGGTTTCATTAATTACAAAATCAGTTACAAAAGTTACAAAAGCTATTTTTGTTATCAAAATAGACTTATATTACGGAGGAGAGCATGAAAAAATGTCTTTAGGAGGGGACAAAAAATTTTGGTGAATAAAAATGTATTATCAAACTTGGACATACTCATGTTATGAATCTAAACATAAAGGGAAATAGTATGAATAAACCAATAGCATTTAAATGAAAACATTATTAATCAAAAATTTATGCTCATTTTAAGATGGCAGATATGATACAACATAAGATTTCGAGATTTGATAGGGATGATGAAACGATGTAATTATTTCGATTACAACGTTATCAGTAGTTGCTTAGTTTGTAAATATTAAAATTAGTAAAGATAATAGGGAAATATAGATTGTTTTTTGTTTGTACAATGATTATAAACTAGGTTTATCAGTATGATTTAGAATTAAATAGTTTATATAAAAGTAAGAAGATAATAGATTTACTTATAGCGTGCCGTTGATTCAGAAAGAAATACAATTGATTTTTATTTAGGTGAAACAAGAAAGCATAAGGCCGCAGAGCGTTTTTTTAAGAAAGCTTTGCGGCCCTTTTTATAGTTTAAACCTTTGTATTATTACTCTATACAAGTATGCGGTTGGTCCTAGGGTATTTCAGAACGAATCCATCATTGTAATAGGGAATTGTTTATTGTTTCTAGTTGGAAAATTTATATTGGGAGTCTTAAAGATATAGTAAATATAAAGGAGATGGGTTAAATAATGAAATACACACTTAAAGATCTTATAAATATAAACGAGTTTAAGAATATAACAGAGCAATTTTATAATTTAACTAAAGTTCCATTCTGTCTCCTTGATAATAATCAAAATGTTATATTTTCCAAAGGTGACCCTTTTTTTCATAATCCAAAAATCCAATCGTCCCAAGAAATGCATATTCCGATCATTATTGAGCAGGAGCATATAGCAACCTTTGTTATAGGAACAAGTATTAATAAAGAGGTTATTGCGGATTCTCATATAACACATTTTAAATGCATTGCAAATCTAATTGAAGAGATGGCAACACAACAATTACACCTTAAAAAATTTCATGAAAAAGATTCACAAATAAATGCGATAACAACTCATGAAGAAATTTGTTTAAGTAGTATATTACAAAATATGCCGATTATGATTAATGCTATTGATGAAAAAGGAAATATTATTATGTGGAATCGGGAATGTGAATTAGTAACTGGATATAATGCAGATGAAATAATTAACAATCCAAAAGTGATGAAATTGCTACATCCTCATAGACCTTATAGTAACGATTTGTTGGAAAATGGTCACGATTTTAGGGATTGGGAGATGGATATCACATGTAAAAATGGTGAGATGAAAACTATTATGTGGTCCAATATTTTACATAGTATTCCAGCTTTAGGATGGAGTATCGGAGCAATTGGAATTGATATAACTAAGCGTAAGAGGATGGAAGAGAAACTTAAACAAACCTCGACTGAACTAGAATTAATTTTTAAAGCAATTCCTGATTTGTATTTTTTGTCGGACCTTGATGGGACCATTAGGGACTGTAAAGTTAATTCCATATCTAAATTTTATGTTCCAATTGAAGAATTTATAGGAAAGAAATTCCAAGAAATATTACCAGTTTCTATTATAAAGCAATTTGAGAAGGCTATTAATCAAATAAAAACTTCAGCCGCTCCTGTATTAATAGATTATTCTCTACAACTAGATGATGAAATTTATTATTTTGAAGCAAGACTTTTACCGCTTTTTGAGGATGAAATTATGATTATTGTACGTGATATTACAGAACGTACAATAACGACGGAGTTATTAAAGAAATCAGATACCCTTAATGCAGTAGGACAATTGGCAGCTGGGGTCGCTCATAAAGTTCGTAACCCATTAACAGTAATTAAAGGGTTCGTGCAATTATTGCAACAGGAAGTAGGGAAGGATAAAGGATATTTAAGCCTAATACTTTCTGAAATTAGTAGTATTGAAACAGTTCTTCAAGAATTTTTATCTATTGCAAAACCGAATGCTGCAGTATTTGAGCCTAAAAATCTTTGTACTATATTAGATAATGTAGTTGACTTAATAAGTACACAAGCAATTATGAAGAATATTCGTATTGTATTAAATATGGATGTTGAAACCTTATTGGTTGAGTGTTGCGAAATTCAATTAAAACAAGTTTTCTATAGTATTTTACAAAATTCTATTGAGGCTATACAAAATGGTCAAGAAATCATTATAAGCGTGAAAAAATATAATAGTACCGAAGTTAAGATTAGTATTTTGGATAAAGGAGTAGGTATTCCTTCAGAAAGAATTAAAAGACTAGGTGAACCTTTTTATAGTACAAAAGAAAAAGGGACGGGTGTTGGGCTTATGATGAGTTATCGAATCATTGAAAGTCATGGTGGAAAAATCAGTATAAAAAGTCAAGTTGGGAAAGGAACTGCTGTTACTCTGTTTTTCCCAATTTATAACGGTAACTCAGTTGGTGATGCTAGTACAAATAACATGTAATCATAACTAGCAAATAAATCTCTGAAAATGAAAAATCAAACTATTATCTTGTAGAAACATAGGGAGTCTGAAGTGATTTGATCAGGCAAAGAAAAATGGATTTAATAGGGATAATTTAACTTGAATTTGAAGTACAACTCCTAATTTTATTAGACGTTACATTTTATGCATGAAGTAAAAGGATTCTTTCAAAATTTACTTAATAAGTTAGATTGATAATTCATGATGTAACAGAAGATAAAAAAGTTAATTTAGGGAAAAGAAGGTCGCTCTAAATACCATTTAGGTTAAGTTGCATGTATGTCTTAAAAGTGAAAAGTTTCTTTTTCTCGGCTATAGAAAAAGAAACTTTTTTACTTGAGTGATAATTTTTTATGATAGTTGTGAAAGGGTTTTGTTATATTTTCGAAAGAAAAATGCAATGTATATAAACTAAGATGAATTTACGCATATTGATTTTATATCATTCGCCATTGATGAAGGAACAGAGGAGATTTAATGTATGAAAACAAAAATTGCAATTATAGAAGATGAAGATAATATACGAGAGATATGTAAACGGTACCTAGAAAGAGAAGGGTATGAAGTATGCACTGCTGTGAACGGAACAGAAGGATGGAATGTATTTCAAGAATTTCAACCTGATCTAATTATTTTAGATTTGATGATGCCAGAAAAAGATGGATGGGAACTATGTGAGGAAATTCGCCAACATTCCAATGTACCTATTATTATGTTAACTGCGAGAGGAGAAGAAAGAGAACGGATTTTAGGATTAACAATGGGAGCGGATGATTATGTAACAAAACCCTTTTCACCTCGTGAATTAGTATTAAGGGTACAAATTATATTAAGAAGAGGAAGTCAAGTGACAATTCAAGGAATAGAGCCTACATCAGGAATGATAGAGTTTCCAGATTTGAAAATTGATCCAACGAAAAGAAGTGTATTTGTTTGTCAATATGAAATAGAGTTAACGGTGAAAGAGTTTGAGGTACTTTATCTCATGGCAAAACATCCTAAACAGGTGTTTTCAAGGTCTCAACTTCTTGAACAAATTTGGGGATTTGAGTATGAAGGTTGCACAAATGCAGTAACTGTATTAATGAGTCGTTTACGTGAGAAATTGGAGAAGCCTACAACAAAGAACCGTTGGGTTCATACGGTTTGGGGCATCGGTTATTGTTTTGAACCAGATGGAGGAAACGATAAATGAAGTTACGAAATCAACTTTTATTGATGAATCTATTAAGCACGGGTATCATGGTAATTTCTATATGGTACAGTGAAAGGCAAATGTTACTTAGACCAGAACAGACACGTTTATTAATAGTAATAGTAATTGTAGCGATGATTATATCTACAATTATTTACTGGTTAATGACACGTCCTATTATGAGATCTATTCAAAATTTAATTGCCTTAACCAAACAATTTAGTGATAGACAATTTGGAACGATGTACATAATAGGGAAAGAACCGGAAGAGTTTAAAGAATTAGCAGAAGCTTTTCAAGAAATGGCCAAAAAATTGGACGAAAGCTTTGCTAAGTTAGAAAAAGGAGAAAAAGCGCGTACAGAGCTGATTGCGAATATTTCCCATGACTTACGAACTCCCATGGCTAGCATACAATTGATGATAGAAGCGTTACAAGATGGATTAATTGAAGATCCTAATATGAAACAACAATATTTAACGACAATCCTAAATGATATACAACGATTAAGTGGATTAATTAATGATTTATTTGACCTTTCTAAGTTAGAACTTGGACAAGAAGTTTTTTATCCAAGTTTAATACATGTAGATAGCATTCTATTAAAAGTAATAGATTCACATGCTATCTTATTGCAAGATAAAGAGATTGATTTGCAATTGCACGTTTCTGAGACATTACCAAGAATTTGGATTATGCCATGTAAAATAGCGCGAGTTATCAATAATTTGTTGCATAACGCGATTCGGCATTCTCCTACATGTGGAACAATCGAATTAATTGTAGAGGAAAATAAACAGAAGCAGCAAGTCCAATTCACTTTGTGTGATGAAGGGGAGGGGATTTCTCCAGAGGATCAATTGCGTATATTTGACCGTTTCTTTAGAACGGATCCATCAAGAAGTTCACAATCTGGAGGCTCTGGACTTGGTTTAGCTATTGCAAAATCGCTAGTTGAACTGCATAAAGGACAAATTGGTGTTCGGGACCGCCAAGATGGGAAACAGGGATGTGAATTTTGGTTTACTCTTCCTGTTACATCAGAAAAAAATGAGGCGGTTGAAAGACTTTTGTAACATTTACGAAAGGAAATTGAAAGATATATATAATAAGAGTACTGTATCGAAGGTGATTATATTTTAATCTGAAGTATAATTTCATCTTTTGTGATTTTGTAGATATGATGAAAGAGAGGAAGAAATAAAATGGATCAAATGAAAAAAAAGTAACTCCCGCAAGATTAGTATTTGCTGTTCTAGTAAGTCCAGTTTTTTCTTTAAAAGCGGGAGCAAGTACAGTATCTTCAGCTTTTAGTGCGATCACTTCTGTTGAAAAAAAAACCCCGTCATTAAATATTAAAAATGGACAGGTGCCAGAAGAAAGTTTCAATTTCAACAGATGTAATTAAAACAGATGATTAAAAACTAGTTCGTTCAGATGTACTAGAAAAATAAAGTGGTATGGAAAAGGAACCTTATTTTCTAAACTGCCTTTATAGAATGAAAATAAAGAATCACATACATAAAAAATATACGGAACAGAGGTAACTACACGATGATTTTAAAACTATTATTTATACTTTTTGGCGTAATCTTAGTATTATGGGGTATATATAGAATGAAAACGGATGAAGCATTTATAGGAAAAACACAAACAAGAAAAAATATTTTTAATTTCTTTATTTTAGGAGAAGCAGCGGGACTGGGACAATTCTTAAGCGGAATTGCATGTATAATTATAGGGATTTTATCTTTTATAATTAAATAGTTTATAAATAAAAGGAACACAACTTTAAAATAAAAGTAGTGTTCCTTTTATTTTTGTCACCTGTCAGATTTACAATTTATCAGGTAGCAAAGTAAAACAGGGAGCAAGCATAGAAAATTTATTTTTCCTTTTTGTAGAGCTTCGTACGCCAAATACAGATGATCTTGAATCATGTAAACAGCTTTATATTCGCTTAATTTTTTTGCTTTTTCTGTAGTAACAATTGTCTCATTTTGGGAGATGTACGAGACAGGTGTAAATTCAGGGGAATCCAATATTTCCTATTTGGGTATGATAGAATAGTAATATATCTAAAACGGAGGAAAGACAAATGGACTCAAACACAAAGCAGTTTATTTATGATATCCGGCAAAGACAGAACAATTATATGGAAGATGTATTAACAGCAATACAGCACCCTAAAAAAGAGCAATCTAAACAAGTCATTCAAAATATAGTAGAGAAGATGGATATGATGATCAGTTTAGTTACTACTTACATGGCTATTGAATCAGAATCTATGAAAGAATTAAAAGAGCTTCAAGAAGAAATTATTCATGCTCAAGCATATATTCAAAAAAGAAAATTTGAAGAAACACAGAGATAATATCCTGTGTTTTTATTTTCGTTTCTTTCGGCTAACGACCTAAAGAAGTGTATACATAAAATGAATGTGTTGAAATTTTAAAAAAACTAAGCTGAGGTTTCCAATAGCATCTACAACCTCTTGTTTAAATTTTTCTTGGTTCTTTTTTTGCTATAAAAATATCAGTTCTGGTGCAAAAAGATGATAAATAAAAAAGAATCAAGGATTCCTAACAGAATCACCTGTTAAGCAGTTAATACAAACAATTCGTTGATAATGTTTCCACTTAAATATATTCTCCTTTTCCATACTGATCACACACCTTTTATAGAGTAGTACTATCAATATGTCCAAGTTTGATAGACCATTTCTCGTAGCACGAGGGATTTATTTGAATTAGTTGATTATAAAAAATAAAAAAGCTAACTTAAACTCATTAAAAGATACATGGTTGGATTTATCTGAAGAAAATCCAATTGCTGATTTTTTAAATGTTGATAGAACCACTATCTATCGCATATTAAAGCGAAATGGTTATTAAGAAAATTATTCATAACGAGTGCCATCTATACTTCTATAGACTATGTACATTTTTAGAAAAAATCTTTGTTTTGCCTAAAGACTTTATCATCATAAAAGGAGCTAAGTTCTATATCTTAGCTCCCTTATTGGCAAATTATTTAATTATAAAGGCTACGATTGCTAAAACGATACACACAATCCCACTTAATAATTGTCCTATTCCAGAACTCTGTCCATTAATTAACAAGTTGAAAAGATTTTTTCTGGTTTGAGTTTTTCCTACGAATGCATCATACTTCTTCATTTTATATACACCCGATAAAATTAATGCTGCACCAATAACGATAAGTACTACTTTTAAAGCCACTATATTTGCCTCCGCTTATTATGTATATGTTGAATTTTTCTCAATCATTTTTTAGTTGTTGTTATAGTCGTGAACAACACTCGTCTATAATTTATAAAAAATAGACTTTTTGTATCATTTATCGTTTGTGTCCATGACTGTCAAATTTATAACTCCTGCCATTAATTTCAACAGTGACGTCTTGATAAATTGAACCGTCCGCTTTAGCATAATATGAAAAGTATCCATAACCATGGGTAGTGGTTTCGTAAGGACCTTGGAACCATCCTATCTTAGCTGCTCCAGAATCATCGAAATAATACCATTTACCATCGATTTGTTGCCAACCCTTTTGCATTTCGCCTTTATCGTTATAATAGTATATCTTACCATCAACTTTATCAAATCCTGTTAGTTTAGCTTCTCCGTCATGATTAAAATAATATCTTTTTTCCTCAATGGTTTCATAACTATCTAAATTACTGTTTTTACCATCTTCGAAATGATATTTTTTACCATTAACTTCCTTCCAACCAGTATAGTTAGGCCCTTCTTCTAAGCTGTAATATACCAGTGTAGGCTTCTCTTTTCCATCCCATCCAGGTAAAGAAATTTTAGAAACCCCATTTTTTCTAATAGAACCATCTTTTCCGAATACTAACACTTTGTCATTAAAAATAACAGTCTCCCAATTATTATCTAGCGCTTCTCCATTGAACTTAGAAGCTCTCTCAAGTACGCCTTTGTCAGAAAAGTGAAGAATTCTATTTTCATCTTCTACACGTATTTCATTTGTAGTTGCCTTGTAATTTTGGAAATAATAAATTTTACCATCAATTTCCCGCAAACCTTCTTTAATAATTGCTCCAGAAGCATCAGAATAGTGTAGACCATTTTGATCTTCCTTCCATGCTGATCGTAGCACAGAACCATCGTCATTGAAGTTGTAGTACTTCCCATCATTCTCGAATCCATTTGTATTGATTAATCCTTCATACAAGCCAAAATAATATGTCTTTCCCTCAACTTCATGCCAACCTGTCAAGAGAATTCCATCAGAGCCTGCATAATACTGATTGCCATCTCGGTTTACCCAACTGTTCTTTATTACGGTTCCAGAAGAATCTTTTGCAATCTGTTTAGTAGGATCCTTTTCATCAGCTATTATCTGTATTCCGTCATACTTCTGTTTCTCATTTTCTTTACCTGGATACCACTCTCTTAGCCAGTTATGAATTTCATTGTTGCTTTTTGCAGTGAAACGAATTTCGGATTTGAAACTCCAATCAGTAGCGAATCCATGAATGTTTTGATTACCAGCCAAACTTACTCCATTCTTGTTTTTCAAATGGAACTGAACATTATTGTAAAAAGATTTTTGATCAATCTGGACAAGTTCAAACACTTCATCATCACCAATTGAATCGGAATATTGAAGTGCATTTCCTTCTTTCCCTGAAAGATATTTTGAACCTGTTTTTACCAATACTTTATTCGTCCCTTTTTTATAGGGGATAATTTGATAAGGTTTACCATCATTTAGTGTAGTAAATGGTAGTGCAATAGGTGTCTCTAGGATGCTAGTACGATCTGCCAATATATCAGGTAACCGATTATTAAAATCTGCAAGAGCTTCGGAGTTATTCGTAACATAATTAGAAAGAACATCTTTGCCTACTGGCTGTGAAGTAATTGTTGCTAATATTCGTTTTCCTTCTGGTAGTTTACTAAAAAGATCTTCATTAACATAACGAATATCACGTAAACCAGAACCATTAGTAAGAAAATATCCTGGGAATTCTTGACGTTCAAATTCAGCTGCTAAAACATTTTTACCACCGCTATTGTCACTTTTTAGATAATAGGTTTTGAAATTCGTAAGTGAAACACCCGTATTTCCTTCATCTAATTGTTTTTGTGTAATATACAAAATATCATGTTTAGATAGTTCTGGTTCATCAGGAGTTAAGTCTACTATTGTACCAGCGCCCTTAATACGAATTTGTTCTCCATGCTTGATTGTTTTATATTCAACTTTCCCATTGGTATAAGCAATTTTAATTTTCTTGCTAAAATTCTGATCTTTATAATAATCAAACACACTAATACAAAATTCCCCTTTGTTAAAAGTAGGAGCTTTATAAGCAACATTTTCTAAACGAGATGCATAACTGTTTTTTGCATCTTGTTCTTCTAACCATTTCCCAAATGGCTCTTTAAGAAACGTGTCATATACATTTCCAAATGTTGTAACAATCGTTGCGAATGTATCAACATCTGCTTTCACTTTATATTCTGTTACGGGGCTGGCGCTGAATAAAATCCCCATTGCAATCCCTACAGGAAGGACTTTTCGCATACTTTTTTTTGCATTTCCATTCATAATTGTGCTCCTCACTTTGTGCTAACTTATTTTTTCTATTTGTTAAACTGCATTTAACGTTCCGAAGTTTATCTTAGTATAAACACCTTTCAAATTTCTTTCATAAATGTTACAAAAGTCTTGCATGAATACCGTATAAAATTCTGAATTTTATACGGTATTCTATATTTTTTCAGCCTGACCCCATGCTCATTAAGCGAAGATTTTTAAGTATCCCAAAATAAAATTTTCATTTGTAAAATGAATTAAGTAGTAAACAAGAAAGGCTGGCAAAATGCCAACCTTTCTTGTCTTTTGGGTCTCAATTTTTATTTTAATAAATCAATAATAACTAAAAGGAATAGTTTATATCGTTCTTGTTATACAAAGGCCTTTTTATTAAACTATCCATTTTATGGGGTACAGTTCATTTCGTATTGGGTTATTTGTTAGCCTGATGGATATGTAGCGAAACCCAGGACAGTAATACCTAAAAAAATATGAGTGTTATTACAATTTAAAATGAATTCATAAGAAAAGACACTCTTAAGAGTGTCTTTTCTTAGCAGCCGAATCCGCTGCAGCTAGCTCCAACTATGATTAATAAGATAAAGAGCACAACTAGTAAGGCGAATCCGCCACCAAAACCACAGCCTCCACTGCAACTACCACCATATCCCATAATAATTTCCCCTTTACGTAAGAGGGGAAATTATTGTTTCACTCTTTTGTTTTAACGGGTTTACATTACTTTATGTTCTTTAATAATGAATGAGCAGGTCCTTTGAGAAATGATTAAAGAAAAACAACATGCAGGAATAAAGTTAGCGAAACGAAAAGGAATTTACAGAGGAGAGATAGTTAAGGTTTTGTTGAATAAAAATGCGTTACAATAGTTTATTATTTAATAGAGAGTTTTGGAAAAAAACCTTTATTTTTCAATAATATTGAATTTATGTTTTTAGTTACTAATATAGTGATGGATTGTATTCGATTCGTATATAACAATTTTCCAGAAAAAGTAATTGTATTTTTCAGATAAATGAATTATTATAAAATAAGAAATTTTACAATTTTAAAAAGGGAGGAAAATGAAGAGGCTTTTACGACTTAATAATAAAGAACAACTTTTAAGTGTGATAAAAATGATACTCGCCTCATCATTTTCAGACCAAAAAGGAATTAGGGTACAGCGTCTTACTTTAAAATGCGGCTATGAATCATCTAAGAGGGGGAAGTGAAGTGGCAAACAAAGAATTGAAAAGAGGTTTAGAAGCACGTCATATTCAAATGATTGCTTTAGGCGGAACAATTGGTGTTGGTTTGTTTATGGGGTCAGCCAGCACGATTAAATGGACAGGTCCTTCAGTAATGCTTGCATATGCAATTGCAGGTATTTTTATCTTCTTCATCATGCGTGCCATGGGAGAAATGTTGTATATGGAGCCAAGTACAGGCTCATTTGCGACGTTCGGTCATAAGTATATTCACCCGTTAGCTGGTTATATGACAGCTTGGAGTAACTGGTTCCAGTGGGTTATCGTTGGGATGTCAGAGATTATCGCGGTTGGAGCGTATATGCAATATTGGTTCCCGGATTTGCCAGCTTGGATACCGGGTGTTATTGCAATGGTTATTCTTGGTGCAGCTAACTTAATTTCTGTTAAGTCATTTGGTGAATTTGAATTTTGGTTTGCGATGATTAAAATCGTTACGATTTTATTAATGATTATTGCGGGGTTTGGTCTTATTTTCTTCGGAATTGGTAACGGCGGAGAAGCAATCGGCATATCTAATCTTTGGACAAACGGTGGTTTCTTTACAGGTGGTTTTTCAGGATTCTTCTTTGCATTATCGCTTGTAGTTGGAGCATATCAAGGTGTGGAATTAATCGGGATTACTGCTGGTGAAGCGAAAGATCCGAAGAAGACACTTACAAGAGCAATTCAAAGTACAATTTGGCGTATTTTAATTTTCTATATTGGTGCTATTTTCGTTATTGTAACTGTTTATCCTTGGGATCAATTAAGTTCAATTGGTAGTCCGTTCGTAGCGACTTTTGCGAAGGTCGGTATTACGGCAGCTGCTGGACTTATTAACTTCGTTGTTATTACAGCGGCAATGTCTGGTTGTAACAGTGGTATTTATAGTGCTGGACGTATGCTTTATACGTTAGGTGTAAATG
This sequence comes from Bacillus cereus group sp. BfR-BA-01316, assembly GCF_022664195.1. Taxonomy (NCBI): domain Bacteria; kingdom Bacillati; phylum Bacillota; class Bacilli; order Caryophanales; family Bacillaceae; genus Bacillus; species Bacillus cereus group sp. BfR-BA-01316. The sequence goes on from NZ_JAKUGX010000005.1 coordinate 205,194, forward strand.
GACAAGCACCAAAATACTTTGCGAAAATTTCTAAAAATGGTGTACCTTTATTCGGTACAGTTGGCGTGATTATCGGTTTAGCGGTTGGTGTTGTTTTAAGCTACATTGCACCGAAAAACTTATTCGTATATGTATATAGTGCAAGTGTACTTCCTGGTATGGTACCATGGTTTGTCATTTTAATTAGTCAAATCCGTTTTAGAAAAGAAAAAGGAGCAGAGATGAAAGATCATCCGTTCAAAATGCCATTTGCTCCTGTTACAAACTATTTAACAATTGCCTTTTTAATTATGGTATTAATCGGTATGTGGTTTAATGATGATACTCGTATTTCACTAATTGTAGGTATTGTTTTCTTAGCTATCGTAACAATTAGTTTCTATGCTTTCGGAATAGGGAAGAGAGCTCCGTTAGACGTTCAAAATGATCAAGAGATTTCAAGTAAATAAAGGTAATAAAAAAGTCCGATTTCTTATTTAGAAATCGGACTTTTGTTATTAAAACTTTTCTAATACAATCTTCCCAATTGTACGTCCACTTTCAAGTAATGCATGTGCTTTTTTAAGGTTTTCTGCATTAATTGGTGTTAACGTATCATTTAAAGTAGTTTGAAGAATACCTTCATCTAATAGTTCGCTTACTTTATTTAATAGTTCATGCTGCGTAATCATATCACCAGTTTCATACATCGCTTTTGTGAACATAAACTCCCAAACGAATGTAGCGCTTTTACTTTTTAAAATCCCCATCTCAAGAGGGTGTTCATTTTCTACGATAGAGCAAATTTTCCCTTGTGGTTTAATGATGTCACCCATCGCGTGCCAATGTTGATCAGTATTGTTTAAGCAGAAGATATAATCTACATCTTTTAGCCCAAATTCTAATATTTGATCTTTTAAAGGTTGGTGATGATTAACTATATAATCGGCACCGAATTTTTCAACCCAGTGTATGGTTTCGTTGCGGGATGCGGTTGCGATTACGTTTAGTCCAGCCCATTTAGCTAACTGAATAGCAATCGAGCCAACCCCACCAGCTCCGCCGATAATTAAAATGTTTTTAAATGAATTTTCATCTTTCTTATTATAATCAATCCCTAAACGTTCAAACAAACCTTCCCATGCTGTAATTGCTGTTAAAGGAAGTGCTGCAGATTCAGCGGCAGTTAAAGTTTTTGGTTTTTTACCGACAATTCTTTCATCAACCAAATTGTATTCACTATATGTACCTTGTCTCGTAATACTTCCAGCGTAAAATACTTCATCGCCTTCTTTAAATAATGTACAACCTTCGCCAGTTTGTACGACAATACCACTAGCATCCCAGCCAAGTATTTTCGCTACATCTTCTTTTTTATCTTTCGGAGAGCGAACTTTTGTATCAACTGGATTAACGGAAATAGCGTTAATTTTAACGAGTATATCTCTTCCTGTGGCAACAGGTCTTTCAACTTCAATATCAATTAAACTGTTTTCTTCTTCAATAGGTAAGTATTCATGTAAACCAATTGCTTTCATTTGTATTCCCTCCATTAAAGTAAGAGTCTATTCTTTTTTATTATAGTGGGTAAAGCACCGTTATGTAAAAAAGTAGACTCCTTTTTATGCTGTCGTTTGTTTAGTTTTAAAATTCTGATAAATAATGTGCAATCGGTATAGAAAGCGATGCGAGGTGAATGACTAATGACAGTAAAACTAAGCAAAAGCGATTATTTAATCGTAATGGCAATTATCATTATGTATTCGTTAATTGGTCACGTATTAAATTTAGATGTTTTAAAAGTTATGGCTATTCAACAAAATGGATTTAGCATTAGTTTTGTAGGCATTGCTATATGTTATATCACGGCTGTTTTATTGTTTTTTGTTATTCGGAAATTAAAAACTGATAAGTAATGCTGTAATGAAGAATTTGTGAACAACCTGAAAAAATAGTTGAAACAATGAAAGAAGAGAAGGAGTTTATTCCTAACAGGCGGAATGCTTTACTGTATTACTTTATTCAAAACTAAATGTAAAGGTGGATACATAATGACAGTAAAGAAGCTTTATTTCGTCCCAGCAGGTCGTTGTATGTTAGATCATTCTTCTATTAATAGTACACTTGCATCAGGTGAATTATTGAATTTGCCTGTATGGTGTTATCTTTTGGAAACAGAAGAGGGGCCTATTTTAGTAGATACAGGTATGCCAGAAAGTGCGGTTAACAATGAAGACCTTTTTAACGGCACATTTGTTGAAGGACAAATTTTACCGAAAATGACGGAAGAAGATAGAATCGTAAATGTTTTAAAACGTGCAGGGTATGAGCCGGAAGACCTTCTTTATATTATTAGCTCTCACTTGCATTTTGATCATGCAGGAGGAAATGGTGCTTTTATAAATACACCAATCATTGTACAGCGTGCTGAATATGAGGCGGCACAGCATAGCGAAGAATATTTGAAAGAATGTATACTGCCGAATTTAAACTACAAAATCATTGAAGGCGATTATGAAGTCGTACCAGGAGTTCAATTATTGTATACACCGGGCCATACTCCAGGGCATCAGTCGCTATTAATTGAGACAGAAAAATCCGGTTCTGTATTATTAACAATTGATGCATCTTATACGAAAGAAAATTTTGAAGATGAAGTGCCGTTCGCTGGATTTGATTCGGAATTAGCTTTATCTTCAATTAAACGTTTAAAAGAAGTTGTGATGAAAGAGAACCCAATTGTTTTCTTTGGTCATGATATGGAGCAGGAAAAGAGTTGTAAAGTGTTCCCTGAATATATATAAGTAGAAAAAGTCATGGGCCTATTAGCTCATGACTTTTTCTATTAAATAACCTTTTTAAATAAGTTATATACTTTTTTCGAATTACCTTCATTTAATTGATAATAAGTAAGATCTACGTCATCAGGAGTTTTTTGATGGGCAATCATAACTTCACTACTATTGTTATCTACTATCCAAATTAAATATTGTTTATAAGTCCCATCTTGGAAAGTAATCCACATGTTACAATCTACTAAATCAGAACCTTCTTCATCGAGCGTTAAATCGCCTTTTTTTGCTGTATCCATACTGTTAATGAATGTTTTTAATTCATCTGTTTTTGTAAGGAAGATAGATTTTTTTGTCTTAAGCGACTCTACATGTATATCTTTTATTTCCTGTTTTCCTAAAAAAACAGGAGGTGCATTTGGGTCTCTTTGAGTTGAAATAATAGTAGCTTTCTTCTTCGGTTTATTTGTTGTATAGAAATCTTGAATAGATTTTCCAGAGTTTAAAAACCATACGATTCCAAAAACAATGAATGCGCTACCTAGCAGTAAAATGATTTTCTTAATAGGGTATTCTCCTCTCTATTGCTTCATGTGAAGAGCTTTTCTATTAATATATGATAGGTAAGCGTAAAGTATTATAGTTGAACGTGATTATGCTTCACGGTTTTTATAGGGCGGTCAACGAGTAAATTGTAAGTAAGCCCAATTAATACGAAAATTCCACCGACAACTTTGCCAATTGAAAGTTTGTTTGACAGGAAGAGATCAATGACAGTTCCCGTAAACAATTGTCCAATAAAGATGAGTAACGTTAAATAAAACGCTGGTATTTTAGGAGTAATATAGTTTGATAATGAGATGACGATAACGCCTACTAATCCGCCTAAGTATACGGCGATAGGAATTGATTGCAACGTATGACTAGGAATATACAATGAATCTGAACTGAAAATTAAAAATAACATAGAGAAAAATAATCCAGTAATATAATTGAAAAATGTACCTTCCCAATTTCCAATTTTCTTTGCTAAATTCGCGTTAATAATTCTTGCAATAACGATAGAAACACCAGCTAAAATAGCGATACAAATATATAACATTTTCTTGCCTCCATTAATAAATTGTCATGATTATAATTCCAGAAGAGATGAATAATAATCCAATTAGTTTTTTCTGTTCAAACTTCGCAACCTTCATTCCTAATAAACCGAAATGATCAATAACAATTGAAGCAATGGATTGACCGAGTAAGCTTAATGCGATCGTAATAGAGGCACCAAGGGCGGAGAAACTTATGTTGTTAAAAAGAACAGTAAAAACTCCAATGGCTCCGGCGCTATATAAATAAAGTGGAATACCTTTATCAAAATGGATTTTATTTTTGTTAATGAATAAAACGAAAATGACTGCTATTAAACCTACAAGATGAATGATAACACTCGCTGTATAATTGCCAGTCGACCCAGATAAAATCCCATTCAATGGGAGCATAATGGCAATAAGCACACCAATAAAGACAGAAAGAAAGTTATACAATGTAATATCCCCTTTTTATATTTCATATTTGTAATGACTGTATCATGCTGAAATTGTGTATTACTATGACATATGTCATAGTGAAAGAAGAAAATTTTGTTTACAATTGGGATAAGTTGTAAAGGTGGGGGACTATGAAGAAAGTATGTAATTCTAATAAATTAGCAGAGTATATGAAACAAAATAATATTGATTCATTTTTTAGTAGTGATATGAAACCATATATGGAACTTATATTTTTTAAAAAGAATGAGTTTATTTGTAGAGAAAATGAAGAGATTGATTATTTATATTTTTTTGTTGAAGGAAAAGCGAAAGCATTTAACACATTAAGTAACGGGAAATCTGTATTACTATGTTTTTATGATAGTTTGCAGTTACTAGGAGATGTTGAGTTAATTCACTCTCAAAGAATCACTTCAAACGTACAAGTAATGGCAGATTCTTATTGTGTTGGTCTACCTTTAGGAAAAGTGAGAAACCAACTATTTCATGATGCGAAATTTTTAAGATGTATTTGTGGATCATTAGCTCACAAATTAAATAGACTTTCAAAAAATAGTACAATTAATTTACTATATCCACTTGAAAATCGACTTGCGAGTTACATGTTAGCAGCAGGGGAAAGAGCGGTTCAGCACGGAAACAGAATTGTATTTAGTGGGAATTTAACGGAAACAGCTGAATTGTTAGGAACGAGTTATCGGCATTTATTGCGCACATTGAATACGTTTTGTGATAAAGAGATTATAAAGAAAAATAATGGTTGCTTTGAAGTGATGAATGTAAATGTTTTGCGGGAATTGGCGGCGGATGTTTATAAATAGGAGGGTATTATAAATGATTACACCTATATTTAGAATTTTTGATATTGAAAAAGCTCAGTTATTTTACTTTAACTTTTTAGGATTTAAACTGGATTGGGAACATCGGTATGAGGAAAATATGCCATTATATATGCAAATTTCGTTAAATGGTGCTGTAATACATTTATCTGAACATCATGGGGATGCTTCACCAGGCGGTGCAATTCGTGTGAAAATAGAGGATTTAAAAAGTTATTATGCTATTTTATCAAGTAAAGATTATGCGTATTCAAAACCTGATATAGCGAGAACACCTTGGGATACAATGGAATTAACTGTGATTGATCCATTTTTGAATAGAATAATATTTTATGAGGAAATGGTTTAGAAATTGAGGTGTCATAAATAATTTATCAAAATAGGGGTTACAATGAAAAGAAAACTAGCGATAATTTCAGATATTTATGGAAATAGTCACGCTTTAAAGGCGGTATTAAAAGATATTTCACGTCGTAAGGTCGAAATGATAATAAATTTAGGTGATAGTGTGTATGGGCCGTTAGATCCTTTAGGGACAATTGAAATATTAATGAGTAACGAGATGATACATATTAAGGGGAGTTTACTTTATAGTGAACTGCTCTTTTTATTTTGGGTAGATATTGAATTATATAAAAATAAAATGTTATGATTACGGAAACGCATGAACACATGAACATATATTCATGTGTTTGTGAGAAGGAGGGATTGGAGTGAAAGATATAATTATCGTTGGAGCTGGACAAGCTGGATTAACAATGGGATACTACTTGAAGCAGGAAGGATATAATTTCTTATTACTTGAGGCGGGAAATAGAATTGGCGATTCTTGGAGAGACCGCTATGATTCTTTGCAGCTCTTCACACCAAGGGAATATAGTAGTTTACCAGGTATGATATTAAAAGGAGAAGGTAATGGATTTCCATGTAAAGATGAAATTGCAATTTATTTAGAAGAATATGCAAGGTATTTTCAATTGCCGGTACAATTACAGACTGAAGTTTTAAAAATAAGAAAAGAGAAAGAAACTTTTGAATTACACACTCCTACAGAAATTTTACAATCGAAAAAAGTTATTGTTGCAACAGGTGGTTTTCAGCAACCATTCATCCCCTCATTTTCACAACATCTTTCATCACATATTTTTCAAATACATTCATCACAATATAAATCACCATTACAAATTCCAAAGGGAAAAGTACTTGTAGTAGGTGGTGGGAATTCAGGCATGCAAATAGCAGTAGAACTTGCAAAAACTCATGAAGTTACAATGGCTATAAGTCATCCTTTAACGTTTTTACCGTTATATCTTTTTAGAAAAAGCATTTTTAATTGGTTAGAAAAAATGGGTTTATTGTATGCCGAAATACATACAAAGAGAGGAAGGTGGTTTCAGAAAAGAAAGGATCCCATTTTTGGTTTTGAAGGTAAGGAACTTATTCGTAGTGGAGCAATGAAACTACAGGGAAAAGTAGTAAGTGCATCAGAAAATAACATTATGTTTCAGAATGGTGATACGTATAGTGCACAAAGTATTATATGGTCAACTGGTTTTGTTCAAGATTATAAATGGATTGAAATAGAAAAGGCAGTAAATGAGAATGGATTTCCTAATCATATAAAGGGAATCAGTCCAGTAAAAGGATTGTATTATATTGGATTACCGTGGCAATCTCAAAGGGGTTCTGCGCTTATTTGTGGTGTAGGAAAGGATGCGGTGTATTTGCTTTCTGAAATCAAAAAATAGATCAGTAGCAATAGCTACTGATCATCCATATGTACATGAATTAGGAGAGGTCAAACATTTATTAGCTTTATTATAATAGATTTTCATAGATAAAAAAACTGAAAATTCGCATTTAAATGTTGAGAAAGTTTTTTGTATCGAAATATATAAAAAAATGGGGATTTTTATTGAAAGAAAATATGATATTTATATTTTAGTAAAGTATGATATAGTCTATATAAGATTCGTTTCCTTAAATTAGGTTTTTTGTATAGTAATTACATTCGCAGTTGGGAAGGGGAAAAGATTGTGAAGTTTGATGATCAACGTCTACTAGGAATACGATTAGGTTCTGTACTCATAACAGAAGAAAATCAATATTTAGTAATTAAGAAGAAAGATCATTATGCACTATTAAACATACATAGTTTAGAATGCACACATGTCGAAGTGCAGTTAGAGCATATTGAAGAACTGCTGCATGAAGATTTCCAAGAAAGTATAACGGAAATTATCGCACCAGAACATATTAAAATTGTGGTGAAAAATGTTATATAAAGAAAGAAGCTGGGAGAATCAGCTTCTTTCTTTATATCTGTTTCGCTCATTATATAGATAATATTTTTAAAACCTCACCAATAATCCCATCCTTTTGATGGACACCTAAATCGGAATTCGTCATAATAACAGCGCCATTACCTCGGTATGGATTACATACCATCATACATTGAAATCCAACACCCCATCCAAGTGAGTAAATTTGTAAGTCTTCATTAGAATTATCTAGAAAAACACCTAACCCAGTCCATTTTGAGCAGCCTTGAGGAGAAATCATATCTAGTACTGTTTTTTGAGAAAGTTTTAGTTTGCTATTTCCCTGTAAGGAATGAATGATTTCAATAATTAAAGTTGATAAGTCAGTTGGTGTTGTCCAAATGCCTGAAGCAGCTGCGAATGGATAAAATGGATACTTCTCATTTGTTACAGTTCCATCTTTATTATGCCCGCAAGCAAAATCATCGGTTTTATCTATGTCTTCGGGAGAGAAGAGTGTACTATTTTTCATTTGTAGTGGCTGGAAGATAAGTTCTTCTAGTAACTGACTGAAGGATTTCCCCGTAATATCTTCAAGTAGTTGTTCGATTATACAAAAGTTTGCGTCTGAGTAATGAAATTCACTTTCTGGTTCATAATTCATTTCTATAGGTACTGGGCAATATAATGTTCTACCAGAAAGGAGTTCAGGAATTTTAGGTATTCCTTTCTCTAGCTTATAATGTTCAAAACTATTAGGAGGATCAATGATTCCAGATTGGTGACTTAATAAGTTTCGCAACGTGATTTTTTTCTTTGAAGTAAATAGATTGGTAGGGATATTCCAAGATGTGAGTCGATTATTTACGTCTTCATCTAAATGTACGATTTCTTGATCAGATAATGTTAGTACGAGTATTGCGGTGATGAATTTGCTAATAGAACAAGAATTGAATATGGAATCCGTAGTGACAGTTCTAGTTGTTCCAGATTCAAGTGTTCCGAAGGCAGTCGCTTCATCAAGTCTACCATCACGTATAACAGCAAGGCTTAATCCGGCAACGTAATATTGGTTCATTTTCTCGTATATATTGTTACTTTTTAAGTTCATAGTAACTCCCTTCTTTTAAAAACAGAATATTTATTTTATTATACATGAGTAAATAGAGAGAGGATCTGTAATTGAAACAAAAAGAGAGGTTTTAATAGAGGGAAGGAGAGTAAAAGCAAACACTTCATCTTTTATCGATGAAGTGTTTCTTATTTTAAGTTAATTCGAAGTGAACATGTGAAGGAATTTATCCCGGTACATGTACATAAGCCATGAGGTTGTTATTAAGGAAATAAGTGCTCCTTTGTTTTCAATTGGTGCATTGAAAACAAGCCAACCAACTATATCAAATAATAAATGTAGTGCGATTGAAAGAACTACAAATAGTAATAATGTCTTCAAAAATCTTTTCATAAAGTGTCCCCCTAAAATAAAAGGTTTTATCAATAATGTTGTATATTACTATTATACATTAAATGTGTCTTGTGGTAAAATTTACATAAGTTACTTAAATAAAACATATGAAAGCTAGTGAAGGAGGAGCAGTCATGGGATTTTGGATTGTCATACCGATTGTGGCTTTTGGGTTAATTTATATTGCGGAGAAACTAAATAAAATTGAAAAGAGAACAGATGCAAGGTTAAAAAGGATTGAGAAGCAGCTGCAATTAATTACGAAAGAAATGGGGATTGTAGAAAGAGATCCTGAAATTAATAAAGAATTGCGTCAGCTTGTGGAAGATGGAAAAACGATTACAGCAGTTAAGAGAGTAAGAGAAGCATTTGGTTTTTCAATACTAGAAGCAAAGCAATATGTCGATAAATTATAAAAAAGATCATCCATTTGGAAGATCTTTTTTAATGAATCATTCGTGTATTTACATAAGCCGCAATTAAAACGTGGCCAATTACAATGATGGGAATAATAATTTTGACGTTAGGAGTAGTGAAGACACTACCGAGTGTTGCGAGGACACCAGCACTTAAATTATAAAGCCCAACAATTTTTGATAACTTCACTTTATCTGATACACGGCGTTCATTGTAACCTGATAAAAGCCAAGTGTACTGTTTTACTCCAATGAAATAAGCTAGCGAAAATGAGATGATTGCTACTATGAATAATGATGGAGAAGCGAAGAGGGTCACCGGAACCACCTCCATTAATGAACTATAAATTAATTATAGTATGAATGTTATAATTTAACAAAATACAATTGTGATTATAAGCTTAATAGCAAAAATGGAGTATTTGTTAGGAAGGGAGATTACATATGAATATTTCAGAATTCCAGAGATATGTAGCAAGTTTTAGTAAAGAAAAAGGGTTTCAACATACAACAATTGAAGAGCGTACGATGTATGCAATGGCGGAATTAGGGGAATTAACAGAAGCTATATTAAAGCGTGATAAAATACAAGATTCGAAACGAGAGATCGGTTTAGAAATGTTTGATGTAATTTGGAATGTATGTGATTTAGCAAATAAATTAAATATTGATTTAGAGAAGGCGTTTGAAGAAAAAATGATGATTAATAAAAAGCGTGAATGGTAAAAGGAAGGTTAAGTTTCAAAGTGTACAAAATTTTGTACGCTTTTTTATTAATGGCATGAAAAATATGTAAGTAAAGATGGAACAAACTTTTGAAATGAATTGTCTATTTTAGGTAATAACCATTTAGTTTGAAAGAAAGGATCGATAAAAATGAAAACGAATATATTATTAAAAGTAGGGTTATGTGTAAGTTTACTAGGAGTAACTCAATTTGTTAGTGCAATATCTTCCGTGCAAGCAGAACAAAAGCTAGGGCAAAAAGTAATAAAGAATGAGACAGGAACAATTTCAGTTTCTCAGTTAAACAAGCATGTATGGGTTCATACAGAATTAGGTTATTTTAACGGAGAAGCAGTTCCTTCGAACGGTCTAGTTCTTAATACTTCTAAAGGGTTAGTACTTGTCGATTCTTCTTGGGATGATAAGTTAACGAAGGAACTAATAGAGATGGTAGAAAAGAAATTTCAGAAGAGAGTAACGGATGTCATTATTACACATGCGCACGCTGATCGAATTGGTGGAATTAAAACGTTGAAAGAAAGAGGGATTAAAGCACATAGTACAGCGTTAACTGCAGAACTAGCAAAAAAAAATGGATATGAGGAGCCGCTTGGAGACTTACAAACGATTACGAATATGAAGTTTGGAAATATAAAAGTAGAAACGTTCTATCCAGGTAAAGGGCATACAGAAGATAACATTGTTGTATGGCTGCCACAATATAATATTTTAGCTGGAGGCTGTCTAGTAAAATCAGCTGACTCGAAAGATTTAGGAAATGTTGCTGATGCGTATGTAAATGAATGGTCCACATCGATTGAAAATGTGTTGAACCGATATGGAAATATGAAATTAGTAGTACCTGGTCACGGTGATGTAGGTGGCAAAGGATTGCTTTTACATACAATGGATTTGTTGAAATAAGAAACAAGAAATAAAATACGCTATTCTTTCTATTGGATTATAGGAAAGAATAGCGTATTTATATGTGAAATTCTGTATTCATTGAATCACAATTATTTACTCAAGAGATTCAAAACGCTTTATCGCCAAATATATTAAGAAATCTTAGTTTTGTACAATGAGCTAGTAAAAGATTCATTTTTATTTATATATTGCTAGACGTTCTTTAAAGTAATTATTTAGCCTTTTGGAAGCATCAACAGAAGTGTACATGCTTATGTATGAATTTTATGGTGTCAATAAAAAAATTATGTCAACAAGATGAACTGTCACAAATTTTTATATATTATTGTGATTGATATCACATCCCTTTTTCTCAATGGATATTATGCTTAGTTTGTAAGGAATGATTGGGAGAGGGTGGGATGATATGTTTTGTTATCAATGTGAACAAACGCCAACAGGCGGATGTAAAGTAATGGGTGTTTGCGGTAAAAATGAAACAATCGCAAGTTTACAAGATACGATTGTGTTTGGATTAAAAGGAATTGCGGCTTATCGTACGCATGCTGCTCAGCTAGGGTATACAGATGCATTTGTAGACGCTACAACGCAAGAAGCGTTATATATGACATTAACAAATTCTAACTTTAATGAACAAGAGCATATTGATATGGCTATGAAAGTAGGGAAATCAGCTTTACGAGTGATGGAGTTGTTGGATGAGGCACACACGAATCACTTTGGTGTTCCAGAGCCTGTTCAAATTACACAAAACCATGTAGAAGGTAAGGCAATTGTAGTTACTGGTCATAATCTATTTGCATTAGAGGAATTATTAAAGCAAACAGAAGGAAAAGAAATTAATATTTATACGCATTCCGAAATGCTACCAGCACACGGATATCCAAGGCTGAAAAAATATAAACATTTAAAAGGAAACATTGGTAAGGCGTGGTATGATCAACGACGTCTTTTTGAAAAATTTACTGGTGCAATATTGGCAACAACGAATTGTGTTATGCCAATTAAAGGGTCATACTCTGATCGATTCTTTTCATATGACATTGCAGGCCTAGAAGGTGTACGAAAAATTGAAAATGATGATTTTACACCATTGATTCAAAAAGCGCTAGAACTTCCAGAAGTACATATGGAGTCGGATGAACAGTTAGTAACAGGGTTTCATCATAATACCGTATTATCATTAGCTCCAGAAATTATTGAGGCAGTAAAGGAAGGGAAAATAAAGCGTTTCTTTGTTATTGCAGGTTGTGATGCCCCAGGAAAAGGCGGAGAATATTATCGTGAATTAGCAACGTCACTTCCGCCAGAAACGGTTATTTTAACAACTTCTTGTGGGAAATTCCGCTTTAATGATGTAAATTATGGTGTTGTTCCCGGTACGGAGATTCCACGTTACATTGACTTAGGACAATGTAATAATTCAATTTCTACAGTGAAAATAGCCGCCGCTTTAGCAGATGCTTTTCAATGTGAAGTGAATGAATTGCCAGTGAGTATTGTCCTATCTTGGTTTGAACAAAAAGCGGTTGCCATTTTACTTGGGCTATTTAGTCTTGGGATTCAAGATATTCGCATTGGTCCAGAGGCACCTGAATTTATTTCGCCTGGTGTGCTTGATGTATTACAAGAAACATTTGGTTTAAAACTAATTACAACCGCAGCAGAAGACATGAATATGATGTTATCGTAACAAAAAGGATGTCCTATATGTAGAGTTGGCTTTATAAAGAATTTGTATGTATTCGCAAACTTATGTATTAGATGCACAGGTGCATTAGTAGAAGAACAAAAGAATGATCCGTCTCCTTAATAAGGAGAGCTAGCCACATTCATTAACTTCGGAATAGTATAGCGCCCCAAAACAAAAATGTAGAATTTTTGTTTTGGGGTATTTCTTTTTCTTAGCTGGATAGGTATGTGGTGAGATTTCTTAAAAAGAAAATAGGCAGTATCCAATAGGTAATAGCGGATTTTTTAAAAAAATTTAAAAGTCTAGTTGACATTCACCGCTACTTAGTCATACAATGTACTTGTAATAAG